>JBDUBP010000062.1:0-10055 GCA_040004075.1 Acidobacteriota bacterium | reverse complement strand
AAAGGACGCCGCGTCGTATTTGGGCGCGCGCGTCCCACGCGCGCCCGAAAATGCTTAGAGAAAGCGACGTCGTGACCGAGCGGGTCCCTGGCGGCGCCCCGCGTACTCGCGGAAAGGACGCCGCGTCGTATTTGGGCGCGCGCGTCCCACGCGCGCCCGAAAATGCTCCAAGGAAACGACGTCGTGACTGAGCGGGAACAGTCTCTCAGCGCGAGGGCGCGGAGATCTTCCCGAGCGTCCGGGGGGCCCGGCGGCGCGGAGGTGGGAGCGGCGCCGGACGCAGAGGGTTTCCGACCGCGAAGAGATGGCCGTCGTTCTGCGTGTACACGATGCCGTCGGCCGCGATCGAGAGCGGCGTGTAGGCGGCGCCGAGGGCGGAGCTCAGGAAGATCTTCTGGCGCAGGGTCCCGTCCGGTCCGATGGCGTAGAGGAATCCATCTTCGCTGTTGGCGTACACGACTCCATTGGCGTCGATCGCCGGCTGGTTGACGCACCACTCGAAACTGTCGGGATGGTCCGAGACGCACGAGATGGAGCCGTCGGCCTGGCGGACGCAGCTCGAGGTGTTCGTGTTGCGGTACGTCCACTCCGGCGTCATCGCCGGCGTCAGCGAGACGATGTCGTAGCGTCCCGCCTCGCCCGGGCAGAAGTTCGGGTCGCCACAGTAGGAGCCGGTCTCGTAGTGGTTGTCCTTCAGGAGGATCGAATAGGTCTGGTCGTGCGCCCGGACCGCGGGGGTGATGTCCCACCCGAAATCGTACGCGCCGACGAAGCCTCCCCGCTCGTCGAAGTGGAAGAGATGCCCGCGCGAGTAGTTGTAGCGCGTGTACGCGCCATAGAGCACGCCTCCGTCCGGAAGCGCAACGGGCGAGGACGTCGAGAGGTCGAGCACCGCGCCCGCGGGCGGCCGGTTCGTCTGCGGATCCACGCCTCGGATCGAGCCAGTCCGGCACCCTCCCGGAGTCCCGTCGGGCGGAAGGAGCACCCCGCAGCCGTCCAGGAGGCGGTCCCGCAGCGAAGCCGACCAGCGCGGAGAGAGCGCGGCGTCGGCCGCGACGAGGTATGCCTGCCGCTCCGCGAAGTGCCCGCGGCTGACCGTGTAGACCGTTCCGTCGGATGCGATCGCGGGGACGACATTGATCCCCGGACGCTGCGAGCCGCACGGGATCGTCGGCGGGACGGCGGAGGCGCTCGGGGGATAGGGGAGGGATCCCGTGAAGGTGCCCTCGCAGGCGTCCGAGGCGCCGGGCGCTCCGGCGACGAGGGAGGCGAACGTGGCAGTGCGGAAAGTCCCGTCGGTCCGGACCTGTACGAGCCAGCCGCCCCGCGCGTCGCTGCCCCAGGGCCTCGCGAGATCGAGCTGGATGGCGTTGTAATACACGTTGCCCGCGCCGTCGGCGGCCAGGCCTCCGGCGACGAAGATCGAATCGTCGAGCCCTCCGAACGGCGAGATCCGCACCGAGTCCCCCGTCGCCTTCTCGACGCGGAAGATCGAGCCCCCCCGGCCGGGAACGTAGACGAATCCGCCGGCTAAAACCGGATGGAAGACCGGCTCCCACCCGAAGAACCCGCTCGGCCCGCTGCCGGCGTCGGGTTCCGGTTTCCAGTCCGTCTGGAACCTCCAGACGGGGACGAGGGCGGTACCGGTCCACCGCAATTTCTGCACGTTCCACGTCTGGCGGTCCCACGCGCCGGGGCCGCAGGGCGCAGGCTGCCGCGATCCGGGGGGCGAACACGAGACATAAGTGCCCGTCTTCGCGCCCATGTAGACGTCGGGTCCGTCGAGCAGCGGGACGGGATAGTGGGCGAGCAGACTTCCGCCCGACTCGGCGGTGGACTGTCCCACGAAGGGGTCATAGACGAAGTCGGCGAGGATCGCCGCGAGCCGCTGAGCCGCCACGGAGGCCGCGGCGCCGTGCCGCGCGTCGCGGCCCCACTGAGGCCAGTCGTCGGAGCGGACGGGCGCGGCAACCAGCACCGAAAGGGCGGCCAGCGCGGCGGCAGCCCCTCGACGGATCGCCCTGGTGCGCCGGCTGACGGTCATCCTGGACACTTTAGGTCCGCCCCCCTTGAGAGTAAACTCCTTGAGACCTTCGAAAGGAACATGAGCACCGTTCTCGTTGTCGATGATGACCGCGATCTGCGCGAGGCTCTCTGCAGCGCGCTCGTGGACTCTGGATTCAGCGCGATCGGGTGCGGGGACGGCCGTCAAGCGCTCGAGTATCTCAAGAGCGGCGAAGCCAAACCCGCGCTCATCCTCCTCGACTGGATGATGCCCGTGATGAGCGGCGGCGAGTTCCTGGAGGCGCAGGCGAAAGACCCCGAGATCTCGGAGATTCCGGTGGTTGTCATCAGCGCGCATGTCAAGGCGGATTTGTTCGGCGTCTCTCTCGGAATTCAGACGCTGTTGCGCAAGCCGTTTCCCTTGGGCGAGCTGATCGGCGAGGTCGAGAAGTACGCGGGTCGCGCGAGCCAGAGATCCTCCTCGACCAGCTCCGTCTGAGCTCTCAGCGGCGCTCCGGCAGCTCCGCTCTTCCCGTCCGCAGGTCGTACCGGCTCCCGGCGGGCAGCACCGACATCCGGATCTCCGCGGCGCCGAGAACCGGTCTGCCAGCCGGGGTGACGGCGGCGCGCCGCGCGTCGTAAACGACCGCGACGGACAGCCCCAGAACGCGCCAGCGGCCCGCGGGGTCGACCTCCAGGGCCGTCGATTCGTCGATGCCGACTCCGACCAGGTCCGGATGCTCCAGGACGACGCTGACGAGACGATTGTTGCGGCGCCTTCGAATGAAGTGCTGATCGACGATCGCCCCCCGGATGAGCGCGAATCCGGGCTCGGTCACGACGTTGTCCCGCGCGATCGTCATGTAGGCGTCGCGGCTGTCCTTTGCCGGAGGCCGGTCCCCCCCCGGGCGTTTCTCGTCGCCGGTCAACATCGGCGTCGACATGACGGCGGCGCCGGCCGAAGTCCCGCCCACGACGGCGCCGTCCCGGTACCTCGCGTGGATGGCGGCCTCCGTGCGCGTCCCCGCCAGGGCTTTCGTCAAGAACACCTGGTCCCCCCCGCCGAACCAGATCCCCGTGATGCCGTCGAGCCGCGCGGCGGCCTCGGCCGTGTCGGCCTGCGGATGATCGAGGACGATGCGCTCGGCCGCCGCGCCCATCTTCCGGAAATCCGCCGTGAGCTCGACGCCCGCGTCGGGGTCCGAGCTCGCCATCGGGAAGACGACGATCCGCGCCCGGCCCGAGCCGCCGGCCAGCTCCACGAAGCGTGAGAGCACGGCCGGCGGGAGCGGCCCTCCGCCGACGATCAGGAGATGGCCTCGGACCGCGACGCCGGGGTTCCCCGGACGAGCGCTCGCGCAACCTCCGGTGGAGGCCGCGGCGAGAGCCGCCAGGACGCAGACCGCGAGAACGAAACGAACAGCCGGGTCGCCTCGTCGTATGCGCATCAGGGGATCTCCTTTTGAGTCTTCGAGAGGTCTCAGCCGCGCGGCACGTCTGCGAGGACGGTCCGGACTTCGCGGATGTCCTTTTCGTACCGGCGTGGCGGGGCGGTCGCCATGAACCGCGTGAGCGCTTCCCGCGAACGCTTCCAATCTCCGATCTGGCCGGCCACGCGGCCGAGATTGTAGAGCGCGTCGTACTGCTGGGGATTGACCTCGACGCCGCGCGCCCACGCGAAGCCGGCGGACGGAGTCCGACCGGGTGCGCCGCGTACGATCCCGCGCGGTTCGACGCGTTGTACAACAGATGCCTCATCGCGACCCGACCAGGACGGCGTGAACAGGCAGTCGACGCTCTCGAAAAGTCCTGAAGACCGCGCCGCGTGAACGCGACGCGCGCGACATCGACGAGATTCGCGCGGTCCTCACGAAGCTGAAGCGACCCTCCTCATCGCGCCGTTTTCGTCAGTGCCTCTGAGATTTTTTTTCTCACGCGCCGCACCGCCGTCCAAATAAATGCATGGAAGGAAAGATAGCGACACCGAGATTTCGTTCCCGGTTCTTGGACCGTCGATGCAATAATCTGCTGCAAGAATTCCAAACTCTCTTTGCGGAGGAGGTTGCGTGATGCGATTTCGAACTCCGGGAGTCCTGCTGGCAGTCCTCGCGTGGCTCGGGCTTGCCGCGGGACTCGTCGCGCAGGAGAGCTCTGGAAACGTCCACGGCCAGGTCGTGGATGAGAAGGGAGCCCCGGTCTCCGCCGCGTCGGTGACTCTGTCCGGAACCACGGCTCCCGCGACCACGGACGCCGACGCCAACGGCCGCTTTCACTTTCTGGCTCTTCAACCCGGGAAATACACGGTCTCCGCGATCGCGAGGGGATACGCCTCCGTGACGCGCGAGAACGTCATCGTCACGCTCGGCAAGAACACCACCGCGGATCTCACGATGGTCTCTGGCGTCGCCGAAGCCGTCACCGTGACGAGCTCGACGCCGCTGGTCGACGAGCGCAAGACAGAGACCGGCATCACGTTCGCTCAAGCGGAGCTCCAGCAGATTCCGACGACCCGCGACATCTACGCGTTCATGCAGCAGGTGCCCGGCATCCAGCTGGACCGTCCGAACACCGCCGGCATTCACAGCGCGGACGTGGGCGGACCCCGATTTACGTCGAAGGGCTCCTCCCAAGCGACCTACACCATGGACGGCGTCAACGTCACGGACAACAACTACGGAAGCGTCGATTCCAAGAGCAACGGAGCCAGCCCGATCTATTTCGACTTCGACACGTTCCAGGAGCTCCAGGTCTCAACCGGCGGCTCGAATCTCGAGCTGCAGACCCCGGGAGCCTCGATCAACGTCGTCACGAAGCGGGGCACCAACGACATCAAGGGCTCCGCCCGGTTCTATTACACGTCGGACCGACTCCAGTCCGACAACAAGAATGCGGAGGCCGTCGCGCAGAACCTCCGGACGAACAGCCTTCGTTTCGTCCGCGAATACGGAGCGGAGGTTGGCGGCCCGATCATCAGGGACCGCCTCTGGATCTGGGGAGCCTTCGCCCGCCAGGACTTCGGCACGAACACCACGGGAAGCGACACGCTCGGGAACCGCCTCCAGCAGGACGTGAAGCTCGAGCCTTACAACGGCAAGCTGAACCTGCAGGTCCTCTCGTCGAACGCGCTTGACGTCGCCATCTCGAGAAGCAACCGCACGGAGCTCGGCTCGGGGGGGAGCAGCACGCGGCCTCCCGAAACGAGGCGTGACCTCACGGTTCCCACAGATCTCTACAAGGCCTCGGACTCGCAGGTCTTCTCGTCCAGTTTCTTTGCGACGGGAAACTACGCGTACATGAAGGCGCGGTACGACGCCGAGCCCGTGGCGGGCCGCGACACGCCGACGCTGTGGGCGAACAACCAGTGGAACAACGGATATCGATGGTTGACGACGAAGGAATACCAACAGCAGGGCAACCTGACCGGCTCCAAATTCTTCAACACAGGCAACGTGGGGCATGAGCTCAAGTTCGGATTCGGGTACCGGCACCAGGTCAACGACTCGGCGTCCGCATGGCCGGGCCAGCAGGTCTTCGGCTCCGAGCTCTCTTCCTCGTCCTTCGCGGTCGTGAACCGGGGCGTCGACACGCGGTTCGAGCAGCAATACATGCACGCCTTCGCCGGCGACACGCTGAGCGTCGGAAATCTCACGGTCAACGTCGGTCTGCGCTACGACTACCAGCGAGGCCGCAACCTCGCCTCGACCGGCATAGGTAACCCGTTGTTTCCCGACGTCCTTCCGACCGTGCACACGCCGGACGACCCGAACTTTCCCTTCCAGTTCCACGACCTCGAGCCGCGCGTATCTGCCGTCTACTCGCTCGGGAAGGACAAGAAGACGCTGCTGCGGGCTTCCTACTCGCGATTCGCCGATCAGCTCGGACGCTACGTCTACAAGTTGAACGGGTTCCCCGCTTCGGGAGGCCTGTATTACTACTGGGACGACGCGAACCACGATCACATCGTCCAACGATCGGAAGTTGGAGAGCCGACGGGCGGCTACTACAACACCAATCCGTTGACGCTCCCGAATCCTCCTAACCGAATAACCTCGGATTTCCGGCCGGCATCGACCGACGAAATCGTCGTCGGATTGGACCACCAGCTGATGGAGGATTTCGCGGTCTCGGCAGCCTACACGTACCGGTATTTCAATGACCTGCAATACGCGGTTCCGACCGGATCCAATGCCACGACATGGGCGCTCGTCGCGACCGTTCAGGGGACTGGCGTTGCGGCCAACGGTCTCAGGGTCCCTTACAATGTGCCGTTCTACGGGCTGACGCTGCCGCAGGTCCCGGACGGAAACACGTACCTGAATCGACCAGGATGGACTCAGACGTTTCACGGCGCCGAGCTTCAGCTCAACAAGCGCCTCTCGCATGGATGGATGGCGCGTGCGAGTCTCGCCTGGCAGGACTGGAAGCAGCACCTCACCTCGGAGGCCATCCTCAATCCCAACAACGACTGGTACCTCGGCAACCCCAATACCGACGGAGGCATCGCGACCGGATACGGAAGCGGCACGATCTCCTTCAACGCGCGATGGCAGTTCAACGTGACGGGACTCTATCAAGCGCCCTTCGGCATCAACGTCGGGGCCAACTTCTTCGGGCGGGAGGGGAATCCGGCTTCGTATTACATCCGCGCCCGCATCCGAAACAACAATCCGGCGGGGGCGCTCCCTGTCTTCGACATCCGAAACACCATCGGACGAGTCGACGACTACCGGCTCGACAACCTGTACGAGCTCGACATGCGCTTCGACCGCCCGTTCAGGGTCGGGTCGCTCTCGATCATCCCCTCCGTCGACATCTTCAACCTCACGAACGAGGGCACAGTCCTGCAGCGCGCGAACGAGGTCGGCCGGTACACCAGCGCGACGCGGACGAGCGCGGCCAGCTTCGCGCCCAATGCGCGCTTCAACCAGATCGTCGAGACCCAGAGCCCGCGGGTCCTGCGTGTGGGTGTCCGGATCGCCTACTAGACTCGCCCCGTCAGGGCCGCCTCCGCCCGGGGGCGGCCCTTTTCTTTTCTATAATCCGCGACTCCACGTCATGGTCCAGGTCCGTCCGCTTCTCGCCGCCGCCCTTCTCGTTCTAGTCGGCCTGACCGGCTGCGCTCGTCCGCGACACGCGTTCCCGGGCGCGTCGATTTTCGTGATCTCCATCGACACGCTCCGCTCCGACCATCTTCCCGCGTACGGGTACCGGTCCGTCGAGACGCCGAACATCGACGCCCTGGCGGCAGAGGGCACCGTCTTCGAGCACGCCTACGCCCATGTCCCGCTGACGCTTCCCTCGCACGCGACGCTCTTCACGGGGCTTCTTCCGTCGGAAAACGGCGTCCGCGACAACGTCGCGTTCACGCTGTCCGGGGCGCGGGACACGATGGCGTCGTACTTCGCGTCGCACGGATACGCGACCGGCGGCGCGGTTTCCGCGGTGGTCTTGACCCGGGGAACCGGCATCGCGAGAGGGTTCGGTTTCTACGAAGACTCCGTCGAGCCCACGCACGTCCGCGAGAGCCTCGGGCGAGTTCAGCGAAGCGGCGGCGAGACAACGGCAAAGCTCGTCGAGTGGATCGCGGGACAAACCGGCCCCTCCCACCCCCCGCTCTTCGCCTTCCTGCACCTGTACGAGCCGCATTCTCCGTACGGCCCGCCGGAGCCGTTCGCCAGCCGGTACAGGGACCTGCCGTACGACGGGGAAATCGCCGCCGCCGACGCGCTGGTGGGAGCCTTCGTGGGCGAGCTCAAGGCCCGCGGGCTCTACGAGGACGCGATCGTCCTGCTTCTTTCGGACCATGGCGAGGGGCTCGGGGATCACGGCGAGGCCGAGCACGGGGTCTTTCTCTATCGGGAGGCCCTTCAGGTCCCGGTGATCCTGAAGCTGCCGGGCGGGCGCGGCCGCGGTCAGAGACTCTCCGCCCCGATCGGGCTGGTCGACCTCTTTCCGACGCTCGCGGCGCTTGCCGGAGTGAAACCGCCCGCAAACCTTTCCGGGACTGCGCTCGACACGATGATCTTCGGGCAACGCGCCCCCGAGCGCTCGATCTACTCCGAGACGTTCTATCCCCGCTTCCACCTCGGATGGAGCGATCTCGCCTCCCTGATGACGGAGAGCCATCAATACATCCAGGCTCCAAGGCCGGAACTGTACGACCTCCGATCCGACCCAGCCGAGAAGCGGGATCTGTCGGCGTCACTCTCTGACGAATTCCGGCGGCTGCGCCTCGAGGCCGCCCGGCGCCGAAAGCCCGCCCCGGTTCCCGGAGCCGGAGACCCCGAGCAGGCGCGCAAGCTCGCCTCGCTCGGGTACCTCACGGGAGCCGCGCCCGAGGCGTCCGGTCCCCTCCCCGACCCCAAGGACCGGATCGGCGAAGTCGAGGAGTTGAAGACGGCGTTTGGCGCCTTCTCCGCAGGCGAGTTCGAACGCGCGTCTTCGCTCCTGGCGGTCCTGACCAAAAGGCGCCCGTCCATGAGCGATGCGTGGCAGATGTACGCGCAGTCGCTTCGCCAGCTGGGGCGCGCCGACGGGGCGCTCACCGCCTTCCGCACCGCGGACCGTCTTCAGCCTGGAAACGCGCCCCTTCTCCTCGAGATGTCGCACTTCTTTCTCGAGTCGGGCAATCTCGAAGAGGCTCGCAAGTACGCGCGTCTGGCCGAAGCCGCCGGCGCTCCCCAGATCCACGAGACCCTGGCCAAGATCGCGATCGCGGCGCACGATCTGCCGGAGGCGGACGCCGAGGCTCGCCGCGCGCTGGGAGATCGTCCGGGGCGCCGCGTGCCGCTTCTGATCCTCGCGCAGATCGCGCGCGAGCGCGGAGACATCCAGGGCGCCCTTTCGCATCTCGACGAGCTGTTCCGGCTGACGCGCGAGAAGAATCTTCTTTCGATGTCGGCCGCCAGCGGCCTGCGCGGCGACCTTCTGGCGAGACTCGGCCGGGATGCCGACGCCGAAGCGGCGCTCAAGGAGGAGATGCGCGTCTTTCCCGAAAACTCGCAGGCGTGGTGCAACCTCGCGCTGCTCTACGCGACCCAGGGCCGCCGAACGCTCGCGAGGGAGACGCTCCTCGCCGGGGTCCGGGCGGCACCGGCGGCGGAGGCGTTCCAGGCGGCCGCCGAGACCGCCCGGATCATCGGAGACGGCGAGACGGCGGCGCACCTGGCGCGCGAGGCGCAGCGAACCGGCCGGTCCTCTCACGCCCCGGGGAGAGCGGCGCGTTGAGAGCTTCCCGGCCGCTCGCGGCGGGACTCCTTCTCCTGCTGCTGCTCGGCCTCGCCGCCTCCTGCCGCCAGCCCGGGCCGGCGCCGGCGGCTCCCGCCGTCCGCGACGTCGTTCTCGTGACGATCGACACGCTCCGGTTCGACGCGGTGGGGTTCGACGGGAATCCGCGCGGCACCACCCCGAACCTCGACCGTTTCGCCGCGGAGGGCCGCGTCTTCACCGGCGCGCACGCGCACAACGTCCTGACGCTGCCTTCCCACACGAACATCCTGACGGGGCGCTATCCGTGGCAGCACGGCGTCCGGGACAACACGGGATTTCGCCTCGATCGGAAGATCCCGACCGCCGCGACGCTCCTCGCCGGCAAAGGCTTCGCGACGGGCGCCTTTGTCTCCGCTTTCATCCTCGATTCGCGCTACGGGTTGTCGCGCGACTTCGAGACCTACGACGAGCTCTACCGCCAGGTGGACCAGCCTCTGGAATTCCAGATCGAGCAGAGCCGCGGAGGCGACGTGGTCACGGCCGCGCTCGCCTGGTACCGGTCGCGGGCGGGCAAGCCGCGCTTTCTCTGGGTTCACCTCTACGACCCGCACGCTCCCTACGATCCTCCCGCCGAATTTCGCGCCCGGTTCGCCGACGACCCGTATCTGGGGGAGGTCGCTTACACCGATTCCGTCCTCGCTCCGCTGCTCGATGCGGTGCGGGAGACTCGTCCGGCGCCTCTCCTGATCGTGACGAGCGATCACGGCGAGGCCCGGGGGGACCATGGGGAGCTGACGCACGGCCTCTTCGCGTACGAGCCGACGCTGCACGTCCCGCTGCTC
>JBDUBP010000105.1:0-10064 GCA_040004075.1 Acidobacteriota bacterium | reverse complement strand
ACACGTTCTTGTCGACGGGCTCGCCCGGATCCATCCGGTTCTTCACGCCGTCGAGGCCCGACGCCAGCATGACCGTGAAGGCGAGATAGGGATTGCAGGAAGGGTCCGGCATCCGGACCTCGATCCGCGTCCCCATCCCCCGCCGCGCCGGCACGCGCACGAGCGGCGAGCGGTTTCTCATCGACCATGCGACGTTGACCGGCGCCTCGTATCCGGGGACGAGCCGCTTGTAGGAGTTGACGAGCGGATTGGTCACCGCCACGAAAGATCTCGCGTGCCGCAGGATCCCGCCCGTGTAATTCAACGCCGTCTTCGACAACTGGTACTTTGCCTTCGCGTCGAAGAAGACGTTGTTGCCCTTCCTGTCCAGGAACGACTGATGCACGTGCATGCCGGAACCGTTCACGCCGAAGATCGGCTTCGGCATGAACGTCGCGTGGAGCCCGTGGTCCAGGGCGACCTTCTTCACGACGAACCGGAACGTCGAGACGCGATCCGCCGTCGTCACGGCGTCCGCGTACTTGAAGTCGATCTCGTGCTGCCCGGGCGCGACCTCGTGGTGCGCCGCCTCCACCTCGAACCCCATCTGCTCCAGCGCGAGGACCACGTCGCGCCGCGCCTCTTCGCCCCGGTCGACCGGCGTCAGGTCGAAGTAGGCGCCCTGGTCGTGCGTGTCGATGATCGGGTCGCCGTTCGCGTCGCGCCGGAAAAGAAAGAACTCGGCCTCCGGGCCGGTCACGAGCGTGTAGCCGAGCGCCGACGCCTTGTCCATCTGCCGCTTCAACGTCGTTCGAGGACATCCGGTGAAAGGATTTCCGTCAGGCGTGTAGACGTCGCAGATCAGGCGTCCGACCTTCTCGCCTCCCCGATGCGCCCACGGGTAGATCGCGAAAGAATCCAGGTCGGGGACGAGGTTCATGTCCGACTCTTCGATGCGCGTGAACCCTTCGATCGACGAGCCGTCGAACTGGATCTCTCCGTCGAGAGCCTTGGCGAACTGCGACCGCGGAATCTCGACGTTCTTGATGACTCCCAGGATGTCCGTGAACTGCAGCCTCAGAAACCGGACGTTCTCCGCGTCGCACACCTTCAGGATCTCGTTCTTTCCCAGGCCCGGGCCGGCCGGGTCGAACCTCAGGATCTTCGCCTTCGCCATTCTGTCCTCCGTTTTTTGCAAGGGTGGCACGATTTTAAGGTCAGTCTGCACAAAGTCAACGCATTTCGGAGGGCAAGGGGTCGTAAATCGCGCCTGCCTGCACAGTTTTTTGTGCAGACTCCCTGTTTTCGGGCGAAGAGTCAGGCCGGGGGAGCCGCTTTCTGGAAGACGCCCGTCCGGGAGGCGGGCAGGCGCACCGTAAACGTCGCACCGCCGTCCGGATTGTTCTCCGCCGTGACCGTGCCGCCGTAGCCCTCCACGATCGTCCGGACAATCGCGAGCCCGAGACCGGTATGCCGGCTCGCCGCATCGGACGAATCGGGCCGCCACGAGAAGAAGCGCTCGAAGAGGCGCGACAGATGTTCTGCCGGAATACCTGTGCCCTGATCGATGACGCGAACGCGCGCCGCCCCCTGCTCTCTCTCGAGCCGCACGCGGACGGCGGATCCCGCCGGCGAAAAGCTCGCCGCGTTGTCGAGCAGGTTCTCGAAGACCTGAGCCAGGCGTTCTCCCGACGCCTGCACCGTCACCGTTTCCGGCGGCGGCTCGAACAGGAACTCGATCGCGCTCCGGCGGAGCCGATAGCCCTCGCACACCCTTTCGAGCAGCGCGTTCATGGAGAGGGCGCCCTGCTCCTCCGATTCGAGGCGCGCGTCGACTCGCGTCATCTCGCGCAAGTCGGAGAGCAGGCGCTCCATCCGCTGCACCTCCCGCTCGGAGATCTCGAGAAAGCGCCGGCGGTCCTCTTCCGTCTCCGATTCCGAGGCCATCTCGGCCGCGATCCGGATCGATGCCAGAGGGTTTCGAAATTCGTGCGAGACCTCGGCGGCGAACGACTCCAGAAACCGCTGGTACGCCTCGAGGCGGAGCGTCAGCTCGTGCAGGGCGCGTGAAAGGTCGCCGATCTCGCCCTTCTTTTCCGACGGCCGGAAGCTCCCCTGCAGGCGTCCCCTCCGGTCCAGGATGGCGGCGGTCTCCTCGCGCAGATCCCGCAGCGGCCGGGCGATCGTCGTCGAAACGAGAAGACTCAGGACGACGGCGAGCGCGAGAGACCCGAGACACACTTTGAAAATGCCGAGGCGGATGGCGTACAGGTCCTGGAGAATGCGCCAGGTCGATTGCGTGACGACGACCGCGCCCGCCGGCGCTTGCGGCGCGCCCTCTCCCGGGATCGGAATCGCGATCGAAAGGGTCACGGAGCGTTGACCCGGCGGCGACGGGCGCACCGCCTTTCCGTATCGCCCCGAGAGCGCGGCCTCGACTTCGCGGCCGCGCAGCCGTCCGCCGGCTGGCGACGGCTCCCGCGTTTCGGCCGGAGGCTCCGGCGGGGGAACGATCCGGTGATAGAGGGAAAAGAAGACTGCCCCGACGCGATAGAGAAGCCGGTTGCGGGCGCCCGTCTCGCGCGACTCGGGTGCGGCGCCCTCCAGTCGGGGCCCGAGGCGGCTCGTGTCGCCCAGAATGTTTCCCTCACGATCGACCACCCGGATCCTCGCGTCGATCCTCCGGTTCAACCGCGTCAGCACCCGCCGCGCCTCCTCCCCCGCGAGCGCGCCGGGCTCCGACAGCGCGGCCGCGAGTACCCGGCCCTGCTGCACCATCGAGCGCTCCTGCGCCTCCAACAGCTGCTTCTCGTAGGTGTCGAGATAGAGCAGACCGGCGGCCGGAATGAAGACGAGCAGGAGGTTGAACGCGAGGAGCCGCGCGGAAAGCCGGCCCGGACGGCGGCGCCGCGGCGCCTGCGAGGACACGCCCTCCTCAGCCACCCTCGTACCGGTATCCGAGGCCGTGAACGGTCTCGATCCCCGAGAACGCGGGCTCGCGCTCGACGAGCTTTCGGCGAAGACGCTTGATGTGGCTGTCGATCGTGCGCTCGCTGACGAACGCGTCGTGGGGATACGCGTCCTCCATCAGCTGCCGGCGCGTCTTGACGTGGCCGGGATGGCGGGCGAGCGACTGGAGAAGGAGGAACTCGGTCACGGTCAGGGCGACCAGGGCGCCGTTCCACTTCGCCGTGTAGCGCTCGAGGTCGAGCTCGAGCGCGCCGGCCTTCAGGAGCTTCTCGGGAGCCACCGCCGTCCTGGCGAGCGAGGCGCGCCGGAACAGCACCTTGACACGCGCGACGAGCTCCCGCATCGAGAACGGCTTGCACAGATAGTCATCGGCGCCGAGCTCCAGGCCGAGGACGCGGTCGAGCTCTTCGTCGCGCGAGCTCAGGAAAATGATCGGGAGCGCCTCGGAGCGGGCGCGCAGCTTCCGGCAGAGCTCGAGACCGTCCATGCGGGGCAGAACGATGTCCAGAATCGCGAGCCCCGGAAGCTCCTGCTGGAACGAGTCCCACGCCTCCCGGCCGTCGGAGAACGCCCGCACCCTGTAGCCTTCGCGTTTCAGCGCGAAGCTCACCGTCTCGCGGATCGCGGGCTCGTCGTCCACGACCGCCACCGTCTCCGGATTCGCGGTTTTCACTGACGTGCATTCTCGCGTGCTTTCGCCGGCCGCGGAAGCGCCGCCACAGGATTGCCACATTCTTCCGCCGGAACTCCCCGGCTGCGGCACGACGCGGTCTTCCCCGGGAGGTCTCCTTGACGCCCAGGGAGGTATCGGATGAAAGTCGCGAATGTCGGGCGATCTCTGCAGTGGACCGCGGCGGCGGTCCTCTGGGTCCTGCTCACTCATGCGGCGCTCGGACAGGCGCCCGTCCGGCCGGAGGACGCCCACGCGGGAGCGCTGCTGCTGAAGACGGCGAGCCCCGGCGTCTATCTTCCGGCGCCGGTTCTCGACACGGACGTCTCGATCCGCGTGACCGGAATGATCGCGCGCACGTCCGTCTCCCAGCGGTTTCGCAACGAGACGGGCGGCTGCGTCGAGGGCATCTACGTGTTTCCCCTTGCCGAGGGCTCGGCCGTGGACGCGATGCGGCTCGTCATTGGCGACCGCATCATCGAAGGCCAGGTCAAGGAACGAGAAGAGGCGAAGAAGGCGTACGAGCAGGCGAAGTCCGAGGGAAGAAAGGCTTCTCTTCTCGAGCAGGAGCGCCCGAACATCTTCACGACGTCGGTCGCCAGCATCGGTCCGGACGAAGAGGTGCAGGTCGTCCTCGAATACCAGGAGGCCCTCCGCTTCGATCAGGGAGCCTTCCGCCTTCGTTTCCCGATGGTCGTCGCCCCCCGGTACAACCCCGTCTCGAGGAGCGCCGTCGGAGCCGAAGAAAAGGAATGCGCCGGCGCTGCCGCGCCCGCGTCGACCGGCCCCGCCACCTTCGACCGCGTGTCGGACGCGCACCGAGTCCGTCCGCCGGTCGCCGACCCGGCCGCCGGCTTCACGAACCCCGTCCATCTGAAGGTCAGCCTCGATCCCGGTTTCCCGCTGCGCCGGGTGGAGAGCGGATCGCACGCCCTGCGGACCGAGGCCGGGCAAGGCAACCACACGCTGGTGACGCTCGCGGACCGGACCGTTTCGGCGGACCGGGATTTCGAGCTCTCCTGGGAGCCGGATCTCGGCCAGGAGCCGAAGGCGGCGGCCTTCACGCAGACGCTGGGCGGAGAGCTGTACGCGCTTCTCATGGTCATCCCGCCGGATGGGGCCGCGGCTCCCGGGACCCGTCTGCCGCGGGAGACCGTGTTCGTGATCGATACGTCGGGGTCCATGCACGGGACGTCCATCGACGGCGCGCGGCAGGCGCTGGCGATGGCGCTTTCCAGGCTCGCGCCCGAGGACCGCTTCAACGTCATCGAGTTCAACAGCGTCACGCGCCGCCTCTTTCCCGAGAGCCGGCGCGCGCTGCCGGACGCGGTCGAGCAGGCCCGCCGCTGGGTCGGAAGGCTCGAGGCGCAGGGCGGCACCGAAATGCTCCCCGCTCTCGCGGCGGCCCTGGAAACTTCCGGCGAGGAATCCTCCTCCGCCTCCGTGCGGCAGGTCCTGTTCATGACCGACGGCGCGGTCGGCAACGAGGAGGAGCTCTTCGCCTTCATCGAGAAGCACCTCGGAAAGAGCCGCCTGTTCACGGTCGGGCTCGGTTCCGCACCGAACTCGCATTTCATGACGCGCGCGGCGATGTTCGGGCGGGGAACGTTCACGTATGTCGCGAGCGCCGCGGAAGTCCAGCCGAAGATGACGGCGCTCTTCCGCAAGCTCGAGTCGCCCGTGCTCACCAACCTCGAAGTCCGCTGGGACGACGCCGCGGCCGAGGCGTGGCCGGCGAAGGTCCCCGATCTCTACGCCGGCGAGCCGCTGGTGGTGGCGGTGCGGCTGTCGTCGGCGTCCCCGGCGGTGACGATCAGCGGGGACCGCGGCGGCCAGCCGTGGTCTCAGCGCCTGTCGCTCGCCGCCTCCCGCGAGGACTCCGGGGTCGCCCGCCTCTGGGCCCGTTCCAAGATCGCGGCGTTGATGGATTCGGCCACCGCGGGAGCGGAGGCTGGAAAAGTCCGCCGGCAGGTGGTCGAGGTCGCCCTCGCGCATCGCCTCGTCTCAAGCTACACGAGTCTCGTCGCGGTCGACGTCGCGGCGGGGGCCGCGCGCGGCGCCGCCTGCGAGGCGCGGCCGCTTCCCGTCCAGCTTCCCGACGGATGGAGCGCCGAGCACGTCTTCGGGGAGATGCCCTCGACCGCGACCCCGGGCCGGGCGCTGCTCCTTCTGGGCTTCGCCCTCCTCTCGCTTTCGGCCGCCATCCGCGCCGCCGGAGCGCTGCGATGACCGGGCGCCGGTCCCGGGGACTCACGGCCGCCATCGCGCTCGCCGGCGTTCTTCTTCTCTCGCAGGGCGGGTGGATCTATCTGAAGGGGCGTCTCGCTCAGGTCCTCCTCCACCGGGCCTGGGCGAGGACTCTCGCCGGGGAACGGGCGGTCAAGCCGTGGCCGTGGGCGGACACCTGGCCCGTCGCCCGGTTGAGAGTCCCCGGGGCGGGCGCCGATATCATCGTTCTGGCGGGCGCCTCGGGACGGACGCTGGCCTTCGGCCCCGGCCACCTCGACGGCAGCGCGGCGCCCGGCGCGCGCGGCAACTGCGTCTTCTCCGCGCACCGCGACACGCATTTCGCGTTTCTTCGAGGGATCTCCCCGGGCGAGGAGATCCTTCTGCAGGGCCCGGATGGTCAGACGACCGCCTATCGGGTAGAGAGTGCGCGGATCGTGGACCGTTCTTCGACCGCCGCGCTCGAGCCCACGCCCGGCCAGACGCTCACGCTCGTGACCTGCTACCCGTTCGACGCACTCGCGCCCGGCGGAAGGCTGCGCTATGTGGTGAGGGCCAAAGCGTAAGAAGCTGTCAGCTCAGCCGTGGGCGCCGGGCGAAGGGCGAGGGGGCGAGGGGCGAAAAGGAGACCTTTCGATTCCCGATTCCCGATTCCCGGCCCGCGTTTTTGTTCCGTCCCGGTACAAACAGGCCGCCGCCTTGATATTCTTGGCGGCCCTGGTCAGGAGGGAACCATGAGCACCGTCGAACTCGTATCCCCGCGGACGATCCGGGCGAGGACGATCCGTAAAGACCTTCCGGGAGAGGAGCTCCGCGCCCTGGCCCGGTCCGGCGAACAGACGACCGAGTACGGCTCCCCCGTGTACTCGACACGAGTAAAGAACCGGTCGGCCAAGAACACGTACATCGTCGCGGACGAGGTGCAGGTCGGGGTCATGCAGCAGCCGATCGAGAAGGCGAAGGCCGAGGAGACCGTCCGGCGGGTTCAGGAGGCCCTGCTCGGAATGGACCTCGTTCAGGTCGACCGCCGGATGGGCGAGCATCCCGACGCCACCCTCCGCTGCCGGCTCTACGTCCCCGTCGAGTACGCCAGGATCGCCTACATGTGGCACAACATGCTGTTCCCCTCGGACTCGACCTATGAGCCCGATTTCGTCTCCGTCTACGTCCCGGAGTGGCCCGAGCGGCTCATCTTCGCGGACGTCCAGCAGGGGTACACCTACATTTTGGGCAGCGACTACCCAGGCGAAGCGAAGAAGTCGATGCTCCGGCAAGCGATGTACTGGATCAAGCGGCGAGGCGGCCTCGGGCTCCATGCCGGATCCAAGATCCTGCGGGTGACCGGTCCCGGCGGGTCCCTCCAGGACGTCGGCTTCCTCCTCTTCGGGCTTTCCGGGACCGGCAAGACGACCCTGACGCTCCACGACCACGGGCTCATGCCTCCGGAGGCCGCGATCATCAAGCAGGACGACGTCGTTCTCCTGACCAGGGAAGGCCGAGCGTTCGGGACGGAGGACGGCTTCTACATCAAGACCGAGGGGCTCGAGCCGTCGCAGACCGTCCTCTGGGGCGCCGCCACGCACGCCAGCGCCACCTACGAGAACATCAAGGTGGACGAGGCCGGCAAGGTGGACTTCCTGGACACGTCCCTGACTTCCAACGGGCGCGGCGTCGTCCTGCGCCGTCACATCCGCGGGACGGGCGACGGCATCGATCTGCCCAAGGCGAACAAGATCGTCTTCATCACCCGCCGCAACGACATCGTCCCGGTCTGCGCCCGGCTGACCCCCGAGCAGGCGGCCGCGTATTTCATGCTCGGCGAGTCGATCGAGACCTCCGCGGGAGATCCCACGAAAGCGGGCCAGGCGAAGCGGGAAGTCGGTACGAACCCGTTCATCGTGGGACCGGAGTCAGACGAGGGCAACCGGCTGCTTCGGATCCTCCGCGAGAATCCCGACATGCAGGCGTACATCCTGAACACCGGGTCGATCGGCGCGCACGGCGCCTCGCCCGGCGAAAAGATCACCATCCGGATCTCGACCGAGATCATGAAGCAGATCGCGAAGGAAGGAATCGCCTGGCAGCGGGATCCCGACTGGGGCTACGAGGTGCCGACCGACGTGCCCGGCATCAATCTCGAAAAATACACGCCGACGACCCGCTACTCGGATGAGGAGTACGCGGCGCTGGTCGAGAAGCTGCGCAACGAGCGGCGCGAGTGGCTCGCGAAGTTTCCGGGACTGGATCCCGCGATTCCGGACGCCATCGAGGCGGAGTAACGATCCAGATGGTCGAAGTCGAAGGCCTCCAGGACGTCGTCGCGGCGGATTCCTCGATCTGCTACATCGACGGGGACCGCGGGATCCTGTCGTACCGCGGGATCGACATCCACGAGCTCGCAGACCGCTCCACCTTCGAAGAGGTCTGCTTCCTCCTCTGGCAGGGACGCCTGCCGCGGGCCGACGAGCTCGCGCGCACGCGGGCGGAGATCGGACGCGAGCGTTCTGTTCCCGCCGAGACTCTCGAGCTTCTGGGAAGACTCGCCGCGAAGTCGATCCCCATGGACGCGCTCCGGACGGCCGTCTCGGCGCTTTCCGCAACCGACCCCGACGCCACAGACATGTCTCCCGAGGCGAACCGGCGCAAGGCCGTCCGCCTGACCGGGCAGATCGCGACGATCGTCGCGGCGTTCCACCGCATGCGACAGGGTCGAGCCCCCGTCCCACCCGACCCCGGCCGCGGCCACGCCGAGGACTTCCTCCGGATGTTGACCGGCGAGACGGCGAAGTCCGCGGCAGTCAAGGCGCTCGACGTCGCTCTCATCCTTCACGCCGACCACGAGCTGAATGCCTCGACCTTCGCCGCCCGCGTCACCGCCGCCACCCTATCCGACATCCATTCCGCGATCACCTCGGCGATCGGCACCCTCAAGGGGCCTCTGCACGGCGGGGCGAACGAAGCGGTCCTGAAGATGCTGCAGGAGATCGGGTCGCTCGATCGAGTCGACGCGGACCTTCACGAGCGGCTCGCCCGCAAGGAAAAGATCATGGGCTTCGGCCATCGCGTGTACACGACGGAGGACCCGCGGGCCACCCATCTGCGCGCGATGTCGGAAGAAGTCGCCCGCGCCTCGAACGACACGTCCCTGTACGACATGTCCCGGCGCATCGAGAAAATCATCCGGGACGAGAAGAAGTTGAACGCGAACGTGGATTTCTATTCCGCTTCCGTCTACGCGATGCTCGGGATCCCGGCGGACCTCTTCACGCCGATCTTCGCCGTCTCGCGGATCTCCGGCTGGACGGCGCACGTCCTCGAGCAGTACGCCCATAACCGGCTGATCCGGCCGCGCGCGGATTACACCGGCCCCAGATACCCGCAGCCGTACGTCCCAATCGAGACTCGCTAGCGGAAAAAGGGTCGCTCCTTTCGCTTCATAAGCCGGGATCGCGGATGAACACGATGGTCTTGCCCGTGACGGGGTCGAAGACCTCCACGGCGACCCTCAGGTTCTTCTCGGGCTCGGCGACTGCTTCCCGTTGAGGACCGCTGGCAGTTCGATTCGGTTCTCCTCGTGGCCGGCGTTAAACGGCAGGTCGAAGAAGACGGCGTGTCCGGGGGCGATCGTCTTGACGTCCCGAGCCACGACGGCGCCCGTTGCGTCGAGAAACAGCATCTCGACCTGGATTTGGCGCTGGTTTGGATCCCCGATGTTGACCGCGTTGATCCTGGCGACCTGACCCCGCGCCAGGCCGAACATGACGCCGCAACTCCCGCAGCTTCGAGGCGGGCTCGCCTCGAGGGAAGCGGCCGCGCAGAACGACAGGATTCCTGTCAGCGCGAGCACCGACAGAATCTTCGTAGGAACGGGTTGGGTTTTCATGCGTATGGCTCCTTTCGCTTCAGATTTCGGGGTTGCTGATGAACACGGTGGTCTTGCCCGTGGCGGCGTCGAAGACCTCCACTGTGATCCTGAGGTTCTTATCGGGCTCGGGCGGGGGTATCGCGTTGATGACCGCTCGCAGCTCGATCCGGTTCTTCTCGACGCCGGCGTCGAATGCCAGGTCGAAAAAGACCGCCTGTCCGGGGGCGATCGTCTTCACGTCGCGTCCCACGACGGCGCCCGTTGCGTCGAGAAACAGCATCTCGACCTGGATGGGCCGTAGGCCGGGATCGCCGATGTGGACCGTGTTGATCCGGGCGACCTGATCGCGGGCGA
>JBDUBP010000249.1:0-2999 GCA_040004075.1 Acidobacteriota bacterium | reverse complement strand
TCGGCTCGACGGACGGGATCGTCAAGGTGATCGGCGACTGCGTCGAGATGGGGATCCCGGTTCTGCCCCCGGACATCAATGAATCCCGGAAGGCGTTCGCGGGCGTGGGCGGGGCGATCCGGTTCGGGCTGGCCGCCGTGAAGGGCGTGGGGGACGCGGCCGCGCAGGCCATCCTGGACGAGCGGGGCAAAGGGAAGTTCGTCTCGTTCACGGAGTTCGCCCTGAGGCTCGATTCGCGCCTGGTGAACAAGCGGACCCTGGACGCGTTGATCGCCGCCGGCGCGTTCGACTCCCTCGGGAAGAACCGCGCCACGCTCGCGGCCGCGTCCGAGCGCGTGGTGGAACGCGCGGCGCGTCAGCGGGAAGACGAGGAGCTCGGCCAGTCGAGCCTCTTCGGCGGCCCGGTCGAGGGCGGAGGCCCGCCCGCCGACGACTTTCCCGACCTGCCGGAGTGGTCCCTCGAGGAGCGGCTTAAGGGGGAGAAGGACATTCTCGGCTTCTACGTGACGGGGCACCCGCTGGCGAAGTACGCCGAGGCGATCGAGCGCTTCGCCGACGTCCGGATCGCGGACCTGACCGGAAGAGTCGATCAGACGGTCCGCATCGGCGGTGTCCTCACGAACCTGAAGAAGCAGAAGATCAAGAAGGGCGCCAACGAAGGCAAGACGATGTTGAAGGCGTGCCTCGAGGACACCACGGGAAGCATTCCGATCTGTATCTTCGCGAGCCAGTACGAAAAGGATGGCCACTGGCTTCAGGCCGATCTGCCGGTGCTCGTGACGGGAACCGTGCGGGAGTCGGGAGCGGCGTTCGAGATGACCGTGCGGGAGATCGTGCGTCTCGAGGGGATCCACGAGCGGCGGGCGCGCGAGATGATGATTCGCGTCAACCTGGCGTTCGCCGACGAGAAGGTGCTCGCCCGCGTGAAGGACAGCCTCCGGTCGCATCCCGGCACGACTCCGGTCTCGATCCGCCTCTTCCGCCCCGGAGAGTTCGAGGCCACCCTGCGCGCGGCCGATTCGATGCGCATCGCCGCTTCCTCCACGCTCACGAGCGAGATCCGCGCTCTCGCCGGGGAAGATTCGGTCGAGTACCTGTTCGAGTGACGCGCCGCCGGCCGGGGCCCCGGCTTTCGCGCTCTCTCCTTTCCGTCCTTCGGCCCGTCACGGCAGCCGCGGGCGGGGTCCGGATCGCGGTCGTCGGCGGGGTCGTCAGAGACCGGCTCCTGAACGTGCGGGACGCCGGCCGCGACGTCGACGTCACGGTCGAAGGCGACGCGATCGCGCTCGCGCGGCGGGCGGCCCGGTCTTCCGGGCTGACGCTCAAAGTGCATGAGCGGTTCGGCACCGCAACACTCTCTATGCCCGGCGGCTGGAGCGTCGATCTCGCCCGTTCGCGGCGCGAGATCTATCGCCGTCCCGGCGCGTTGCCGGAGGTTTCGGCTGCCACGCTCGAGGAGGATCTCGCGCGGCGCGACTTCACCGTCAACGCCATGGCGGTCGAGCTTTCGGAGCCGGAGGTCCGGTTCCACGATCCTTTCGGCGGCGCGGCGGATCTCGAACGGCGGCTCCTTCGTGTGCTCCACGCGCGGTCCTTCGAGGACGACCCGACCCGCGCCCTGCGGGCCGTCCGCTACGCGAACCGGCTCGGGCTTGCGCTCGAGCGGCGGACGCGTGGTTGGCTCGAAGCCGCGGTCGGCGCCGGCGCATTCGAGACGGTGTCCGGAGATCGCCTGCGGCGGGAGCTCGAGCGCACTCTGGCCGAGCCGCGCGTGGCCGAGGCCGTGCGTCTGTCCGACGGCGTCGGCCTCGCGCGGGCTCTGCACCCGGAGCTGCGGGGGAGCGCCGAGACGCTGGCGGCGCTCGATCGCGCGGAGCGGATGGGGCGCCGCCGGCCCGCGGAGACCCCCTGGCTCGCGGCACTCCTGATCTGGGCGGGCGAGCTCCCCGAGCGGGGGTGTGCAGAGCTGGCTGGCCGCCTCGCTCTTCCCGGCGTGGCCCGCCGGGCGCTCGAGAGGTGGCCCGTGACACGCCGGGACCCGCTCGGCGCCGCCGCCCGCTTTTCGCTCTCCTCCGAGGAGCGCCTGGCGGCCGCCGCCTGGCGTTCCGACACGGGGCAGGGGAGACGCGAACGGAGGCTGCTGCTCGATCCGGTCGTCCTCTCGATCCGCGGGGCCGACCTGCTCCGAGCCGGGATCCCGCCCGGGCCGCGGGTGGGACGCGCGCTCGCCGAAACGAGGCTGGCGCTCGGAAGCGGTCGGATCGCCCCGGCGCAGGAGCTGGCGTTCGCGCTGGAAGCAGCGCGCAGAAGTGGCGAGGCGGGATGAGAATTCTGCCGTCATCCTTCGCCGTCGCGGCGCTCCTCTTCTCCGCGGCCGCGGCTGCGGCAGGGCAGTCCGAATCCCCGCGCCCGTCCCCCTCACCGTCCGCCACGCCGCGGGGTTCTTCGGAATCGACCTTCTGCTCCGAATGGGTCCGCCAGTCGCGGCAGGGGTACGAGCGGGTGACGCTCTTCCGCGACCGGTGGCTCGTCTGGAAGCGCAGCCGGGACGGAAAGGATGAGATCTCGAGAAAGCAGATCGCTCCCGAGGAGCTCTCGTACTACTGCGACTATTTTTCGCGGCCCGAAGTCTGGTCCGTGGCGGCAGACCAGCGATCCGGATTGACCGGCGAGTTCGCGGTGCAATCGGTCGTGACGGTCGTCCGGGCGGACGGCGCGCGGCGCACGATCCGGTTCGACGATTTCTCGCCGCTCTCTCCGGAGGCGGCCTCGCTCAAGGCCGCGCTCGAGGGATTGAAAGGCGTCCTGACCGATCCGCTCGCTCCGGCGTCGCGGTTCGCACCCGACACCCTGGCGACCGGCCAGCTCCTGAAGCGCTTCGACGGCGCCGTCTTCCGCATCCGGGCGCTCGACCGGGAGAAGGGCGTCGTCGAGCTCGAGGGCGTCAACGAGCCGTACCGCCAGTTCCGCAAGATCGAAGAGCTGCGCTTCCAGTTCTC
>JBDUBP010000014.1:0-10097 GCA_040004075.1 Acidobacteriota bacterium | reverse complement strand
CGTGCGATCGAGGCGACCACTGATGACCGACGAGCCTCAGTCCCTTCGCCTCGGGTAGATATTCGGCCTGCCAGGCGTCGAGCAGATCGTCGATCACCGGGAAGAGGCTCTCCTCGGGAGGGTCCCAGGGCTTGGAGAGGTAGTGATCGAGATGCGCCACGTTGATGGCCTGGACGGCGGCGTCGATGTCCGAATAGGCCGTGAGCAACACGCGGCGCGCCAGGGGATAGATGTCGCGGGATTGCGCGAGCAGATCCGTTCCCTGGATCCCCGGCATACGCTGGTCGCTGATCACGATCGAGAGCGACTCGCCTCGCGCCTTGAGCTCGCGAATGGTGGCGAGCGCCTCTTCGCCCGAAGCCGCGCTCATGATCGTGTACGACTCTCGATACCGCCCCCGCAGATCGCGCCGCACCGCCGCGAGGACCTGCGCGTCGTCGTCCACGACGAGAAGGACGGATTTGTTCAGGATTTCTCCCGGCCTGCGTCGGCGTCGGCGATGGGGAAAGAGACTCGGAATTCCGTTCGGCCGGGGACCGACTCGACCTCGATCTCGCCGTCGTTGTGGCTGAGCAGGCGACGGACGATGTCGAGGCCCAGCCCGGTGCCTTTCCCGACCGGCTTGGTGGTGAAGAACGGTTCGAACAGATGCTCGCGCGCCGGGGCGGAGATTCCCGGCCCGTTGTCGACGACGCGCACCACGACGCGGCGCCGCTCACATCGCGCCGTCACGTCGACGCGGCCGGCCTGGGGGACGGCGTCGAGCGCGTTGTCGATCAGATTCGCCCAGATCTGGTTGATCTCGCCGGCGAAACCGAGAATGCGCGGAAGATCCGGTTGCACGTCGACGGCGACTTCGACAGACTTCAATCGCGCCTTGGACCTGAGCACCGCCACCGTGTTGCCCAGGCTCGACGCCAGGTCCACCGGCTCCGCCACCATCGCCTGGTCCATGTGCGTGAATCCCTTGATGGCCGTGACCAGCGCGGAGATCCGGGTCGCGGCTTCCTGGATCTCGGAGGCGATCCCGCGCGCCGAAGATCCGGCAGCCACCGATCGAAGGGCCGCGTCGAGCGCGGAGCCCCCGACCGCCTTCGCGATCCGGTCGAGCGAGTCGAGCGTCACGGCGGTTTCGGCGAGCGGGCCCGCGATCGCGCCGTCGAGGCCGTGACGCGCGAGCCAGTCCGCGATGGCGTCCTCCCGTTCCGCCTCCTGGATGGGAGACAGCACACCTTGCACGGGCGTCGCGAGGCAGGACGCGCGCACCGCGTCGATGGCGGCGAGCTGGGGATCCGTCAGTCCGGATGCGCCCAGAGCCCGCGCCGCCTGTTCCGCGTCCTCGAGGCGCCGGCCCATCAGCGCCGCGCCGCGCTCGATCGCGGAGACCGGGTTGTTCAGCTCGTGTGCCAGTCCCGCCGAGAGCTTCCCGAGCGAGTGCATCTTCTCGTCGTGCAGGCCGCTCGACGTGAAGACCCGGGCGCGGTCGAGCATCTTGTGCACGAGGATCGACGTGATCTCATGACACTCGCGAGTCATCGCCGCGAGATCGTCTCGTGGGAGGGCCAGCACTTCGGTGGGCTCCTGGGCGACGGAATCCCCAGGGGGAGTGACCAGCCGGGAGTAGGGCAGCATTCCGGCGACGTCCCCCGCCCGCCACTCGAACACCTTCTGACGCCCGGCCCCGCGGTCCATGTAAATCGCGACGTGGCCCGTCAGCACGACGAAGAGGCCCTCGACCGGCGCGCCTTTCGCGGACAGCACGTCCCCTTCCTCGAGATGGCGAAGCGACCCGCGCGAGGCGATCCAGCCGAGCTCTTCGCGCGGCGCGGCGCCGAGGGTCTTGTGGCCGGCCAGCCGATCGACGAGATCTGTCGTGGTCACGCGCATCTTTTTACGTGGGTATGGATCCTATGTCTTCGGCTCTTCGCCCGGGAATCGCAGCCCTTCTCCGCGTCCTCTCCCGGGGTAAGGGGCCCGGCCCCATTGGTTCGCCAGGTGGAGAGTTGTCGGAAACCAGCCGCCGCGGTACCCTTGGACCGGCGCTGATCCGCGCCCAACCTCGATGGCCTTCCCCCAGCGAAGGCCCTCGCCGAGGCAAAGGGGGGAATACTCCCGGATCGGTCTGACGAACTTCGTCCTCGCGGACGGCGCGGCTGGGGAGCATCGGTCGCGAATGGAACGAAGGAGAGCGTCATGCCGAAGCAGAAAGATCTCAAGCGTCTGATCCGCACCCGCATGAAGAAGACCGGCGAGGCCTACACGGCCGCGCGGCTTCACGTGGTCAGGAAACCCGCCCCCGACTACGCCGCCGTTGCCGGACTGAGCGATGCCTCCGTCACCAAGGCGACCGGCCTCACGTGGACGCAGTGGGTGAGCCTGCTCGATCGCGAGAAGTCCGCCGAAAAACCTCACAGAGAGATCGCCCGGTACGTGTCGTCACTCGGCACGCCGAGCTGGTGGACGCAGATGGTGACCGTCGGCTACGAGCGCATCCGCGGCCTTCGCGAGAAGGGCCAGCGCCGCGGCGGCGCGCACGAAGCGGGCAAGAGCCGGACGTTCAACGTTCCGGTCTCGACCCTCTTCGACGCTTTCGCGAACGCGCGGCAGCGGCGAAAATGGCTGCCGGTGAAGATCGCCATCCGTTCCGTCACGCCGCAGAAGAGGTTGCGCATCACCTGGGAAGACGACACGGTGGTCGTGCTGGAATTCCTGTCGAAGGGAATCGCGAAGAGCGTCGTGGCGCTCGGGCACCAGAAGCTCCCGAGCAAGTCCGCCGCCGACGCGATGAAGAAGACCTGGAGCGAGCATCTCGACCGGCTGGGTGAATTTCTGGCCTGATACAGAGCAGCCGTCCCCGCATCCTCCCTCTCTCCCCGTGCCGGGGAGTGTTCAGCCCGGACAGATGGTGAACGGGTGTTCGGAGACATGGTGGACACATTTACGGGTGGAGGATTGGGCCAGGGAGGGCCGGGGTGAGAATCCGCAAAGGGGATCATCGCGCGCCGGGCCCATCGGCGGCGTATGGGGCGAGGCTCGTGCCGGCGACACGAAGGCGGCGGGAAGGGAAATAAACGGGGCCCGGATCTCGTCGAGACGGGCCCCGCGGAGACTCCGGTGTTTACTGCTTGTCGTAGACCGTCGTCGAGGTCACCTTCTTGCCCGCCGCGTCCGTCGACGTCAACGTGAGCGTCCGCGATTTCCCATCCGCCGCCACGACGATCCGGCCGGTGGTGGTCGCTTTCCCATCCTTCTTGACGGTCAGTTCCATCGTGTTCGCGTCGACTCTCTTGTAAGTCCGCGAATCGGAGTTCGGATCCCCGACGACCGGGTAATATTTCCCGTCAAACTTGCCCGTCCATTCATTGTGCGCGGGCTTGCCGTCCGCGAGGACGCCGTCGACCGTCACCTTGACGCTGTCGCCCGCGGCCTCGTAAACCACCGTGTCGTTCCTCGCCGCCGCCGGGTTCAACTTCGACTTCGCCTCATTCAGCTTCCAGGTTCCCATGTTGGCTTCCGCCGCCAGACACACCGCCACACCCACGCATAGCCCCGCCAGAGCCGCCACAATGGTCTTCCGGTTCATCTCGCCTCCTGTTGTGATCCGTGCCAGTTCGGGAATCGTTTGAGCGCATCTTAGTGCAGGTCCTGCGCGAATAGCCCTCTCCCCGCGCTCGGGGAGAGGGTTGCGGTGAGGGGCGAAAGGGTGCGGATTGGGGTCCGTCTCGATTGCTGATTTGATCGGCAGGGCCAAGCCCGCAGGATCTGGTCGGAGTCCCGCAAAAACGGTCCATCAGATGTCGGGGTGGCGGACGAGAAGAATAACGCCAGCCTCCTGAGGGCGGAATAAGGAGTCCCCGGTGAAGGCTCACCTGGAACGACGGGAGGCTGGCGTGGAAAACCGGGGCATCGACGTGGGCGATGAAATCAAGTTGCGTTGACGAGTCGAAGCGGCCATAGCGAGGACTGACCCCGATCTGCCCCGAATGCCCGAGGCGTTGAGAGAGGCGCCGTAGAAGCTCGAGCGCGCAGATTCGAGCGATGGCGCGTCATCTCGCTCGACCGGACGCGTCCCGTCCCCTCCCGGCGTCCGTGGGATGCTGATCCCGATCGCCTGCTTCCGCTTCCGCTCCAGGGGACCCGAGACCAAGGCAATGCTCGTTGCGGTCTGCCTTCCGAATAGAATCGCCGCACACCCTCCGCAGCTGGCGGGAGGACCCGTGACACGAACGATCTCCCACTACCGCCTCACCACCCGCCTCGGCGCCGGCGGGATGGGCGAGGTATATCTCGCGGACGACCTCGCGCTCGGACGACGCGCCGCGATGAAGATTCTTCCCGAAGGGTTTTCCCCGCAGCTGCGCGCCCGGCTCTTTCGCGAGGCGGAAGCCTCCGCGCGGCTGCAGCATCCAGGCATCGCGACCTTCTACGAGGCGGGCGAATCCGACGGCGTCGCCTTTTTTGCGATGGAGTACGTCGAAGGCGACACGCTCCGCTCGAAGCTCGCGAGCGGCAGCCTCCCCTTCTCCGAAGCGTTCGCGATGGCGGCCGGAATTCTCGAAGCCCTGACGCACGCGCACGCGGTCGGGATCCTGCACCGCGACATCAAGCCCGAAAACGTCATGTTGACTCCTGACGGATCCTCGAGGCTCCTCGATTTCGGCCTCGCGAAGGACTTCCGCGGCGAAGGCGCCGAGCCCGAGGAGAAGACCGAGACCGAATTGACCGAGGCCGGCGCGATGGTCGGCACGATCGGCTACATGTCCCCCGAACAGCTTCGGGGCGATCCGCTGGACGCGCGCTCGGACCTCTTCGCCGTGGGAGCGATCCTTTACGAGGCGATTTCTGGAGACCGCGCCTTCCCCGGAAGGACCGCGGGCGAACGCATCACGGCGATTCTGTCCCGGGATCCGCCGGCGGTTTCCCGCGTGGGGACGCCGCCGGAGCTGCAGGCGATCCTGTCGAAGGCCCTCGCGCGCGATGCGAGCCAGCGCTACGCTTCCGCGACCGCGTTCCTCTCGGATCTGCGGCGGGCCGGTTCCGGCGAGTTCGTCTCGACGCTGCCCGACACGATCGCGCTCCTGGACTTCGAGAATCTCTCCGGCAACCCCGACGACAACTGGATCGGAAGCGGCGTCGCCGAAAGCCTCGCGACTGACCTCTCCCGGGCCTCCCGCCTCTCGGTTCTTTCGCGCGAGAGAGTCCTGAAGGCGCGGGCAGTTTGCCGGTCCGAGTCCGGGTCCACAATCGTCGAACCGATCGAGGTGGGGCTTTTCCTCGGCTGCCGCTGGCTCCTCTCCGGCGGATACCAGCGCGCGGGCCCCGTTCTCCGCGTGACGTCCCGGCTGATCGAGATCGCAACCGGGCGCGTCGTCTCGACGGAGAAAATCGACGGCAGGCTCGACGAGATCTTCCACATGCAGGACCGCCTGGCGGCGGCGGCGATTGCCAGCCTGAATCTGACGGTGTCGGCTCCGGAGCCGGACGCCCCGGCGGGACCGCGCCTCGACGCTTACGAATGCTACGCCCGCGGCCGGCGTCTTTACTACCGACTCGAGAAGGGCTCGTTCGACCAGGCCCGCGAGCTTTATGAGCAGGCCGTCGCGATCGATCCCGGCTACGTCCCGGCGCTGGCCGGCATCGCGGCCGTGCACGCTTTGCGCTTCACATTCGCGACGGACCGCGGCGACCTCGCCACGTCGATCGACTTCGCTCGCCGCGCGATCGCGAAAGACCCGAGGTTCGGCGACGCATACATCTGGCTCGGCTATTCGCTGATGCGCCAGGGCCTCACGGAGGAGGCAATCGAAGCCCAGGCGAAAGCGATGGAGCTCGCGCCGGACAACCCCTTCGCGCCTTACTTCACCGCCTGCACCCACGCCTTCGCGCGCCGCCACGCGGAGGCCGTTCCCTTCTTCCAGAGGGCGCTCGAGATCGAGCCGAAGCACGGCTGGAGCTGGCTCGGCCTGGGAATGGCTCACCTGGAGCTCGGGCACCCGGCCGAGGGCCACTGGAGCCTCGAGCAGGCCGCGAAGGTGGAGCGGGAGCACCCCGAGGGACCGACGGCGGGAGTCAGCGGCTACTTCGGCGATTGTCTGCGTCGCTCGGGGGACCTGGAGGGCGCGCGGGCTCGCTGCCTCGACGGTCTCGCCGCCGTCGAAAAGTCCGACCACATGTACCGCGACACAATCCGAGCGGTCTGCCTCTGTGTCTTAGGCCGCACCGCGCTCGAGCAGGAGGATCTGCCCGCGGCGCGAGCTGCTTTCCACCAGGCCGTCTCCCACCTGCGCGGAAGGCCGCGCGCTTTGGGAGGCGGCCACCTTCTGGTCCAGGCCCTCGCGGGCCTCGCGCACGCGGGAGAAGGCCCGGAGTCTTTCGACGAGGCGCTCGCTCTCTTCGAGAGACGGAAGGGTTTCGATTTTTCTCTCTTCTGGCTCTGCAGCGACGACGTCACCCTGCTGGAGCTCGCGACTTCCGCCGCGAGCCTGGGTCGCGATCAGGAGGCGCGCAGACTGCTGACCGCTCGCGGCATGACATCGTAAGCTGCGACCGCCGTGGGGATGCGTCATCGCCGGCGACGCTGCCAGCCCCGGCGGAAGCCGAAGCGGTGGATCGCTCGTTCGCCGTCTCAGGGACGGGCGCCATGAATTTCACCATCAACTCATCCAGCACGATGTCCACGCTCGATTCGCCTTCTCAGGCCACGCCAACTTCGCGAATTTCCGCGCTGGTCGAAATTGCGCTCCCATTACTCGTCGCGTCGCTCCTCGGATGTCACACCTCTCGTCCGGGATCGCCTGCCGCGCAGAGACACGACGCGCCCATGACCCTCGGAGCGGGCGTTCCGCTTCGCTACCTCGTCCTCGGAGACAGCACGGCGGCGGGCGTGGGAGCAGACTACGAGCGGGGGATCGTCCTGGAAACCGCGCGCCATCTCGCGCGGAGCCGCCGCGTCGTCCTGTTGAACCTCGCCGTTTCAGGCGCGAGATTCCGGGACGTCCTTCGCGATCAGCTCCCGCGCGCTCGCGGCTTCGAGCCCGACCTCGTGCTTCTCGACGTCGGAGCCAACGACGTCACGCATCTCACCTCGTCCAGATCGGTGCGCCGCGACCTCGAAGAGATCCTCCGATCGCTGCTCGCGGAAAACTGCGAGGCGCGGATCGCCGTCACGGGCTCTCCCGACATGGGCAGCCCTCCGCGAATCCCTTTCTTTCTCAGAGGCATCGCCGCCGTCGGGGCCCGCCGCATCAATGCAATCGCGAGGCGCGCCGTCTCCGTGCACGATCTGACCTTCGCGCCGATCGCGCAGCGGACCGGACCCGCCTTCCGCAGGGATCGGACGCTGTTCGCCCCCGACCGCTTCCATCCCAACGCCCGAGGCTACGCGCTCTGGGTGCCGGTTCTCGACGAAGCGCTCGACGACGCTCTCGCGAACCAGCCGGGCCATTGCTCGCCGCGGTCGCGGCGGCCGTCAAATTCTCGGCCGAGGGAAGAGTGAGTTTCGCCAGCGCCCGAAGTCGAGGACTTTGACGAGACCGTCCTCGGTCACCATGACGTTCTCCGGCTTCAAGTTTCGATGGACGATGCCGGAGGCGTGCGCCAGCGCGAGCCCCTCGGCCATCTGGGTTGCCAGCGACAGCAACTGTGGATATCGGCGGCACAAGCGTAGGCCCAAAACGCCGGAAGAGGGACTCGGCCGGCCCTCCCGCGGGAGGTAGGGGGACCCGTCCTGAAGAGCGGACGTCAGCAGGGCAGGACCGGCCGGATACTCCGGAGGCCTACTTCTTTTCCGGAGCCGCCTTCGCCGCGTCCATCATCTTGATGTCGAACTTGCCCGCGCTCTGAAGGAAGATGACGCAGTCGGACGCCTGGTCGCAGGCCGTCGTGTGCCTGTAGTTGCCGCCGGGCTGCATCAGATAGGAACCAGGGCCGAGCCGGAACTCGGGCTTCCCCTCCGGGGACTGGACGAAAGTTCCTGAGACGATCACCATCTTGAAGTCGTTGGTGTGCGTGTGAAGCGGAGCGGCGAATCCGGCGGGAAACTTGAGGAAGCCGCCGAACGCGCCCTTTGAGTGATTGCCCCAGACATCCGCGATCTGCACTCCTGGAGCGCCCTTCGGGTCCAGATCCGTCCATTTCACATCCGCCGCCGGTACGGTGACGAGCCGGCTCGCCCTGCTCTTCGAGACGCCCATCGCTTTCGCCTCCGCCTTCGCCTCCGCAGGCGCCTGCGCCAGAGCCGCGACCGCCATCAAAAACGACGCCGCAACCGCCAGGGTGTGTCGGGTCCTCATGGTGTCTCTCCTTCTTTTGAGAATTCTTGCAGGAGAGGCTATCAGGCCGGGATTTTCGCGGGCAAGGCTTTCGGGGTCCGCCTTGATTGGCGATGCTCGCTGGGCGGCGTGGCCGGACGGATTGTCTGCCGGATTTCCGGTGGCACCGTTGCCGTCTGCTTCCAGGAGGTCGATCGAACACCATGCTCGGCAGATTTTCAGGATTCCCGGGCCGGCGAGTCGAAAGCGTTCCGTGTACGCCCTGCTCGATGCCGAGGCGGATCCGGTGCGCACGCTGTTCGTCCGCTCGAACGGATGGGACGCCGGCGGCGCGCGTCGCGCGGGCCGGACTGTGGTCTGGATCGACGGGGGAGGCGCGTCTCCCACGACGCCGCCGAGTGACCGGGTCACGGCTCTCAGCGAGATCATGCCGATCGTGCCGATCGTGATCGACTCCCGGCTCGCAATCCAGGCAACACTCCACCCGTTGAGCGTCCAGAAAGCGCCGTTGGAACGCCCCGATGGCGGCCGGCGGCGGATTCCATTGACAGCCGGCCGAGCCCCATGCTACGCCTCATCCCAATCAAGGAGGTCCCCATGAAACGTGCCGTGCTGGCTTCAGCTTTCGTGCTGTTGGGCGCTTTCTCCGCGCTCGCTCAACCCACACAGAACAACGAGAAGACAGTCGCCCAGCTCCAGGCGGAGATGGCGGCAAAAAAACTGAATTCCGTGAGTCTGACCAACTACTACCTGACCCGCATCAAGATCCTCGACCAGAAAGAAGGCGTCAATTCCGTCATCGAGCTCAACCCCGACGCGATGGCGATGGCGAAGAACGCCGACGACCTCCGCTCTCAGGGCAAGGTGCTGGGTCCGCTGCACGGGATCCCCGTGCTGCTCAAGGACAACATCGACACGGGTGACAAGATGCAGACGACCGCGGGCTCGTTCGCGCTGGCCGGGTCGCCCGCCGTGGCCGATTCGACGATCGCCGCGAAGTTGCGCGCGGGCGGCGCGGTCATCCTCGGCAAGACGAATCTCTCCGAGTGGGCGAACTTCCGTTCCTTCTTCTCCACCAGCGGCTGGTCGGGACGCGGCGGTCTGACCCACAACCCGTTCTCGCTCGACCGGAACGCCTGCGGTTCGAGCTCCGGGTCGGCGGCCGCGGTGTCTGCCAACTTCACGGCGGTGTCCATCGGAACGGAGACGGACGGAAGCATCGTCTGTCCCGCGAACGTCAACAGCGTGGTGGGCATCAAGCCGACGGTCGGCCTCACCAGCCGCGCCGGCGTGGTTCCTATCTCGCACACGCAGGACACGCCCGGACCGCACGGGCGCACGGTGGCGGATGCGGCGGCGACCCTCTCCGTCCTCGCGAGCCGCACGCCCGACCCGAAGGACCCGGCGACCAGCGGGGTGCCGCTCGGGTGGCAGGGGACAGGCAAGACCCGCCCGGCGATCCCGGCGGACTACACGGCGTTCCTGAATCCCAACGGGTTGAATGGCGCGCGAATCGGGACGACGCGGCAGGGAATCGACAATGCGCCGCCGCAGGTGGGAGCGGCGTTCGACGCGGCGGTGGCCGCCATCGAGGCGGCGGGTGCGACCGTGGTGGATCTCGACGCGGCCAATTTCAGCTTCGATCCCGCCAGCGGCGAGTTCCTGGTGCTCGTCTACGACTTCAAGATCGACCTGCAGAAGTACTTCGCCACCCGGGTGGGAGTGCCGATGGCGGGCAAGACACTCGCGGACGCGATCGCGTTCAACAATGCGAACGCGGCCACGGAAATGCCGTACTTCTTCCAGGAGATCTTCGAGCTGGCCGAG
>JBDUBP010000199.1:0-3008 GCA_040004075.1 Acidobacteriota bacterium | reverse complement strand
GCTGGCCAGCGCGTCTCAGGTGTTTCGCAGCGGATTTCTACGCGGCGCGCGGGCCTCCTTTCGCCGCAGCGCGCCCGGGCTTCTCCCGTATGCCGGCGCGATCGCCGGCGCCGCCTCGGGCGCGCTCGCGGCCTGGGCGGCCGGGCGGCTTGCGGGCGAAGCGTTCGGGCGGCGACGCCGGCGGCGGTGACCCCCCGGCCGAGCGTGCTGATCGTCGGAGGCGGCGCGATCGGCTGCGCCCTCGCGCGGGAGCTCGCCGGGCGCGGCGCCGCCGTTACGGTTCTCGAACGCGCGGAGCCCGGATCGGAAGCTTCGGGCGCCGCGGCGGGATTGATCGCTCCCCAGGCGGAAGGCCTTCCTCGCGGGCCGCTCTTTAATCTCGCCGCCGAGAGCCGGCGGCTGTACCCCGAGTGGTGCGCGGAGCTCGAGCGCGAGACGGGGCGTGCGGTCGGGTGGAGTCCGGCCGGGGTGCTTCGCTGCGACCTCGACGGGCATGCGGATTTCACGCCCTGGCTGGCCGGGCGCCAGTCCGGATTTCCCGTCGAGGAGGTCGGCCGGGCTCGGATCGAACAGATCGCCCGGGGGCTCACGTCGCCTAAGGCCCGCCGCGGCCTTTTTTTCCGCGAGGACGCCTCCGTCGATCCCCGCCACCTCACGCGGGCTCTCTGGGAGTCGGCGGAGAAACGCGGCGTCCGATTCGTTCTCGGCGCGAACGCCCGCCGCTTCCTCGTTCGAGAGAATCGCTGTCGCGGCGTCGAGACCGACGGGGGGTCCTTTCAGGCCGACGCGGTGGTGGATGCGGCGGGTGCGTGGGCGGCCTTCGACGCCGAAACCGCGCCGGTGCCGGTCAAGCCGGTGCGCGGGCAGATCGTCCGGCTCGCCGCGGCGGCCCCCTTTCTGCCCTGCGTCGTGCAGTCGGCGGAGGTCTACGTCGTTCCCCGGGGGGACGGCTCCCTGCTGCTCGGTTCCACGGAAGAGGACGTCGGATTCCGGAAAGAGGTCACGGCCGGGGCGGTGGGGGCGCTCCTCGATGCGGCCTGCCGGCTCGTTCCGTCTCTGCGGCGGGCGCAGTTCATGGACGCGTGGTCGGGCCTCCGGCCGGCCAGCAGCGATGCGCTGCCGATCCTAGGAGAGTCCGGCCTTCCCGGCCTCTTTTTCGCGGCCGGGCACTTTCGCAATGGCATTCTTCTCGCTCCCGTCACGGCGCGACGGGTCGCCGACGCGATCCTCGGGGATGCCGGAGAAACGCTCGCCCCTTTTTCGCCGGCCCGGTTTATCGCGGGAGCGAACGCGTCTGGACAGCCGCGGAAAGGAGGGGTTTTCGGTTAGAATGCGATGAAGAACCGGTCGGGATTCCCCCGCCGACAATCAAGGAGAATGTCCCGGGCACTTTCCGGGCACCCGAAAGATGCGGAACGCTATCTATTCAGGACTCCGGCTGACCGCCGACGTATTCTGGCGCGCAACCCGCGCTATTGACCGCCGCTTCGAGCAGAACTCCTTTCAGCCGAAGTGGGCCCCTGCGCCCCTGCTGAAGCAGAAAGAACGGACTTTTCCGCAGTTCGGGTTCCCTCGCGAGACGGACTCTCTCTGCCCGAAGTGCGTGACGGAAGTGCGCACCAAGATTCTCTCCGGCGAGGCCGACTGGAAGGTCCTGGTCGATGGCAATCCCGGGGAGATCAAGGCGCGGATCGTCGAGGAAGACGGCAAGATCCTGATGAAGAAGGACTGCCCGGAGCACGGGCACTTCGAAGACGTCATGTCGACCGACCCGGCGTTCTTCAAGCGGCTCGAGTCTCTCTACCCGGGGCGCGACTTCGTGATCCCGAAGGACGGCCTGCACGAGCACGGCACCTCGTCGATCAAGTACGGCCGCGGAGCGGTGCTGACGATCGACCTCACGAATCGCTGCAACATGATGTGCAATCCCTGCTTCATGGACGCCAACCAGGTTGGTTACGTCCACGAGCTCGAGTGGGAAGACATCCAGAAGCTGCTCGACGACGCGGTGTCCATCAAGCCGCGCCGGCAGCTCTCGGTCCAGTTCTCCGGAGGCGAGCCCACGATCTCGCCCTACTTCCTCCAGGCGGTGCGCTACGCGCGCGAGGTCGGGTATTTCTCCGTCCAGGCGGCGACCAACGGGATTCGCTTCGCCCAGGAGGAGAACTTCGCCCGCGAGGCCGCCGAGGCCGGGCTGCGATTCGTCTACCTGCAGTTCGACGGCGTGGACAACGCCGCGAACGAGCACCGCAAGGTCGGGAACCTCTTCGACGTCAAGCAACGCGCCATCGAGAACCTGCACAATGCCGGCGTCGACATCACGCTCGTGACCACGATCGTGAACACCGTCAACGACCAGCAGGTTGGCGAGATCCTGAAGTTCGCGATCCAGAACATCGACAAGATCAACACGGTTTCCTTCCAGCCCGTCTCTTTCACAGGCCGCGACGAAGAGATCGACGACGAGACCCGCACGAAGCAGAGGTACACGCTGTCCCATCTCGCGCACGACGCCAAGACCCAGGCGGGGATCGGCGAGCCGATGCGCGACTGGTATCCGCTGTCCGCCTCCGGGCCATTCTCGGACCTGAAGGACCTCCTCGGGGGCCTCGAATCCGAATGGGGCTCCTTGAAGTGCGGCTGCCACCCCAACTGCGGCATCGGCACCATGCTCCTCGTCGACTCGAAGACGAAGGAATCCGTCCCGGTGCCGGCGATGCTCGACGTCGACCGCATGCTCTCCGACATCAAGGGCATCACCGACTCCGCCCGCCAGAAGAAGTGGACCGCGCTCCAGACGGCGCTCTCGATCCTGCGCAACCTGAAGCCCGCCGGAATCCCGAAGAGCCTCTCCCCCTGGAAAGTCGTCCAGATCATGGACGGCCATACGGGCGGAAAGCTCGGGTTCTCGAAGAAGAAGCGCTACGACTGGCGCGTGTTCTTCATCGGCGGCATGTGGTTCCAGGACCTCTTCAACTACGACTTCCGCCGCACCGAGATGTGCATCA
>JBDUBP010000074.1:0-10194 GCA_040004075.1 Acidobacteriota bacterium | reverse complement strand
CGGTTCCCGTCACCTGGAAAGAGATCGACGAGGGCGTGCGGCTCGAGGACTTCCGGATCGACAACGTGCCGGCGCGCGTGGCCGCCCTTGGAGACCTGTGGGCGCCGCTGCTCGCGGCCAAAGGCCGCTTCAGACTGGAGAAATATCTATGAGCCCGCGCCGCAAGTCCGCCCCGAAGGAGACGGCGCCTCCGCGTCCGGGCTCCGACGCCGCGCCGACCGAGATCGACCTGCCGATCCGGCCGCCGTACCTTCCGATGGCGGGCCTTCTCGTCGCCGAGATTCCGAAGGGTCCGGAGTGGCTGTACGAGCCCAAGTGGGACGGGTTCCGGTGCCTCGCCTTCCGCGACGGAGAGGCGATCGAGCTTCAATCGAAGGCGGGACAGCCGCTCGCGCGGTACTTCCCGGAGGTCGTCGCCAGCGTGAGGGCCATCGGTGCCTCGCGGTTTGTCCTCGATGGCGAGATCGTCATCCCGATCGGCGAGGAGCTGTCGTTCGACGACCTGCTGCAGCGGATCCATCCGGCGGAGAGCCGCATTCGCAAGCTCGCCGCGGAGACGCCCGGTCTCTTCCTCGTCTTCGACCTGCTCGTCGACGAAAAGGGAAAGCTCCTGACATCTTTTCCGATGGCGGAGCGCCGGAAGCGGCTGGAGGCGTTCGCAGCGAAGCACCTCGAAGGGATCCCGGGGATCCGGCTTTCCCCGGCGACGCCGGATCTCGCGCAGGCGCGGAAGTGGCTCCGATCGTCCGGCGGCGCGATGGACGGCGTCATCGCCAAGCGCGCGGACCTCGACTACCGCTCCGGCGACCGCACCGGCATGCAGAAGATCAAGCTGCTGCGGACGGCCGACTGCGTCGTCGGCGGTTTTCGGTACGCGTCGAAGGGAAAGGCTCTCGGTTCCCTTCTGCTCGGTTTGTACGACGCGTCCGGGAAGCTCGACCACGTCGGCTTCTGTTCGGGACTGACCGGGGCGTTGAAGACGGAGTTGCTCCCGCAGCTCGAGAAGCTGGTCAAGCCTCCGGGCTTCACGGGACAGGCCCCCGGGGGACCGAGCCGCTGGAGCACCGAGCGGACGGGGGAGTGGCAGCCGCTCCAGACGAAGCTCGTCGTCGAAGTGCAGTACGACCACTTCACCGGCGGCCGGTTCCGCCACGGGACGCGGCTGCTCCGCTTCCGCCCGGACAAGCCCCCGAAGCAATGCACGATGGACCAGGTCGACCAGGAGAGCCGCGTCACCCCGATGGCGCTTCTCGAGGGCCGGGCCTGACGTTCCCCGCCGGCGTCACTCCTTAGCGGAGTCCGGGTCCGTGTCCGGGTCCGGATCGGGATCGGCGGCAGACGTGGAGGCGTGGGCGTTTGCGCGGGCGAGCGCGATGGCCGCCGACTCGGCCTTTCCGAGGCGGTCGAATTCCTCCGCGGCGGATTCCAGGGCCTCCCTGGCGGCCGCGGGGCGTCCGAGGGCCTCGAGCGCGAGCCCGCTCTGAAACAGGGAGAGGGCGCGGCCCTCGTTCAATCCGTGCCGTCCCCGGATCTCGACCGCCTCGGCGAAGGCCGCGGCGCTTCGCTCGAGCAGCTCCCGCGAACGTTTCGGTTCGAGATCGGCCCACCGATGCAGCGCGCGTCCGAGGTTGTGGAGCGACACGCCGCGCGCGATCTCGCGCTGCGACGTGCGCCAGGCGAGCGCGCTTTCGAAAAGGGAGACCGCCTCCTCCAGGGTCTCCGGCGTTTCGCCGAGGTTCGCGAGGGCGGTGGCGAAATTGTGGTGCGCGCGCGCCCGCCACCCCGCGTCGTCTTCGGACGAAAAGTGGTCGAGCACCTCGACGAACAGCCGGCGAGCCCGTCCGAGGTCCGCCGCGGGGCCCGCGCTCCCGAAAAAGACGGCGAGGTTGTGCCGGAAGCGGGCCTTCTCCCCTTCCGACGAAAACGAAAGCCCGTCGAGAAGCGACCACAGGTCCTCCGCCAGCGCGCGCGCCGCCTCCGAAGGCCCGCTGTCGCGCAGCTCCTCCTGTGCGCGGTACCACTCCGGATACGCCCGAGAGGGATCGGCGGCAAACGCCTCGCGAAAATGCCGGAGAAGCGCGTTTTGGTCCGGTCCTCCGGGCATCGCGTTCCGTTCTAGCCGGAGGGCTTCGGCGTCGATCGCGGGGTCGGAGTCCGGAACGGCGTCTCGGGGTCCTCGTAATAGGCGCCGGGCTTACGGGTCGGCGTCGGCTTTCCGCGCGTGCTCCCCGACGCCGGCGTGGCAGCGACCGTCGCGGCCGTCGCCTCGGGGCTCGGACGTCGGGTCGGAGTCGCCGGAGGAGAGGGGGGAGCAGGGCGTTTTTCTTCGTAGAGAACGCCTGGCGCGCGGTCGTACGGGGAGGCGTTCGAGGGTGTCGCGACCGGCATCGGAGTCACCTCCGGGGTCGCGGGGACGCGGGCCGGCGATAGGGGCGGGGGAGCGGGACGCGAGGCGGTGGGCCCCGGCGTGGGGCCCGACATCCTCGCGACCGTGGTCTTCGTCGACCGGCAGGTGGCCAGCGTGGCGGCGGCCGCCGCCGCGGCGCAGAGGAGCGTCAGTCGCTTCACGGGCGGATCCGTCTCATGGACGGCACCGGAGCATTTCTCGTGCCTCGTACGAGCCCCGCGGTCTCATTTCGCCACCGACCAGTAGAGCGCGTTGAAGAGAAACGGGTAGGTCCCGTGGGTCTGCGCCCGATGCTGGGGCCGGAAACCGAGCAGGACCAGCCGCCCCTTGCCATACGTCATCGCCACCGCCGCCGCGCGGCGCGTGAGGCGGTCCTCGCCGCGGATCCACCCGGAGAGGAGGATGTCGCGTCCGTCCCCCGGATACGAGGCGAGCACCCAGCGCTCCATCTCGGCGCCGGGCACCGCGGTCTGAAAGGCGATCGGGGAGTCAGCGAACACCGCCGCCTCCTCGGGAAGCCCGTAGGTGACCGGGTGCGGTGAGACGTGCACGCGGAGGATCGAGCCGGGCAGGCCGAAGTCGTCCGGCTTCACCTTCGCGAGCGTGTTCCGCACGGGCACGTTGAACTCTTCGAGGACCCAGTCCGACGATCCCGCCATCGCGACGATCGTCCCGCCGGATTCGACGAAGTCCTTGAGAGCCTTCGAGCCCTCCTTCTCGAGCCCGCCCGCGTAGTCGGCCGGCAGCTCGGCGAAGTACTTCATCGCGCCCTCTTCGACCTTCGGCTTGCCCTTCTCGATGATCTCCCTGTCCACGTCGGGCAGGACGAGGACGTCGAAGGAGTCCTTGAGCTTGCCGGCGCGGATCGTCTTGTTGTCGACGTTTTTCGGCTCGAAGCCGTATTGCTCGAGGACCCAGCGCGTCCATCCTTCGTCCATGGAGGCGGCCCACGGCTTGTAGAGAGCGACGCGAGGGGCGGTGAGCTTCTCCGCACCCGCGGGCGCGCCCGCCACCGGCGTCCATGCGACACCCGGGGATAGCGAACCGGCCGCCGACTTCGCCGCCGCTCCGTCGAAGATCACGGTTCCCGCGGGCCACTCGCGGCCGCCCTCCTTCCAGGGCGCGCGAAGGATCGAGACGGATCCCTTTCCGCGCAGCGCCGCGTTGACCGCCTTCGCGTTCTCGGCGCTCCCCGGCGCGAGCGCGTGCGCGCCGGCGCCCGAGGGAGCGACCGCGGCCGGCATCGCGAACGGCCTCAACCCGTCCGGAAGGGCGGCGCGCTCCGCCTCGACGCCCATCATCAGGGGCAGAGACCACGCGGCGACGTCGTAGGGCCGCACGATGTCCCTTCCGGGAACGAGCTTTACCTCCGGGTAGCGCTGCGTCGTGAACATCTCCGTGACGAAGCGCCCATAGGGCTGCGCGAGGGGAATCCAGACGTCGCCGTTTGCCGTGCTCTTCACCTCGACGCCGTGGTCGACCATGAGCTGCGCGAGTCGGAGTGACGTCGCGCGATCGCGCGATGACGCCGGAAGCCGGAAGGCGTCTTTCGGGCCCGCCGCGGCGATGGAGGCCCGGGCGCGAGCGGCCATGTCGCGCAGGAAATCCTCCTTCCGGTCGGCGCAGGTCTCCAGAATCGCGTCGGACGCGATGCGCTCGTAATCCATGATGTCGCGCAGGCGCCACGTGCCGCCCGGCCACGGGTTGGGGAAGTTCGTCTGAGGGACGTACTCGACGAGGCCTTTGCGGCCGCCGGCGAGCTCGCCCGGCGAAATCGTGACAGGCGTCGCCAGACGCGCGGACGCCACCTCGGTGAGGAGTCCCGAGATGTTCTTGTACCAGGCGGTGTTCTTCGTCCCGCCCGGCCAGTACGCGTCGAACGAATAGCCGTAGATGATCCCGGACTTGCCGGCCTGCTCCATCCGGAGCGCCATGTTCGAGCCGATCAGGTTCACTTCGCGCCAGACCAGAGGATGGATGTCGGTGTCCACCGGGTCGGCGTACGGCGGCACGAAGATTCGCGGGCCCGTCGAGCCCATCTGATGCTCGTCCAGCCAGACCTGCGGGAACCACTCGTGGTACGCGGCGCGGGTCATCGCCTTCGTTTCTTTCTGGGTGAGCATGTACCAGTCGCGGTTGTCGTCGTGGCCGACGTAGTGGTGGTACAGCCAGGGCATGCGGCTGCCCTCGTATTTCGTTCCGAGGTTCTTCCGGTACCACTCCGTCTCCATGATCTGGCCGTCCGGATTCAGGGACGGGACGAGAAGGAGCACGACCCGGTCGAGACGGCGGCGCGTCTCGGGATCGGTCGCGGTGGCGAGCGCGTGCGCCCACTCCATCGCCATCTGCGAGGCACCGATCTCGGTCGAGTGGATGTTGCAGGTGATCAGCAGGATGAGCCGGCCTTCGCGGGCCAGGGCGGCGGTGTCGGCGTCGGACAGGCCGCGCGGATCCGCGAGGCGGCGCGAGATCTCACGCAGACGCGGAAGGTTCTGGATGTTTTCCTCGGAAGAGATCACCGCCATGAACATGTCTTCGCCGAGCGTCGTCTTTCCGAGGATCTCGATCTTCACGCGCGGCGAGCCGGCGGCGAGGGCCTTGAAGTACGTCGCGATCTGGCGGTAATCGGCGAGCTGCCGGTCCGCCCCGACCTGAAACCCGACGCTCTCGGAAGGGGCGGGAATCTTCGCGCCCAGCGCGCACGAGGCGAGGAGGAGCGCCGCCAGCGCGGCACGCGGGACGAGCTTCATCGGTTGCTCCCTTTTTGGCGGAGTGTAGTGCAACCTGCGGGAGGCGGGGGGCGGACGGAAATCGGCAATCGAAGGAGATAGGCTCTTCGCCGTTCACCTTCGCAGCGCGAAGCGCGCGCGCCCAATTCGCCATACGATCGTCGGATGCGCTTCGACCGTCTCCGCCAAACCGTCGCTCTCCGCGCGTGGGCGTGGCGGCACATCCGGTTGCTGGCCTGGATCCGGCCGATCGTGATCGCCATGGACGGCGACCGATGCGTCCTGCGGATTCCCTTGACGCGCCGGACGCGCAATCACCTCGGGTCGATGTATTTCGGCGTTCTCTGCTCCGGCGCCGACGCCGCCGCCGCGCTTCTCGGCTTCCGGCTCCTGCGCGAACGCGGGGGGCGCGTCTCGGTGATCTTCAAGGACGCGCACGCCGAGTTTCTCCGGCGGGCCGAGGGCGCGGTCGATTTCGCGTGCGAACAGGGGAGAGAGATCCGCGAGCTCCTGGACCGCGCGGAGGCGAGCGGGGAGCGCGAAAACCTTCCCGTGAGGGTCATCGCGACGGTGCCTGAAATCTCGGGAGACGAGCCGGTCGCTCGGTTTGAGCTCACGCTGTCGGTGCGCCGAAAGGCAGCGGCGGAAGGGCGCGGAAAAATCAGCACCAACTCAAACCGGACGGCCGGAAACTGAAAACTGACAACTGAAAAAAGCGCCCCGGGCGCTTTTTTTAGCCCGGGGCGCCTCGAGACACCGGCGCAGCTCGCGCCGGCCTCACCCCATCGTTTATCTCTCCGAGCCCTTCGAAGCGCTCGTGCTCGTCGTTCCGGAGGTCCCGGTCGTCTCCCCGCTGCCGGAGCCGAGCGCCTTGGACCCGCTGGAACCCGTCGGGCCCGTCGAGCCGGAAGACCCCGTCGAATCCGAAGATCCGGAGCTCGCGCCCCACATGCCGCTCGAGGCCGACCCCGAGCCGGAGCTCGATCCCGACCGCATGCTCTGGCTATCCCTGTTGCGATCTTTCTCGTCCCTGTCCTTGTCCTTATCCTTGTCATCGTCGCCGCCGAAGAGGGAGCTCAGGATCCCCTGCTTCACTCGAAGCCGGTTGTGGACTTCCTTCACGCCGTTGACGTTCTCGATGGCCTCTTCCGCCATCCGCTTCGTGCGGCGCTCGTCGACCGTGCCTTCGAGCGTGACCTCGCCGCTCTCGACGCGCACTTCGATGTCCGACGCGTCGATGTCCGCGTGCTGCTCGAGCTTCTCGCTGACGTCCTCGCGGATGCGCTCGTCCGAGCGGGTGTAGCCCTTCGGACCCCGGCCGCTGAACCGTCCCCGCTGCGGGGTTTCCTGACCGTATCCGCCGCCTGACCCCTGGGAGGAACCCCAGCGGCTCCCCTGCGAACCGTAGGGCTGGGAGCTGCCTGAGCCCGATCCGCCGCCGGTCTGTCCGTACTCCTGGCCGCCGCCAGACATGCCGCCCTGCGAACCGTATCCGGAAGACGAGCCGCCGTATCCGCCCTGAGAACCGTAGCTCCCCGACGAGCCGGAGCCTCCTCCCTGCGAGCCGCTTCCCGAACCGAACCCCTGCGTCGCGCCGTAGGACCCGTACCCGCCGCCGTACCCGCGCTGCGAGCCGTAGCCGCCCGAGGAACCGTACCCGCCGCCCTGAGAGCCGAAGCCCTGAGAGCCCTGAGATCCATAGTTCTGGGAGCCCTGCGAGCCGTAACCCTGGGAGCCCTGGGTGCCGTAGTTCTGCGAGCCATAATCCTGAGACCCGTAACCTTGGGAGCCCTGCGATCCACTGCCGGAGGAGCCAGATCCTCCGCCGAAGGAGCCTTGCGATCCGTATCCGCCCTGAGAGCCCGAGCCCGGCGAACCGCTGCCGAAGCTCGATCCGGCTCCGGACCCGTAGCCTCCGAAACCGCCGGAGGTTCCATAGCCCTGTGAGCCGCTCGTTCCCTGCGGAGAGCCCCAGGAGGAGGACTCGCCGCCCTGTGAGGATTGCCCGGGCCGCCAGTCCGGCTGCCCCGACATCGAGCCGCCCTGCTGGCCGGCGCCCTGCCCGCGTTCGCGGCGATTGCGCTCCTCTTCTTCGCGTTCCCGGTCACGATCCCGGCCATAGCCGAAGCCCTGATCCACCATGTCTCCCCCTTTCAGGAAAAAAGCATTTGTGCCGGGCGTTTTCCCAGGTGGAGAGATGAGATGGGTTGCGCCGGACGAGTCTCAAAAGTAGCAACAAATGTGCCGCGAGAGGATCGTGGGAAGGCCGCGCGAAAGCTCTTTTCAGGGGCGAAAACCCTGAATTCGCGTAGCGAAAATTCGGCTCACGAATCGACGCTCGTCAGCCGGCCGTTTATTTTTCGCCGAACAGAACCATCGGCAGGAGGTGGCGTAGCCGCCGACGTTACAGAGCGCGCTGGTACGTGTCGGCGCTCTGTTTCCAGACCGTGACGCCGCAAAAGCGGTCGCCTTCGGGGCAGACGGGGCGAACGCCCGCGTGGTGACGGAGCGTGCACGGCGGGAGGAGCCACGGGCCGATGCGCGGATTGACGTCGCGGATCTGGAGAGCCTCGTCGAGGGACGCGCGCCAGATTTCTTCCTGGGCGTTGTAGCAGAGCCGCATCGCGAACTTGTGGTGGAGATTGAGCAGATCCGCGGACTCCGTGAAGCGGATCGACACGGCGTTGGGAAGAAGGTACGCGGCGTATTCATCGGACACGCCCCGGGAGCGCAGGAGCCCAATCGCTTCCCACGTTTCCTCCATCGACCGCCGGTAGAGATCCGCCGCCTCGGGAACGTCCGGGACGAGCATCGGCACGACGTAGTCGGGCTCGTCGGTCAGGTAGGCGGGAAGCGCCGGGCGCGACGCGGGCGTCATCCGGTGCCGCTGGTCCTGGCTGTCGGCGGTGTGGGAAAGCTTCTTGCGGAACGTGTACGAAGGATGGAAGAGCGCGCGGGACAGCTTCCCGTGCGTCGTCAGGGTCAAGGTCTCGCCGAGGAGCGGATTCTTCGCCGGATCGAGCGCGAGAACGATCGCGTCGCCGTCCGAGAGAGCGGCCCGCGGCAATCCGAGCACCTCCCGGACCGCCGACGCGAGCACCTCCTCGTTGTTCGCCTTCCAGTCGACGAGGCGCGAGACGCGGCCGTCGAGCTCGCGGTCGAACTCCTCGCGAAACGCCCGGCTCGAGGTCGCCGCGCCGCCGCCGGGCCGCTCCTGAGAGCCTCCCTGTTGCGCCGCGAAGAGGGCGTACTCGGGCGTCTCCTCGAGGGGGATCGGATCCTGGAGGACGCCCCGGTAGAGCGGATCGTGCCGCAGCACCTCCTCGACCATCTGTCCGACGACTTCCCGCTGCTCCGTGGGCGTGTCGGAGGACTCGCACAGCCGCCAGTACCGGAACAGCGTGATGCCCGAGACCGTGTGGTACAGGTAGGCAAACGTCGCGACGGGGAGCACGTACCGGGCGATCTCCTGCGCCCGCTTCTGCACCGCTCCGGCAAACCGCGCCCGCCCGTCGCCGCGCGTGCGCCCGGGGAAGATCCCGAAGTAGCGCTCCCCGGCCAGCGGGGTCAGGAGCGTGGTGAGCTTCTCGTACGCCGACTGCTGCCGCCGCGCCGCCGTCTCGAAGAGCTCGCGCTCGGCCGGGAGCATCGGCGGGACCGCGTATTGCCCCGCCTTCACCTCGACGTAGCGCTGAGACACCTGCTCGGAGTTGTAGAAGGGATGGCTGTGGAGAAAGCTCCAGAGAAACTGCCGCGAGACGTTCTCGATCGCGAACTGAAAGTGCGCGTGCTGGAAGGTCGTGTGGTGGCCGGCCCCGTAGATCGAGCGGGCCAGCGCGTCGCGGCGGTCGGGCCGGGCGGAGGCCTGGTCTTCGGTCACGATGCCCTTCGCCGAGTAGCAGGTCCGCGCGGTCGCGACGACGTTCTCGAACGGGCGCGCGAACGCGTTGACGAGACGAACCTTCGGCCGGGGCGAGGAAAAAGAAAAAGACGTTTCACTCCGAGGAAGAGAGGACATCGCTTGGCGCGATTATCCCCGATTCGCGGGCGCCGGGCGCGCGCTTCCGCGCCGGCGAAAGGCGAAGGGCGAACGGCGAACTGCTGAAGAGGACGGCGTCGATCGAAAGCCTTCCTCCTCTCGCCGCGCTCAGAAGAGTGTTGGGATGAGGGGGGTGGCCCCGGCGGGCAGTCCGATCCGAGGTGCCGCGAGAGACCTCAAGGCGGAAGAGAGAAGAAGCCGTATCTCCTTCGTTTCCCGTTTCCCGTTTCCCGTTTCCCGTTCCCCGTTTCCCGACCGGCCAGCGCCTCCCGCCCAGCGCCCCACGTCTCCCCGGCTTCGCGCGAAATACCCCGCGATCCACGGACGTTTCCACCACGCGGGGAAAAGACGGTACGCTGCTCTTTCGGCCGGCACCCACTCTATGAAGCTGCCCATCTACCTGGACAATCACGCGACGACGCCCGTCGATCCCCATGTGCTCGACGCGATGATGCCGTACCTGACGACGGCGTTTGGCAACTCGGGCTCCCGCAGCCACGTCTTCGGCTGGGAAGCGGAAGCGGCCGTCGACGAGGCGCGTCACCAGGTCGCCGCCGCCATGAACGGGGCGGACAAAGACATCGTCTTCACGAGCGGAGCGACCGAGTCGAACAACCTCGCGATCTTCGGCGTCGCGCGCGCCTACCGCCAGAAGGGCGATCACATCGTCACCGGGAAGACCGAGCATCACGCGGTGATCGACGTCTGCCGGGCGCTCGAGAAAGAGGGCTTCCGAGTCACGTACCTGGATCCCGACGCCACCGGTCGGATCTCCGCGGAGTCCGTCGCGGAGGCCCTGACGGATCGCACGGTGCTCGTGACGCTCATGCTGGCGAACAACGAGATCGGGACGGTCCACCCGATCGCGGAGATCGGCGCGGCGTGCCGGGCGCGGGGGGTTCTGCTTCACACCGACGCGGTGCAGGGGTTCGGGAAGATTCCGTTCGACGTCGAGGCGATGAAAGTCGATCTCGCGTCGGTGTCCGGCCACAAGGTCTACGCCCCCAAGGGGGTGGGCG
>JBDUBP010000128.1:0-10276 GCA_040004075.1 Acidobacteriota bacterium | reverse complement strand
CGCGCCGCGCGATGACGACGCCGGCGAAGATCTGGATGCGCTCTTTCTCGCCTTCCCGGACCTTGACGTGCACGCGCACGGAGTCGCCGGGCGCAAACGCGGGGAGCCCCGATCGCAGGGCGGTCTTTTCGATTTCCAACAGCATATCGGCCATGAAGCTTCTCCTTGAGACGTCGTGCGGCAAGCCGGCAGGGCTGCACTGACACGAAACCGGGCGAAAGCGCAGTATAACTTAAGAGAGGTTGAGAGTTGAACGTTAAGAGGCGAGACGGTTAGGTTCGGCGTTCAGGATCGTGTGTCGAACCTTCTCGGTTGGCCTTGACCCTGCTACCCCCACTCTTGACTCTCAACTCTCCTCCCCCTCGCCCGGCTCCTTCGGTCTTACGTCCAGCAGGTCGGGACGGCGCGCGAGAGTGCGCTCGTAGGCCCGGGCCCGCCGCCACCGGTCGATCCTCGCATGGTCCCCAGAGAGAAGGACTTCGGGCACGGGCAGGCCCCGGAACTCGCGGGGCCTCGTGTAGTGCGGGTAGTCGAGGCGCTCGCGCGCGAAGGACTCGCGCTCCACCGACTCGGCGGTTCCGACGACCCCCGGAACGAGACGCGATACGGCTTCTAAGAGAGTGAGCGCCGCCGCCTCGCCGCCGGGAAGGACGAAGTCTCCGAGCGAAAGCTCTTCGTCGAAGAGGCCGAGCTGCCTCGCGCGCTCGTCCAGTCCTTCGTAGCGCCCGCAGAAGAGGAGGAGGCTCTCCCGGCGCGCCAGCGATTCGACGCGCTTCTGGTCGAGCCTCGTGCCGTCCGGTGTCAAGAGAATGCTCCAGCCGCGCGCGGTGTCCCGCCGGGCTTCCACGGCCGCCGCGATGACGGGCGCCATCATCACCATCCCCGGCCCGCCGCCGTACGGCTCATCGTCCGCCTTCCGATGCTTGTCCGTCGAAAAGGTCCGCAGGTCGGTGACGGAGATCTGGAGCAACCCGGCGGAGATCGCCTTTCCGAGCAGGCTCTCGGCGAGGGGGGACTCGAAGTAAGCCGGGAAGAGCGTCAGGATCTCGATGCGCATGGCGGTCCGCGAAGGAACGAGGTCTGCGACAGACAGAGGCCGGCGCTGCGGCGTCCGACGTCAGACTTCAGACTTCGAGCAGTCCCTCCGGAGGGTCGATGACGATCCGGCGTCCTGCCTCGTCGACCGAGACCACGATCGGCTCGACAAACGGGACGAGCACTTCACGCCCGGAGGGGGTCTCGATCGCCAGAAGCGGACCCGCGACGGTCTGCTCCAGGCTCCGGACGATGCCGGCGAGCCGGCCTTCGCGGTCCTCGCACCGCCACCCTTCGACCTGGTGCGAGTAGTAGAAATCGGGGCGCGGCGGGGCCGCTTCGGCGTCGGCGACCGACAGCTCGCCGCCGGCGAGAGCGCGCGCGGCATCCACTCCCGCGAAGCCCTCGAAGCGGACCAGGAGCCGTTTGCCGTGTTTGCGGACGGAGCGGATGATCACCCGGCGCGCCGCCTCGCCCGATCGCCAGACGACCTCGGCGCCGGGGGCGAACCGTTCCGGAAACTCCGTCATCGGCTCGACGGAGAGCTCCCCTTCCAGGCCGTGCGGGCGGCGAACGACGCCTACGAGGAGCATGGAAAGATGGAGAGAATGTGGGCGGGAAAATCGGCTCGCGTCACAAGCGACGGGCGGATCCGGGCGCGGGAGGCGTCCCGAGGACGGCCTCAGTCCCGGACGCGGATCGTGACCTTCTTGCCGCGCGCCGCGGCCGCCGCGCCGACGAAGGCCCGGAGCGCTCGAATGGTGCGCCCCTCGCGGCCTATCAGCCGGCCGCGGTCCGGCTCCGGGACCGATACGTCGTAAACGGGGCTGCGTCCCTCGAACCCCTCCGAGACCCGGATCTCCTCGGGGCTGTCGGAGAGCCGCCGGACGATCGTCTCGATCAGCCGCTTCATCGCGGCGCCTTCGCTGGCGGGAGCCATCAGGCGGGCGGCGCCGGGGAAGCGGCCGGCGCTGTCTTCGCCGCAGACGCCGCCGGGACGGCCTCGGGACGCGCCAGAAGCGAGCGAACGGTCGGCGAGACGGCCGCGCCCCGTCCGATCCAGAATTGCGCCCGATCCCGGTTGATCGAGACGGCGGCGGGCTCGGACAGCGGGTGGTAGGAGCCGATCTCCTCCAGGACCTCCGCGCGCGAAGTCTGGCGCGAGTCGGAGACGACGACCCGGTAGTACGGCTGGTTGCGGGCGCCCATCCGGCGCAGACGGATCTTGAGCATGAAGAGTCCTTTCGAGCTTTCGACTTCGAAACGGCGGATGTTACCAGAACCGGGGCCTGGAATCGGGAATCAAATGGGGGCCAGTCGGCCTCAGGACTGCCTGGGAGGCGGAAGCGGCAGTCGGGACATGTCGAGGCCGCGCATCCCCTTCCGGGCCGTCTTCATGAGCTTGCGCATCTGCTGGTACTGCTTCAGGAGGCGGTTGATCTCCGAGACGCTCGTTCCCGAGCCCCCGGCCACCCGCTTCTTCCGCGAGCCGTTCAGGATCTGGGGGTACTTGCGCTCTTCCGGCGTCATCGAGTCGATGATGGCGCCCACTCGCGACAGCTGCTTCTCGTCGACGGCATCGGGGGTCGACAGGCCCTTGAACGCGCCGCCCTTCGGCAGCAGATCGATCAGGCTCGACAGCGGCCCCATCTTCTTCATCGACTGCAGCTGCTCACGCAGATCCTCGAGGGAGAACTCCCCCGCCCCGGCGCGGTCGGCCATCCGGCGCGCCGCCGATTCGTCCACCTGAGCCTCGACTTTTTCGATCAGCGTCAGGACGTCGCCCATCCCGAGGATGCGCGACGCCATCCGGTCGGGATGGAAGGGCTCGAAGTCCTCCGGCTTCTCGCCGACGCCGACGAACTTGATTGGTTTCCCCGTCGTCGTCACGACGGTCAAGGCGGCGCCGCCGCGAGCATCGCCGTCGGTCTTCGTCAGGATCACGCCGGTCAACTCCAGGACTGCGGAGAATCCCGCCGCGGACCGGACCGCGTCCTGCCCCGTCATCGCGTCCGCGACGAAGAGAATTTCTCTGGGCTCGGTCGCCTGGACGACCTCGCGCACTTGCCGCATGAGCTCCTCGTCGATGTGAAGGCGGCCCGCCGTGTCGATCAGCACCGTGTCGCGCCCGGTGAGCCTGGCCTCCCGGACGCCGTCTCTGGCGACCTCCACCGGATCCGTTCGCCCCGCCGGGTCGAAGACGGGCACTCCGATCTGACGTCCGAGGGTCATCAGCTGCGAGACAGCCGCAGGGCGTGCGAGGTCGGCCGGCACGAGCAGCGGATATCTTCCGCGTCCCTTGAGGTACAGAGCGAGCTTGCCGGCGGAGGTCGTCTTGCCCGAGCCCTGCAGTCCGACCAGCGCGAGCACCGCGGGTTTCCCATCGAGAACGAGGTCCGTCTTCTGCCCGCCGAGGAGAGCCATGAGCTCGTCCCGGACGATGCGAGTGACTTCCTGCGCGGGAGAGAGCTGCTGCAGGACCTTTTCCCCGACCGCCTTTTCCTTGACGCGCGCGGTGAAGTCGCGCACCACGGGCAGCGCGACGTCGGCCTCCAGAAGAGAGAGGCGGATCTGCCGCAGCGCCGTCTCTAGGTGAAATTCGGTGAGATGCCCCTCCCCGCGCAGGTCCTTGAAAACACCCTGGACCCGCTCTGAAAGACCCTCGAACAAGGTGACCTCCTCCGGGCGAGGTGAAGTTGGCCCGGGAATCGCAACAATACAAGCCGACGCCCGCCCCGTCGAGGCCTGCGCTGTTGACAGGGGGTTGGGTTGGGGTATCATTCGGCCTCGTTTTTGCGGGGATTCTTTTCGCGTATAAAAAGACGCTTAGAGAGAAAAGGAGATGAGGGATATGAAGAAGCTCGTGACCCTGGGTCTTGTTGCCGTGTTCGCGACGGCGCTTGTCACCGGTTGCAAGAAGAAGGAAGAGACGTCTACGGAGACGACGACCACCACCGAGCAGCCGACTGTCGTCGAGGAAACCGGCACCACGGCCACCGGCACGACGACGACCACGACTGGCACGATGATGACCACACCGTCGATGGACATGACGCCCTCTGCGATGTCGACGCCTGCCGCTTCGGGAAGCATGACGACGACGACCGACACCAAGACGACGACGTCCACGGCGACCAAGAAGTAATTCCTTCCAAGGCGGATAGAACGAGGCCCCCGCTCGGGGGCCTTTTTTTTCCCTCGCCGGTCCCATCCTTTCGTTCCACGTCTTCGGTTTCCCGTTTTCCATTTCCTGGTCCCGGATAGACTTTCCCCATTGCTCCCCCTCTGGGTCGACATCGTCCTGGCCTTCGCCGCGGCGGGCGCGACGGCCTCCGCGGTCTCCCTTCGCGCGCGGGAGCGTCGGGCGCTCGCCCGGCTCGCCCTGCGGGAGAGGCGCGGCCACTTTCTCGGGGAGTCGCCGGATCTCCGCCAGATCCTGAAGCACGCGTTCTCGGCGGCGGCCGAGGTCCTTCCCGTCACCCGCTTCGACCTGTACCGTATCGGCTCGGATTTCCGGGTCGAGGAGGTCTGGTCCGTTTCCTCGCCCGGGCCCGGTTCGGAACCCGAGCCCGTCCTGGAGACCACGAGCCCGCATCTGGGCGAGAGGATCGATCCGGCCCGGCTGCGCGAGATCACCGCCACCGAGACCGAGAGATCCTTCGCCCCGCGCGATCTGCTCTCGGGCGGCCCCCCCTCGAGGCGGCTGCGGCTGCCTCTCTACTCGGGCGACCGGCTGATCGCTCACCTCGACCTGACGAGCTCCGAGACGGTGGCGGATGCCACCCGGGAGGAGATCCGGTCTTTGCTGGGCCCCCTCACGGCCTCCCTCCACGCCTTCCGCAACTGGACCATCGCCGTCACGGACGAGCTCTCGGGCCTGGCCTCGCGCCGCTATTTCGAGACGCGGCTCTCCGAGGAATGGGCGCGTCGAGCCCGATACGGCGGCGATCTGGCCGTCGCCTCTTTCGACCTCGATCGCTTCAAGGCGGTGAACGATTCTCTGGGCCACGCCGCCGGAGACGTGGCCATCCGGCGTTTCGGGGAGATCGTGCGCGACGCGGTCCGCAGCTCCGACATCGCCTGCCGCTACGGAGGCGAGGAGTTTGCCGTTCTCTTTCCCGAGACGTCGGGCGAGGCGGCGCGTGCCGTGGCCGAGCGAATCCGCTTCGCCGTCCAGGCGGAGGCGTTTGACAGCGCCGGAACGCCGTTTCGCATCACGGTCTCCGGAGGCGTCGCCGACGCGCGCGACGCCTCGGACCGGGAGAACCTCCTCGTCCAGGCGGACAAGGCTCTCTATGCGGCCAAGGCGGCGGGGCGGGACCGGATCGAGGCCTACAGCGCCTGAATGCGCGGGAGGCGGAAGGCGGGTTCAGATCTCCCTTCGATTCCCGACTTCTGACTCCCGATTCCCGGCCAACCCTGCGGGACGTCACGCCGTATAGTCCTGAGACGCGATGAGTGCTTCTGAACAGCCGGATGATCCCGAATCGATCGCGGCGCTCGTCGACGAGATGATCGAATCTCAGCGCGTCCGGCTCATGGAGATCGCCCGGCGCATCGACCCGACGCTCTCCGCCGACGACCTGATGCAGCCGCACGACCATCCGAAGGTCGCGGTGAATTCCGACTTCCAGTTCGAGGACGGAATTCTGGCCGGCTATCTCGCCGTCCGGGCCGCTCTCCGCGCGAGGCGATAGAGCCAGCCCCTTCCGCGGCCCCTGTCGGCGCGGGTGAGGCTCTCCAGGGTTTCGGCGTGGGTTCGGATCCAGCCATCGTCCTCCGGACGCACGCCGAGCTCGCCGAGCCAGCCGCCGGTCTCCCGGGCCAGCCGGAGAAGTGCCTCCTGGAAAGTCGGCGGCGTCCCCCTCCGGTCTTTCATGGCTTCTCGATTCCCGCCGCGGACAGGAGCGCGGACACCGCGGCGTCCCAGGTCAACTCCGCCACGCGGGCCCGCCCGCGTTCGCCCATCGCTTGGAGCACCTCGATCTCTCTCCATCCGACATGCATCGCGGCGCCAATGGCTTCGGCGCGGGGCGGGACGACGAATCCCGTCACGCCGTCCTCGACGAACTCGAGCGGCCCCCCCGCATCATCGGTCGTCAGCACCGGCTTTCCCGAAAGAAACGCCTCGAGCGGGACGTATCCGAGGTCCTCGCCCGCCGGGGGAACGACGACGATCCGCGCGCCGGCATAGAGGTCGAGAAGCTCTTCGTCCGTCGCCCGGGCGACCCATCGGATCCGTTCGGCCACGCCGAGCTCCGCCGCGAGACGCCGGCATCGTTCCTCTTCCGGCCCGCGGCCCACCAGCACCAGCCGCGCCCCCGGGGCGTGCGCGAGGGCCGCGATCGCCAGATCCGCTCGCTTCCAAGCATCGAGCCGCCCCACGCAGAGAGCGTAATCGCCGAACGGACCGCGGCGATACCGCCCCGCGAGAGGCGGCGGATGGTAGAGCGGCTGGCTCTCGATACCGTTGAACCGCGCGAGGCGGTCTGAGACTGTGCGGGAGTTGGCGAAAACGCGGCGCGCCTCCGTCAGGCCGACCCGGTCGACCTGCGCGATGGCTTCCCGCGTGCGGCGATCCTCCGGGTTCGAGGTGAAATCGCTGTACGCCGTCCCGAACTGGTCGTACGCCTGCCGGTACTGGTGGATCAGCCACGCGACCTTGTTGGGATGCCGCGCCGCGTAGCTCGGAAACCGGGTCGCGATCACGGCGTCCACCCGCCGGCCGGAAAACTCCGACAGGTCGAGGCTTCGCCACGCCAGGGCGCTCCGCAGCAGGTCGAACCGCTCGCGCTCGATCAGCGGCATGGTGACCAGGTCCGCCTCGACGCCGCGGCGTTGGAGCTCCTCCGTCAGGCGCCGCACGTGCTTCTCGGCGCCTCCTTCGGAAAACGGGCTCTGCACCCCGAGGACGAGAACGCGCGGCGGCAGGTTCACCGTCTCGAGCGGGAGCGCGCCGAGGGACCGCGAGGATCGCCGGATGCGATCACGCGCCGCCGGGCCGTTCGGGGGACCGGGCGAGGACGGCATAGTCCTGCGGCCCGAACAGGAGACCGTTCAACATCACGTCGTTTGCGGAGGACTCCTCGAGCCGCGCCTCGGGCGCAAGCGGGGAGAGCAGCTCGATGCGGACGTCGGCGAACCCCGCCGCCTCCGCCAGGAACCGCAGGGCGTCCGGCGGGACGGGCCTCACGTGCGAGGGGTCCAGGAAAAAGGCCTTCCAGGCGGACAGGGAGTCGGTGTTGATCGTCTCGGCGACGAGAAGACCGCCGGGCGCCAGGGCTCGCCGCGCCTCGCGCAGAAACGCGAAGATCGCCTCCGGGGGCCAGTGCTCGACGACCTGCAGGGCGACCACGGCGCCGAGAGAGCCAGCCGGCCGGCCCGCCAGAAACGCGAGCCCGTCTCTCTCCTCGACGTCGAGTCCCAGGGAGCGGCATTCCGCCGCGGCGATCGGATTGACCTCGACGCCGGACGCGGTGAGGCCCGCCTCCCGCAGGAGGCCCAGGAACTCGCCGCGCCCGCACCCCACGTCCAGAACGGGGCCGGGCGCTCCCGCGAGAAACGGCAGGTAGGAACGCTGCTTGCGCGAAATCTCTTCGGGCGATCCGCGAAACCGCTCTTCGAACAGGCTGTACACGGCGGGAGGCAGCGAAGGCAGACCGGAGGGCGTGGCGCCCGCGGCGCCGGCGGTTGCCGCACCGGAGCCGTGGCCGGCTGCGGCGGCTCCCGCCTCGAGGAGCGCGAAACGGCCGTCATAGATGGCGCCGCGCCGCTCCCAGACCGCGGACCAGCGGGCGCGTTCGGCCTCTTCGCGTTCGACGCGCAGGACGGCGTCCAGACGGCGCTCCCGCTCGCGCGCGAGACCCTCCCGCAGCGCGTCGAGGGCCTCCAGGGTCAGGGCATTGAACGAGGCCTGGTCCCGCCACACGAATCGGAGGGCGCGAACTGCCGCGCGCTTGACGGCCGAGAGTCTTGCGCCGGAGGGCACGGAAGGCGTGAGATGACTCTGCGCCCGCTCCGCGGCCCGGTGGACGGTCTTCTCCTCGGCGCTGGCGGAGTCCGGGGCGACGGGTAGAGCGCCCGGCGGAGCGGAGGCGGCGACGGCGCGCCGGACTTCGTCCGCGAGAAGCCTCGTCCTGTCGCGCTCGGAGCTCACCGCATCGAGGATATAAGAGGCTGGCATTCCGGATGCAACCTCGGGAGCCCGCCGGAACGCGCCAGCATGATCCCAACCGCCGCCCGCGCCGTAGAGCGCCTCTTCGGGGCGGCGCTGCTGCCCGCCGCCGGAGCGCTGCGCCTGGCCGCGATCGCCTCTTTCGCACTCGTTGTGATCTTCGCGGTCGCGGGGATGGTCCGGGCCGTGGCGGCGCGCCGATACGGCTGGGAGACGGGGTCTCTCGTCCGCTGCCGCCGGTGCGGGCGGCCGGTCGCGGACCCGGCGCTCGGGGCGTGTCCGGACGGGCATCCGGTGCAATTCCCTCCCGGAGCCGCCGCACGGGAGATGCGCCGCCAGGCCTCGGGGCCGGGGCGCCGCTGGCTCTCTCCGGCCGCGGCCGCGGGGTGCATCGCGGTCGTCGCCCTCGCCGTGGCGGCGGCCCGCGCGTTCCGGATCGCCGATCCCGCCGCGCCTCCGCTCGCCGTGATCGCCGGCGCGGCGGGCTTCCTGTTCTGCGCGGGGGCGTTGCTGGCGGCTCTGCGTGCCGTCTCCCCCGGCGTTCACGGCGCCTTCGGACGCCTTCTCGCATGCGGGGTCGCGGCGGTCGCCGTGGCTCCCGCTCTCTTCTTCCTGGTGCTGACGCGCGCCGCGGACCCGCCGGGTCCTCGTACCCTGGGAAGTCTCTGGCGAACTCCGTCCGCCCTCTACGTCTCCGACGGCGGACGAGCCCGCCGGGAAGGGCCCCCGGCCGAGCCTCTCGAGGCCGACGTCGTATCCGTCGGCTCTCCGCTGCTCGGGTCTCCGTGGGAAGGGCTCGCACACCTGCGCGCCGGCGGCCAGGCGTTTCCATGGAGGGGCCGCTCGGGAAGCGCCGCCCGGAGCTTCGGAAGGGTTCCGCGCCTCCTCGCGGCGCTCGGCTTCACCGTCACCCGGAACTGGCGTCCCGTCACCGCCCCCGTCAACGAGAGGATCTGGATCGTGCGCGGCCCCGCGGGGATCGCGTTCATCACATCCGCCGACCGGGAGGAGAAGGCGCCCGACCTGGGGAGGTAGGAGACGTGGAGAGTCGAGAGTTCAGAGTTGAGAGTTGGGAACGGCTGACAGCTGACAGCTACCCTTCCTTTTCCTCCCGGGCGAACCGCATCACCGCCAGCGCGAGCGCGAGCACGACGGGGCCGAGGAACATGCCGATCGGACCGAACGCTCCGATTCCGCCGAGGACGCCGAAGAAGATCGGGAGAGTCGAGATCTCCGCGCGTCCCGAGATCAGCATCGGCCGCAGCACGTTGTCCGCGGACCCCACGATCAGAGCGCCCCACACGGCGAGCACGATCGCCCAGCCCCAGCGCCCCTGAGCCGCGAGAACGACCGCGCCGGGTCCCCACACGAATGCCGTCCCGCCGACCGGGAGGAGCGACATGATGGCCGCGATGACGCCGAAGACGACCGGCGACGGAAGCCCGCACACCGCGAACGCGAGGCCAATGAGCGCTCCCTGGACGAGCGAGGTCAGAAGAGAGCCGTAGACCACGGCTTTCGTCACGGACGAGAGGTGCTCGACCAGCCGGGCCCTCCGTTCCGGCGCGGTGGGAAGGATTCGGAGGAAGTCCGCGGCCATGCCGTCGCCGTCGCGGAAGAAGAAGTAGAGGATGAAGAGCATCAGAAACAGCGAGGTGACGAGACCGAGCGCGCCGAGCAAGAGGACCTTCGTATAGGCAAGGGCGAAGTCGACGACGCCTTTCGAAGCGGAGATCACCCACTGCTGGATCTCGGCCGCAGTGACCGGAGTCTTGGCGTCGATCCACTGGACGACCCGGTCGAGGAATGGGATCCGGAAGAGGTCCGCGGGCTTCTCGATCTGATAGCGGGTCGCGACGCCGGAGACTCTTCCCGCGAGATCGGCCGCCTGCTTCGCGAACAGCATCCCCAGAAACACTGTGGGCACCACCACCCCGACGAGCACGGCGAGGGTGAGGAGGAGGGCGGCCGCGCCGTTGCGGCCGCGCAGGCGCCGGCGCAGAGCGGCGTTCACCGGAAAGAGCAGGAATGCCAGCAACCCGGCCCACAGAATCGGGCTGACGAAGG
>JBDUBP010000248.1:0-10323 GCA_040004075.1 Acidobacteriota bacterium | reverse complement strand
TGTAGATGGCGATCCGCGCCTTCTGACGGATCTCCCGCATCCATCGCTCCGCCTCCTCGTTGAAGACGCGCTGCTGGGAGCGCCGACGCATCTCCTCGGCGACCGATTCGAAGGGCTCGACCGGTGAGCCGGCGGCCCGCCGCTCCGCGGTGTAGCGGGTGTCGTACTCCTCGCGGGCGTGCTCCTCGTCCGCGAGGGCGATGGGACGAAAACGCTCCTGAAGGTAGTTCTGCACCACCAGCTGCCGCGCGAGCGACGCGCGGACGTCCTCGAGCGTCATGCCGGCGGCCGCAAACTCCGCGGCCGGGTCGCGGCCCTCGCTCTGGAGCCGCTCGCGCAGCTTCTTCATCGCGGCATCCAGCTCCGCCGCGTCTGGCACCGCCGGCCCGAATCGGAGCGCCTCGCGATACTGGAGCCGCTGATCGATCAGCGCGTCCAGCACTCGGCGGCGATGCGCGACCTGGTCCTCCCCGGGCTCCGGAGCGATCGCGGAAACGGCCATCGCCTTGCGGACGTCGCTCTCGGGGATCGCCACGTCGTCGAGCGTCGCGGCGATCCGGTCGACCACGTTCGCCGCGGCGGCGCCCGCCGCCAGCAGCGCGGCCGTCAGCGCGATGGCCCGCCCGAGAGTGCGCATCCCGTGATCATAACGGCTCGGTACCGCATGGTATTTTCGCCGCGTGGAGGGCCAGCAGCATCGAGGGAGCCTCTGGATCGTGGGCACCCCGATCGGCAATCTCGAGGACCTCTCTGCGCGAGCGCTCGCGACGCTCTCCCGGGCGGACGCGATCTTCTGCGAGGACACGCGGGTGACCGCCAAGATCGCCGCGCGTTTCGGGGTTGGCGCCCCGCGGATCTCGTGCCCCGCCCCGCGCGAGAGGACGCGCGTGCCCGAGCTTCTTCGCAGGCTGGAGGCGGGCGAGGCGGTCGCGCTCGTCTCGGACGCGGGGATGCCCGCCGTTTCGGATCCGGGGCAGGGGCTCGTCGCCGCGGCGGCGGCGGCCGGATTCCCGGTCTACGTCGTTCCGGGACCGTCCGCGGTCTCGGCGGCGCTCGCGATTTCGGGCCTGAAAGCCGTGCCGCACACGTTCCTGGGATTCCTGCCGTCCCGCTCCGGGGAGAGGCGCCGCGCGCTCGAGGCGCGCCGGTCCTCGTCCGACACCCTCGTGTGGTTCGAGTCTCCGCACCGGATCGCCGGGTCGCTGGAAGACGCGGCCGCCGTCCTCGGACCGCGCCGCGCGTGCGTCGCGCGCGAGCTCACCAAGATCCACGAGGAAGTCGTGCGCGGCACCCTGACCGAGACCGCCGCCGCGTTCAAGGCTCGCGGCGGGGGACGCGGGGAGATGACCGTCGTCGTGGAAGGAGCCTCCGAGGAGCCGGCGGAAGCGGCCGGGGAAGATCTCGATGCCGCGATTCTCGAGGCGCTGGCCGCCGGAAGGGACAAGCGCTCGATCGCCCGGGAGCTCTCGTCGCGGTCCGGCCACCCCGCCCGCGAGGTCTACGCCCGCGCGGTCGAGCTGGCGGGAGGTGGGAAGCCGACGTGACCCGGGGGACGAGCCGGAAATCGGGAATCGGGAATCGGGAGCCGAGCGACCAGCAGGAGCGAGACGGCCGCGGTACTTCGCGGTCAACTCGAATGGTCTTTACTCAACGCTCAAGGCTCAACGCTCAACTACCCTCCCGGCTCTTCGCGGTCGCCTCATTCATATCGACGGCGGCGGAATCCAGCACCGCGAGCTCCTCCTTGTCCATGCTCTCCGCGTCGCTCTGCGGGACGACCCGCTCGGAGGCGTCGGGCGCCTCTTCGCCCGAGAAGAGGCGCTGCTGGCGCGCGAGCTCGGCGGCGAGAGGCGGGTAGATCTCGCGGCGACCCTGCGCTTCGGCGTAATCCCAGAGCCCGTTCTGGCAATGGCGGTCGTCTTCCCATCCCGGGTGATTCAGGATGGGATAGAGGCAGATGCCCCCGACCGGCGCGCCCAGGCGGATCGCCGCCCGCACCTCCCGACCGATGTAATGGAGCCACTCCGGACGCGCGTCTCCTTCGATTCCCGTCTCGGCCATAAACAGCGGGCGCTGATACCGGAGCCAAACCTCGCGCATCATGTAGCGAAGCGGCAGGTGCTGGGCATGGGACGGAACCAGCACGGGCCCGTCATGGATCCACTGGTTCTGGATGTAGTAGTTCATCCCGAGGATGTCGAGAGTGTCCTCGCTGCCCCCGAGCTCCGGACGGTGACGGCCGGCGATCATGTCCCAGGCCTGAAACTGCGACTGGCGATAGTTCTCCGCCACGAGGCGGTCCTGCGGACGCGTCGGATCGGCGATGATGTCGATGATCGGCTCGGGAGACACGAAGCGCGCTCGCGGGACCACGGACCGGACCTCCGCGGTGGCGGCGAGGACGGCGCGGACGAGCTGCCCCTTCAGCTCGTCGCCGCGATGCCGGGCGAACGGGTTGAAGAAGGCGGCGTCTCCTCCCGCGTAGGAGAGAAACGAGATCTCGTTGACCGGCGCGACGAAGAGCGTCTGGTCCGTCTCGCCCGCCGCGACCTCCGCGAACGCGCGCGCGAACTTGCGGAACCTCTCGACGAAGCCGGCCGAGAAGACGTCGACGCCGTCGGGGAAACCGAAGTGGAGCAGGTCCCATATCACCGTGGTCCCCGTCTCGCGCGCGGCGCGCAGCATCGAGACGAAACCGCTCCAGTCGTAGCGGCCGCCGCCGGCGTCCACGCGGTACCAGGGAACGCCGTCGCGCGCGGCCCTCATGCCGGCCGAGGGCAGCCTCCGGTAGTCCTCGCGCGCCCACCTCTCATGCCCGGTCGTGAGAAGGAGGTCCAGGCGCCGCCGGTCGCGAGCCCTCAGGTGGCTCGAGCACTCGAATCCCCCCAGGAAGAAGCTTCCGAAGAGAGGCGGGGAAGAGGTCTCGGGTCTATCGGTCTCCTCTTCGATCACCAGTCCATCCGCGCCAGAATCCCGGCGTAGACCTCGATGCCGTCCCAGAGATTCTGGAGGCGCAGGTTCTCGTTGGACGCGTGCTGGTTGTTGTCGTGGTTCGCGATGGGGACCCCGACGGGAAGAGTGCCGAGCTTTTCGCGGAAGACGTACATGGGAATGCTTCCGCCGAGCATGGGCAGGGCAATGACCGCGCCGCCGGAGGCATCGCCGACGACGCGAAGCAGAGCGCGGGACGCCGGGAGATCCATCGGGGTGCGGGACGCGGGGTAGCCGCTGCCCCAGACGACGCGAGCCAGACGCGTATCTCCCTTCCTCGCGGCCGAATCCGGAGTTTCCCGGACGATCGTGAAACCCCGCGCGCGGATGTGATTTTCCACGGCCGTCCGGACGCTCTCCGGAGTCAGGTCGGGCACCAGCCGAAAGTCGATCGCCACCGTGGCCTCGGTCGGAATCGAGTTGGTCGAGCGCGCGCCGGTCTCGCCCCCGGAAATCCCGTGGACGTTCAGAGCCGGACGCTGGATCGCCTCGAGAAGGGACTCCCCCGCGCCCTCCGGCCGTCCGATCCCGAGCTCCTCCCTCAGGGCGGCATCCACGTCGGGCGCCGCGGCGAGCGCGCGCCGCTCCACTTCACCGAGGGGGCGGATCGCGTCGGAGAATCCGGAGATGGTGATCCGTCCTTCCGTGTCGCGCATGCTGGCGAGAAGATTCGCGAGTTGAGCGGTCGGGTTTGGCGCCCAGTTGCCGTAATGCCCGCTGTGGAGACGGCGGGTGGGGCCATAGAGCGTGATGGCGACGTCGGTGACGCCGCGGGCTCCGAAGTACACCTGCATCCGCCGCGACTGGTGCACGGGGCCGTCGAACAGAATCCAGAGGTCGGCCTTCAGTTTCGCGCCGTACCGGTCGAGGATTTCCGCGAGGTGAGGGGAGCCGGCCTCCTCCTCCCCCTCGAAGAAGAACTTCAGGTTCACAGCCGGCGGAACTCCGGCGGAGCGCAGGGCGTCGAGCGCCGTGAGAAGGCCGACCACCGGCGCCTTGTCGTCACTCGCGGACCGCCCGTAGAGCCGCCATTCCGGAGGGATCGGCGCGCGCAGGTTCTCGAGCGGCACTTCGCGGCCCCCGCTCTCGAGCGGCGCGTCGCGCAGCACCGGGCTCCAGGGGTCGCCGTTCCATTCGGCGGGCACGACGGGCTGGCCGTCGTAGTGCGCGTAGAGCACGAGTGTCCGTCGGGCGCCCGGCGTCGCGAGCTCCCCGTAAACCACGGGGGGCGCTCCCGGGACCCGCAGAAGCTCCGGCCGGATCCCGCGTTTCTGAAGAAGAGAGGCGACGGCCGCCGCGCTCTTCTCGATGTTCTCGGTGTCCGAAGCGACGTTGGGACGGGAGAGCAGTCCGGCGAGCTCGCGCACGATCTCGACTTCGTGGGCGGAGCGGTACGCGCGCACGCGCGCCGTCAAGGCCGGCCCTTCGATCCGGGAGCCGGCGTCGCCGGCAAGCGCCGCGGCTGTGACGGCGGCGCCAGCGAATGCGAGAGCGAGAAATCGCGTGGGGTCCCGCCTCACGACGGGACCTCCGTCGCGGCTGGCGGGGGGAGAACTTCGACGGAGGGCTCCCGCGCGCCCGTCCCGATCAGGGCGAAGGCCGCCGCTCCCAGGAGAAGAAGGCCCGCCGCTCCCGCCAGGACGTCGGGCGGCGCGGGCTGCGACAGGAGTCTCACGGCCGCCGGCGCGCCGAAGGCCGCCGCGCCGAAGAGCACCCAGGCGGCGACGTGGTCTCGCAGGAGGAGAAAAGCGCAGACGGACATCCACGCGAGAATCGCGAGCGAGCCGGTGAGATCGGCCACGAGCTCCAGAGCCGAGTGAGGCGAAGAGGGAAGGAGGGCCACGAGGGCGCCCGCCGCGACGGCGAGACGGGTCGTCCCCCGGCGAAGAAGGGCGCCGCGCGAGCCGAGCGCCGCCGCGGAAGCGACCGACGCCAGGCCGAACGTGGCGATCGCCGCGGCCGAGAGGACCGCGACCGGCGGAACGGCCAGGTCGAGCGCTCCGGGCAACGAGGGATCAGCCCGGAAGAGCTCGGGTGTCGATCGCGCCAGGACAGCGGACCACCGGGAGAGACCCGCCAGGCCCGCGGTGGCGATCGCCGCCCGAATGAGAGCGTCTCCGATGCCTCCCTGCCGCCGCAGCGCCCGGCGCCATCCGGGCCTCGCCGCCGCGAACAGGACGTAAGCGATCGCGGCGCCGCACGGGATGAGCAGCCAGACAATCACGAGGGACAGCGTCGCCGAAAAATGAAAGGTCGAGAGGGGAATCTCGGTCCTGTACTGGCGCAGGAGTCCCGGCACGCGGTTGGCGAGCGCCGCGGCCGCGAGCAGAGCGACGGGAACCAGGGGGCGGAGCAATCCTCTCCAGCGCATCTCCGGCCGCCGCACCGCGCGGAGGAAGAGCACGATCGCGAGCCCCAGGAAGGAGCCGAGCGCGACGACGCGCAGGCCCACCAGCAGCCAGTCGATCGCGCTGCGCCGCCTCTCCGCCTCGAGAAACGACTCGGGAACGTGGATCGTGGGATAGAAGGCCGAGAGGCGGCTCCCCTCGAAGATCGCCGTCAGCCGGGGGGCGGCGTCCCCGAGACTTCCGCGCCTTGATTCCAGGGTGACGGTCGTGTCGATGCGTTTCGGGCGGGCCCGGGTGCCGACTTCGAGCACCCGGTAATCCGCCGCGGGATACCCGAGAGCCGCCGCGGCCGCGAGGCCGCGCTCGCGCGCCCGGGCGTCCGACGGGGCGGATCCGCCGGGAGCCGCCTCTTCCCGTGGATTCAGGAACCCGACGACGCGCGCGCGCCGCGGATCCACGAAGACCTTCCACTCCTCTTTCCGTCCCGGCTCGACGAATCGCGTGACCCAGAAATTCACCGGGAGGGTCGCCGACCCGAGTTTCTCGAAGGCCGCGATCCCTCCCTTGCCGGCGACGTACCGCGCCGCCGCATCGGAAAAGCCGGGCATGCGGCCCGACTCGACCGGCTCCTCGGCGCGGGCGTCAGAGTCGAGCGCGAAGCCCGTTCCGCCGTAGGTGACGCTGCGGTACCGCCCGAGATCGACGCCGTTGGCGCGAAGGAACGCGCGCGCGATCGATTCGCCCCGCGCCCGGCCGATCTCGTCTCGGGAGATCCGGCCGCGAGGCGCGGGAACGAGCCAGCTCGAGAGGAGCACGGCCGCGGCGGCGCCGGCCACGGCCAGAGTCCTTCGGGAGACGCGGGTCACCGGAGCGGACGGCTCGGCGCTCATGGCGGGGACGACGGGGATCGGAGCGCTCCCCAGGTCCGCGTTGGTCACGCCGGCTTCGGGCGCAAAACCTCCGCTCTTCCAGGCGAGGAGGACGGACGCCGCGAGCGGCACGAGGAGAATTCCCGCCGCGACGGCGCCCGAGACGACGTAGTACCCGTTGTGGGACCGCAGCAGGACGAGCGCCGTGTACAGCGCGTCCACGGTGAAGTGCCAGACGAGCAGAGGCAGCACCCCGTACCGCAGCATCACGAGACCGATCACGACTCCCGCGACCCCGACTTCCACCCCTCGGATGTAGAAGGGCTGGTTCGGATACGCCGCGTGGCCGAACCCCCAGATGAACGCCGGGACGACCACCGCGAGGAAGCGCCCGGCTCCGAGCCCGTCGAGGAACGATATCGAGAACATACGGCTGATCCCCTCCTCGGAGACCGCCGGGAAGAAGCCGACGAGCAGCACGGTCGCCCATGGCAAAGCGGTGCTCAGCATGTCGCTGTAGGGCACGTCCGCGGGCGACCACGCGCCAAAGCGCGCCGCGACCACGTAGAAGACGGCCTGATATGCGAAGAAGAACGCGACGAGGGCGTACCCGAGCAGGACGCCGCGAAAGAAGCGCTTCGAGCGCAACCCGCGAAGCGAAAAAATTCCGGAGAGCGAGAGCTGGCCCGGAAAGCGCTGCCGGTAGACGGGCTCGGCCGAAGCAATCACGCACGCGACGCCGGCACCGGCCGCGAGCGCCCCGAGAATTCCCAGAACCAGGTGATTCGTCAGGTGACTCGAGAGCGGGCTCGCGGTGTCGTATTCGTAGAGGGTGAGAGGCAGGTTGTTCAGCGTCGACAGAAGCGCCAGGACGAACCCGACGAGCCCGAACCCTCCCACGATGCCCCACCGCACGTCCTTGCGGGAAATCCGGGAGAGCAGGACTCCCGCCATCGCGAGCGCCGTCAGGAGGAGCCCGAACGTGGCCGCCTGGCCCGCCGCTTCGTTCTTCGAGCGCAGGGTGCGGTAGTCGCGCTGCCAGGCCTCCGGCACGTGAATGAATTCGTCGAACGCGACGACTTCGCCGCCGGCGACGATCGTCCTGTACCGAACCGTCGCGTCCTTCATGCGAAAACCCGGGCGCTCGTCGACGAATGTCCAGTCCGTCCGCTTCGGCCGCTCGGTCGGAAACGACTCGATCGGCGTCAACGCGGAGGGGTCGAGCCCGCGCCGGCCGAGGAACGCCGCGGCGAGAGCGCGCGCTCTCTCGCGCGAGAGATGCTCTCCCGGCGAGTCCTCCCGCCGCACCGACTCCCACGCCACGAGGTCGCCCAGAGGGGTGATCGAGACCCGCTCCTCTTCCTTTACCGCCGAGCGAAACCACCGCATGTCCCAGCGCCAGATCTTTGCCTCCTTCCCGTAGAGGCGCGAAGCGCGATCGAGTCCGAGCTCGCGCTCCAGATAGACCTTGGGCTCCTCGTCGACGCCGAACCGCCCGGCAAAGCGCGTCCCGTCGATCGGACGGCGGCGGTCCTTCAGGAATCGCTCCGCCTGCGCCCGCGCCGCCGCCCGGGGGACGCGGAACTCGATCGCCGCCTCGGGGAACGCGCGGCGGAAAAGCGCGGCCGTGATCGCCGCTCCGGCCACGAGGACCGCGAGGCACGCGAGAACGAACCGCCAGTCCCTGCGGTCGAGCTTTTCCATGATCCACTCGTCAGCCGACGAGCACGCTCCCGCCGTTTACGTTGACGACCTCCCCCTGGAGATGCCGCGCCAGCTCCGACACGAGAAAGAGCACGGCTCCCGCCACGTCCCTCGGGGCCGCGACCCGACCCAGAGGGATCGAGGCCTCGATCTCGGAGCGGCGAGCGGGGTCGTCCAGGGCCGCCTCCGTCATGTCCGTCTCGACCCAGCCGGGAGCCACGCAGTTGACCCGGATCCCCTTCGGGCCGAGCTCCGCGGCGAGCGACTTCGTATAGGAGATCAGCGCGCCCTTGCTGGCCGCGTATGCGGAGTGTCCCGCCTCTCCGCGCTGACCTGCCGTGGAGGACACGAATACGATGGAGCCTCCCGTTTGAGCGAGGTGGGGAATCGCGGCGTCGGTCACGAGGAAAGCGCCGCGGAGGTTTACGGCGAGCGTCCGGTTCCAGACGTCGAGGTCTCCCCGGCCCGCCTCGTCGGCCTCCCAGATCCCGGCGTTGTTCACGACGATGTCGAGGCGCTCCCAGGCGGCGACCACGTCCCGGACGAGCTGGCGCGCCTGCCCCGGATCGGCGACGTCGCCCGCCAGGGCCATCGCCTCGCCCCCCGCCTCGCGGAGCTGCCGGATGAGCCCGTTGGCGGCGTTTTCGTCCGACCGGTAGCCGACCGCGACGCGGGCGCCCGCGAGACACAGCTGCTCCGCGATCGCGCGCCCGATGCCGCGGGAACCGCCGGTCACGAGTGCCGTTTTCGGCGCGAGATCGAGCGTGAAACGTTCGGCCAAGTTGGTGCGTATATTAGTTTAGAGAGACGTGACCCACCATCAGCCGGGCGGGCCGTTGCGATTTCGCGACGCCCGCCTCCCGCAATTCAGTCGGCCCAACTCCCTCGCCCCGCTTGCAGGGTGAGGGGCGGCGATCCGAGCCACGCGGAGCGAGATCGTGAGCGAGCTTCTTCGCGAGAGAACTGACAACTGATGACCGACAACGGATTACTTCCCCGCAAGCAGCCCCCCGATCCAGGCGGTCAGCGCTTCGAGCGGCGGGGTTGAGTTCTTCAGCTGGACGTCCACCTCGGCGGCGCGGGCGAGAGCGCGCGCGAGCTCCGGGATCGTGTACCGCGAGGCGCGCTGGGCCGCCTTGAACCAGAGGTATCCGGCGACGGCGCCGCTGCGGGCGGCGAACGGAGACCTTCCGAACGGCACGACCGGCTCCGCGAGCCTCGGAAGGACGCGGGCCTGGAACACCGGGTACGACATGTTGCGGTCGAAGGAGGGCGCGCCCGGCTCCGACAGGGCGGCTCGAATCAGGAGCATGTGGCGGATCTCGCCCGTGACCATCGCGAGGAACTGGAACTCCCACTTGCTGTCCGTGTCCACCTCCCGGTCGCCAGCCCGCACGGGCCTGTCCGAGAAAAGGCGCGCCAGCCGTCCGAGAGCGTCCGCCGAGTCCCGGCGCCCGATCGCGTCGAAGAACGGGTAGACGTCCTCCGAGGCGGCATCCTCGACGGTCTGCCGGACCTCCTCGGCGGAGACTCGCCCCCCGGGGCCCGCCACCTCGAGCAATTTTTCGAGCTCGGCGGCGAAGATCGCGGGATCGAAATCGGTCTGGACGAGCAGCCGCTGGACCGCGTCGGGATCGACGGTGACGTCGCGCTCCTTCGCCCGTGCCCGTGCGAGACGCTGCAGCTCGGGCGCGGCCGAATCGAATTTGTCGCCGATCGGGATCTCGAGCACCAGACCCTTCGCCGCGATTTCCGCGAGCAGCCCTCCGGCCGGGGGCCCTGTGGCCGTGACGACGGCGACCGTCCCGTCGTTGCCGCGCTCGAGAAGCAGCCGGATCGCCCCCTGCAGGGCCGCGGAGCCGCCCTTCTCCTCCGGGAGCTCCCGGAGGATCTCAGCCAGGATCGGGGCCGCTTCCTTGCGTCGGGTCTTCTTCGCCACCGTTTCTGCCGTCTCCGCGGGATCGCCTCCCGCTGCGACCCCGATCGCCGAGAGAACGGCGCGCGTGTGCCGGAACGCCTCCCGGCGGCTCGACGGCGTCCCGCGGACCCACGCCTCGGCCGCCTTCTCGAGAAGAACGCCGGCGGAGTCGGTGCCGAGAAGCCGGCCGATGTCGAATGCGACGACGCGCCGCGGTGAGAAGAGGGACCGGTTCAGCAGCGCGTCGGCGATTCCATCCGCGGGGGATTCATCTCCGAATCGCAGCGCTTCCCCGTCAGGGCCGACGAGCTTCTCGAAGACCTCGCCCGCCTTCTCTTCCACGAAGAACGCGATGTCGCCCGTGACGAGGATGACCGAAGGCGCTTGCGGGAATGCGGGAACCTCGTCGGGAGAGAACTTCGCGCGGGGCATGAAAAGTTCTCAGTTCTCAGTTCTCAGTTTTCAGTTGTCGGTTCCCGGGCGGGCGGAAAAC
>JBDUBP010000095.1:0-10327 GCA_040004075.1 Acidobacteriota bacterium | reverse complement strand
CGCCGAAGAGATACCCCCCGAAGGGATTGATCTCGACGACGTTCGACCGCGACTGGGCCAATCCCGTCGCGGCGGAAAGGATCAGCACGAGGACGAACAGCGACGCGATTCGGGTTTTCATGAGGCCTCCGGTGGGGGTCATCGTTACGGGCGCCGTCCGCGCCCCCGAACGGGACGCAGACGAACGGGAGGGATGCAAGGGCGGGGCCGAAGCTTGTTTCTGAAGCTGACGGGGCGATGGCGGCGGCGCGTTTCCCGGGTCCCGATGCAGCCTGTCTGACTTTGAAGCGGGCGGTTCGGCCGCGTAGACCGGCGGCCTGCCGCCCGGGGCCGCGCGGTGTGGGCGATCCTCTTCGAGAGCCGCGCGATGGCCGCGCTCCTTTTTCCAGAGCCGCTCGATGGCCGCGCTCCTTTTTTCAGAGCCGCTCGATGGCCGCGCTCCCGATTACCTGGCCGTCTTGCGGGGGGCCTTCAGGTGTTTCTCGATGATCTGTTTCCATTTCCCTTCCACCTCGGCCGAATACCCGACCTGGTTGTCGAGCAGCGTCCGGTCGGGACCGATCAGGAACGTCGACGGAATACCGAGGGCGGTCATCTGCCCGGCGTCTTCGGGCGACGCGTAGTAGATGGGGAGCGAAATGTTGTAGCGCTTCATGAAGGGCTCGATGCGCTTGCGGTCGGCGTCGATGTTGACCGCGACCACGACGAAATTGCGGTCGCTGTACCGGTCGTACATCCGCTGGACCACGGGCAGCTCGAGGCGGCACGGCCCGCACCACGTCGCCCAGACGTTGACCAGGACCACGTTGCCCTTGAGCTGCGACAACCGCACCGCTCCACCCTCGGCGCCGGCGAACTCGAGATCCGGGAAGGGGCGCGCCTCCTGGGCAAGAGCCCCCGCGGCGCAGACCGCGAAACCGAGGGCAGCCAGGAAGATTCGCATCGGACCTCCGGAACAACGTCCCCGCTGCTCTTATTTCCCGGACGCGGTTTCCCCGCGCGCCCGGCGGGGGCGAACCCGCGCCTCGAGGATAGCCGGTTCGCGGCGGGAACATTTCCGGCAGAGCCCTTCCCTGATCCCCCGCGAGAGGCCGCCCTGCGGACTCCGCGAGACCGCGTGATAGAAGGCGGCCCATGCCCGACGCCGCTCCCGCGATTCTCGCCCGCGTGCTGCGGGGGGGGAGGACAGAGTCCGTGCACCGGGGCTCGGTTGCGGTCGTCGACGAGGACGGGCGCGTCCTCGGCTCCTCCGGTCAACCGGACGGCGGCATCTACCTGCGCTCCGCGGCGAAGCCTTTTCAGGTGATGCCGCTTCTGGCGGCCGGGGGAGAGCGCGCCTTCCGACTCAGGAATGACGAGATCGCTCTGATGTGCGCCTCCCACGGCGGAGAGCCGCGGCACGTGAGGGTGGCGCGGCGCATTCTCGGCCGCGGAGGATTCGAAATCCGCGATCTGGCCTGCGGCGCCCATCTCCCGATGCACGAGTCTTCGGCGCGCGCCCTGATTGCGGCGGGCGAAAAACCTTCCGCCCTCCACAACAACTGTTCGGGAAAACACGCCGGTCTGCTCCTGACGTGCCGGCTGCTCGGATTGCCATCTCGCGGATACTGGGAAGCATGGCACCCGCTTCAGGCGGAAGTCCTGGCCCGGGTCTCGGAGTTCACCGGCGTTCCGTCCGCGGCGATCGGCCTGGCCGTGGACGGCTGCAGCCTGCCCGTGTACTTCCTTCCGCTCTCGGCGCTCGCGCTCTCCTATGCGCGCCTGCTTTCCCGCGGATGGCCGGGCGAGGGCGGAGCGGCGGCGAGAGCCGTCCGGGCGATGACGGCGAGCCCCGGCATGGTGGCCGGCAAGGATCGTTTCACGACCGATTTTCTCGAAGCGGGCGCCGGAAAGTGGATCGGCAAGGAAGGCGCGGAGGGGGTCTACGCGGTGGGTCTCAAGCCGCGGCGAAAGGGAGAAAAGTCGATCGGGATTGCGTTCAAGATCGAAGACGGCTCCTCGCGGTCCCGCGATGCCGTCTGCCTCGCCATTCTCGAGGGGCTCGGGCGGCTCGGCGCGGGAGCGCGGTCGAGCCTGTCGCGCTGGCGCGACCCCGTGATCCGTAACGTCCGCGGCGAAGAAGTCGGCGAGGTCCGCGCCGAGCTCTCCCTCAACGCCGATGGATAATCGTCCCGGAGAAAACTGCCGGACCATGCCCTTCCTGCGCGCGCTTGCGGCTGCGGCGCTCTGCCTCGGGCTCGCCCCGTCGGGGTGCGCGACCAGCCGACGGGTGGTCGAGTCGCTCACCGCGAATTGCCGCGAGGTGCAGCCGGGAGTCGCCAACGAGATGATCCGGGACAATCCGCGGGCCCTCGTCTTGGATGTGCGGCACCGGGAGGAGTTCACGGCCGAGCTGCCGCATCTGCAGCGATGCCGCGAGGTTCCCCTCTCAGAGCTCCCGCGGCGGTTTTCCGAAATCGGTTCCTGGAAGAAGGAAACGATCGTGATTTTCAGCCGCGACGGAAGCGACGCCGCGTCGGCGTGCGAGTTTCTCGCCCGGCAGGGGTTTCTTTACGTCTCGCACGTGGAAGGCGGCGTCGCCGAGTGGCAAAGGCGGCGCTTCGGGCTTTTCGACGGAACCGGGAGCTGACGGTGGCCTTCCGAAACCTGGGAGCCTTTCTCGAACGGCTGGAGTCGATGGGAGAGCTGGTGCGCATTTCCCGTCCCGTCTCCGCGAATCTGGAGATCGCCGAGATCGCCGACCGCGCGGTCAAGGCGGGCGGCCCCGCCCTTCTGTTCGAGAACGTGACCGGGTCTGCGGTGCCCGTGGCCATCAACGTCTTTGCTTCGCGGCGGCGGATGCTCGAAGCGCTCGAGATCGGCTCGTGGGACGAGTGGGAGAAGCGACTGGAGTTCTTCCTGGACCCGAGAGCACCCGAGGGGATCTTCGACAAGCTGAAGGCGATCCCCCGCGTCACCGAGCTCGCCTCCGTCTTCCCGAAGACGGTCCGCTCGGGCCCCTCGCAGGAAATCGTCCAGACCGGCGGCGAGGCGGACCTTTCCGCTCTGCCGGTTCTGACCTGCTGGCCGCAGGACGGCGGACCTTTCGTCACGATGCCGCTCGTGATCACGAAGGATCCGACGTCGGGAAAGACGAATGTCGGCATGTACCGGATGCAGGTCTACGACCGGAACACGATGGGGATGCACTGGCAGAAGCATAAGGATGGCGCGGGGCAGGCGAGAGGCTACGAGCGCGAGGGCCGCCGGATGGAGGTCGCGGCCGCGATCGGTTGCGATCCAGCGACGGTCTTCTCCGCGATCGCGCCTCTTCCGCCGGGGGTCTCCGAGTTTCTCTTCTCCGGCTTTCTCCGCGGCGAAGCCGTGCCCCTCGTTCGCGCGCGGACGGTCGACCTGCTCGTTCCGGCAGAGGCGGAGATCGTGCTGGAGGGCTACGTGGATCCCGGAGAGCGCCGGCGGGAAGGACCGTTCGGAGATCACACCGGCTATTACTCGCTCGAAGACGATTTTCCGGTCTTCCACGTCACGGCGGTGACCCGGCGGCGGTCTCCCGTCTATCTCACGACGATCGTGGGTCCTCCTCCGATGGAGGACGGGTTCCTCGGCGAAGCGGTCGAGCGCCTCTTTCTCCCGCTCGTCCGCAAGACGATTCCCGAGATCGTCGACATGCACCTTCCCGTGGAAGGCGTTTTTCACAACCTGATGATCGTGGCGATCGACAAGCGTTTTCCGGGTCACGCGCGCAAGACGATGCACGCGATCTGGGGCACGGGGCAGATGATGTTCACGAAGGTGATCGTGGTGGTGGATCACGACGTGGACGTGCGGGACCCGGGGCGCCTCCTCTGGAAGGCGCTGGCGGCGATCGACCCGGAGCGCGACATCGAGTTCGTCCACGGCCCTGTCGACGAGCTCGATCACGCCTCGCCGCTTCCCTGTCTCGGGAGCAAGATGGGCGTCGACGCGACGCGGAAGTGGAAAGAGGAAGGATTTCTGAGGCGGTGGCCCGATGAGATCCGGATGAGCCCCGAGGTCCGCACGAAGATCGACGCCCTGTGGCCGGCCCTCGGCATCCCGGGCGGACCGGGGCCGAAGGACCGCGCCCGCTGACGGGAATCGGGACCCTCGCCCTCGCCCCGGACCTCCCCGCCCCTCCGACACCCTCTCGCCGGCGGGCCTTCCGGTTACAATTGGAGCGTCATGCGGACTCTCATCATCGACCCCGCCCCCGAGTCGCGCGACGCGCTGCGGCGGGCGTTGTCCGCCGCCGGGGAGCAGGTGCGCGGAGTCGAGAATCTCCCGGAAGCGCACAGGATGCTGCCCGACTTCGCCCCCGACATCGTCGTCGTGGCGCTCGACGCTCCCGGGGGAGACGCGCTCGAGTTTCTCGAGGAGCAGTCGCGTCAGGAAGACCGTTTCGTATTCGCGCTGGCCGACTCGGAAGCTCTGGAGAGCGGCGTCACCGCCATGGAACGCGGCGCCGAGGATTTCCTGTGGCGTCCAGTCTCGGACGCTCGGATCGCGGTCCTGCTGACGCGGCTCGCGGGCGATCGGGAGCGGGTGACCGCCGCGGAGCGCGTCCGCGTGGCTCTGGTGCGCGCGGAAATGGCCGCGGCCCTCGTCGGGCAATCGCCTCGGTGGCAATCGGCCCTGGCGGCGATCGAGCACGCCGCCGCTGCCGGCTCTCCGATTCTCTTAACCGGAGAAGCCGGGACGGAGCAGGAGGAAATTGCCCGGGTGCTCCATGGACTGTCTTCCCGCGGTTCGGGATCTTTCCTCAAGGTGGCGGATCTCGAAGGGACGTCCGTTCTGCCGGTCGTCGGACATGGCACGCTCTTCCTCCCTTCGGTCGAGCGGCGGTCGATACCCGATCAGCGGGCGCTGCTCATCTGGATCGAGCGGCCGGGAAGGTTCCGCGCCGTCCTCGCGGTCAACGAGTCCCCGGAGGAAGCGCTCGCCGGAGGGAAGCTTCTTCCGGATCTGTACGAGGCCCTCCGCGACGGCATCGTGAATCTTCCGCCTCTGCGCGAGCGCGGCGACGACGTCGACCTTCTCGCGTGCCGCTTCCTCGCGGAGCGGGATGCCGCGCTCACCTTCGATCCCGAATCGCTGGACGCGCTGCGCGCCCACGACTGGCCGGGCAACGTCCGCGAGCTCAAGGACGTCGTCCGCCGCGCTGCCGCCCTCTCCGACGGGGACGTGGTCGGTCCGACGCTCGTTCTCTCCCTCCTCGCGGGGCCCCGAGCGCGCCGGAGGACGAGGCGGAAGAAGCCGCCGGTGGTCAAGATCGCCGTGGGAGCTTCGCTCGCGGACGTCGAGCGCCGCCTGATTCAGAAGACGCTCGAATTTGCCCGCGGAAGCAAGCCGAAGACGGCGGAGCTGCTGAAGCTCTCCTTGAAGACGATTTACAACAAGATCAAGGAATACGGGCTCGAGCACTGATCTCGCGATGCGAATCTGGCTGGCCCTCGCGCTCGTGGCCGCGGTCCTCGTCTTCCTGCTGACGCGCCGGGTCCGCACGCCGCGCCGGTAGTCGCCACGCCCGACTCAGCCGTCGGTTTTCTGCCCCCCGCGGCCCGGCAGCCGCGGGGTTCGCGAAGAGGGCGACCACCTCCACCAGTTGCGGGAGCGGCATCGGCTTCGTGAGGTAGAACGCGACGCCGAGCCACCGGGCCTCGTTCCCCGATCGAGGTCGCCCGTCAGAACGATGACGGGATGTCCGCGATGGCCGGGTCGGAACGCTGGAGCGGTCGAAATTCGAGCCCGTTCATCTCGGGCGTGTGCAGGTCGAGCAGGATGAGGGACGCACGGGCTCCCGCTTTCAGAACGTCGATCGCCTCGCGCCCGTTCTCGACGCAGCCGACGCAAATCCTTCGTCGACCAGCGCCTCGTGAAGCGCATCGCGGAAGGACCGCGTCGTCGTCGTCGTCCACCACCAGGACCGTGTCTCCCGGCCTCACCCGCCCCTCCCTGCGCAGAAGGGCCGACCCTCAGGAACTTTCTTCTGAAGATCCCCGCCCTCGCGGTATGGTTTTGAAAACGGCGCCGGGTGCTCCCCGGCCGGGAGGCGGAATTGAGCGACTCGGCAAAAACTCTCTGCGGGATCTGCGGAAAAGCGCGGGGAGCGGGACAGCTCACGTCCGGCGAGCTGCTGCGCCCGCACATCTTTCAATCGGTGCAGGAGGAAAACCCCGGATTCGGGCTAAAGGACTCGATCTGTTCGACGGATCTGAATCGATTTCGCGCGGCGCACATGGAGCGGCTCCTCGAGGATGAAAAGGGAGAGTTGTCCGAGCTCGAGGAGCAGGTGATCCGGTCAATCCGCGAAGAAGAGATTCTGACCGAGAACATCAACGAGGAATTCGAGCAGGGACTCACCTTTGGCGATCGGATATCCGACAAGATCGCGGAATTCGGCGGAAGCTGGCGATTCATTCTGTCTTTCTGCGGCGTGCTCCTCGTGTGGATCGCGGTGAATACGATTGTCCTGACCCGCCGTCCCTTCGACCCGTTTCCATACATCCTGCTGAATCTTCTCCTCTCGTGCGTGGCGGCGCTGCAGGCTCCCGTGATCATGATGAGCCAGAATCGGCAGGAGACAAAAGACCGCCTTCGCTCCGAAAACGATTACCGCGTCAACCTGAAGTCAGAGCTCGAAATCCGAGTGTTGAACGAACGGATGGAGCACCTGCTCAAGAAACAGTGGCAGCGGCTTCTGGAGATCCAGGAGATCCAGACCGACCTGATTCGCCAGCTGGTCCGGGACCGCCCGGCCAGGCCCGGAAGCTGAACCGGGGGACGGGCGCGAGCTGCGCCCGTTTCCCGGTATCCCGCCTCGCGCTCCCGGTTTCACAAATCTGATTCCGGAATCAAAAAACCGGAGCCCTGTTCCCGCCAGAATTTTCCGTCCCTGAAAACCCGATGTGGTCCCCGTCGAGAGGCTTCTCGTCCCGGCGTTTCTGTCATGCGTCGTGGCATTCGCGTTGCTCCTCGTGTGTCTGAGTCGACGTCTGCCTAAACGGGTAAATCAGAGCAGGAGGTCTTCGAAATGGTGGTCAGCCAATGCGTCGCCTTGCGACGGCGCCTCGTGGGGTCCGGGGTCAATTTTGCTCGCGCCGCCTTGTGCGTGCTGGCGGCCTCCCTCCTCGTTACGCCGATGGCGGGTCAGGGGATCCCCACGGCGACGCTGACGGGCAAGGTGACAGCGGGTCCGGGTGGTGGACTCGCGGGGGTCGCCGTCACCGTGTCTTCCCCGGCGCTGCAGGGGAAGCGAACCAGCGTCACGAATTCGAACGGCGACTACATCTTCAACCTGCTTCCGGCCGGCGACTACGTCGTCTCCTTCGAGCTTCAGGGGATGCAGCCGGCCGAACAGAAGGTGACGCTGTCGGCGGCCCGCACCTCCCGCATCGATCAGGACATCCGCCCCTCGTCGGTGACGGAGACGGTGACGGTCTCCGGCTCGGAGGCGAACCCGGCCGCCATCCTCGAGGACACCCAGGTCTCGGCAAATTACAAGAAGCAGCTCGTCGAGAGCCTGCCCGTCGGCAGAACTCTGACGGCGATCACGCAGCTCGCCCCCGGAGTCAACAACAACGGACCCTCGGGGAACGATCGCGCCACCAACGTCGCCATTACGATGTCCGGCGGCCAGTCGTTCGAGAACCTGTTTACGGTGGACGGGGTGGTCGCCAACGAGAATCTCCGCGGACAGCCCCACGACCTGTTCATCGAGGACGCGATTCAGGAGACGACGGTGCTCACCGCGAGCATCTCCGCCGAGTACGGACGTTTCAGCGGCGGCGTGGTCAACGCGATCACCAAGTCGGGAGGCAACACTCTGTCAGGTTCGTTCCGGACGACCTTCACCAACGACAAGTGGACGGAGAACGACCCGTACAACAGCGGCGCCGGCCGGACCGGCGTCTCCACTTCTCTCTCAGACACGCGCGTTGAAAAAGTCAACGAGACGTACGAGGAAACTCTGGGAGGTCCGATCTTCCGGGACCGCCTCTGGTTCTTCGCGGCGGGCAGGCAGGCGAAGCTGACCGATAGCAATCAGACGCGCCTGACGGCCGGACCCGGGAGCGTCGATCCCACTCCCCAGGCCTACATCCATGGCACCGACGAAAAACGATACGAGGGCAAGCTCACCGGCGCCATCACGCCTCAGCACAACGTAGTCGTCAATTACATCGACATCAAGAACCACGAGACGAACAATCGCTTCACGACGAACATCCTGGATCTGAACAGCCTTTCGGATCGCAACCTCCCCAACACCCTCTTCTCCGCGAATTACAACGGCGTCGTCACGAGCAAGCTGTTCGTGGAGGCGCAATACTCGAAGAAGAAGTTCACCTTCGATGGGGGCGGCTGCGCGTTTACCGACCTCGAGCGCGGAACGCTTCTCCTGGACCGTTCTCGCAACAACGCGCGGTACAACTGCGCCACGTTTTCCATTGCCACGCCGGAGCGGCGCGACAATCAGTCCTGGAGCGCGAAAGGCTCGTATTTTCTTTCAACGGCGGCGACCGGCAGCCACGACATCCGCGTGGGGTACGAGCACTTCAAGGATTTCCGGTTTGCCAATAACCACCAGTCCGGGAGCGATTTCCGGATCTTCGGGACGAGCGCCTACATCCGCGGCTCCAACGTGTTTCCCGTGTTCCGAAACGACAACTCGACGTTCGTCCGCTGGACGCCGCTCTTTCAGGAGACCTCCGGCACCGACTTTCAGACCGACTCGGTATTTGTGAACGACAGGATCGCGCTCAACAAGCACTGGAGCTTCAACCTGGGCGTGCGGTACGACAAGAACAACGGCCGGGACAGCCGGGGCTTCACGGTCTCAGACGACCACGCGATCTCGCCGCGACTCGCGGCCCAGTTCGACATCCTGGCCGACGGGCGCTTCGTCGTCAATGCCGGATACGCGCAGTACGTCGCGCAACTGTCAGACTCGATCGGAGATTCCTCCTCTCCCGCGGGACAGCCCGCCACATTCGACTACTTCTTCCGGGGGCCGTGCATCAACTGCGACCCCGCCGCCCCGACCGGGTCCCTCCTCACAAACGCGCAGGCGATCGACGCGGTCTTTGCGTGGCTCAACAGCGTTGGCGGCACCAGCGTGAGACCCACCCGCGGCAACCCGAACGTTCCCGGGCTGACGGCGGTGATCCCGCAGGGATCGCTGAAGTCCCCGAACGTCAAGGAGTACACGGTCGGGTTCGGCTCGGCGATTGGAACGAGGGGAGTGGCGAAGATCGACTTCATTTACCGAAATTGGGACGACTTTTATTCCACGCGGACGGATCTGACGACCGGTACGGCTCCCTACCAGTTCGGCCTCGTCTTCGACAAGGGCGTGATCGAGAACACAAACAAGCTCGACCGCAGGTACGCGGCGGTCCAGTTCCAGTACAACTATCGGTTCGCGTTCCCCTTGTTCGCCGGCGGCGGGTACACGTGGTCGCGGCTCACCGGGAACTTCGACGGCGAAAACTTTGGAAGCGGCCCGATCACCGGCTCGTTCGATTATCCCGAATACCTGGAGTTCGCCCGCAGCGCGAACAACTTCTCCGGATATCTGGCGGGCGACCAGCGGCACCGCGCGAAGCTCTGGGCCGGATACGATTTCAAGACATCTTTCGCCAGCTTCACTCTCACCGCTCTCGAGTCGGTCGATTCCGGCCGGGCCTACGACGCCAATGCCCTCATCAACACGCGAAATGCGGCCGGCCAGTTTTACGTCGCGAACCCGGGTTACCAGGCCCCGCCCACGAACGAGCTCTACTACTTCACATCCCGGGGGGCGTTGCGTACGGATAACGTGACGCGCACCGACCTCGCGATGAACGTCGCGGTGAAGGTCTTCAAGAGTGTGGAGCTTTTCATTCGACCGGAGCTCTTGAACGTCTTCAACGAAAAGGCCTTCACCGGCGGACGGCTCGGCATCGACTCCGATCTCACGGTCAACACCGCTAACACGGCGGGCACCTCGGCCTACAGCCCGTTCAACCCGCGGACCGAAACCCCGGTACAGGGGGCGGCGGGGACGGGCGCGAACTACAGTCTCGGCCCCAACTTCGGCAAGGCGATCGCGCCCGGCGGATACCAGCTGCCTCGCATGTTCCGGGCCTCCGTCGGAGTTCGTTTCTAGACGATTCTCTCTATAGGGGGCGGATTCCCGGGTCCGCCCCCTTTTTCCGACGGGACGCCGGCCGGCATCGATCCTCGGCCCGGGACCCGCCGGCAGGACTTTCCAGCGGACGTGGTGCCGGAGGAGGGATTCGAACCCTCATGCCCTTGCGAGCGGGGGATTTTG
>JBDUBP010000143.1:0-10379 GCA_040004075.1 Acidobacteriota bacterium | reverse complement strand
GGTCGAAGGCGGGCTTCTCGACGCCGTTCAAGACGTGGGTCGGGGGAGAGAACCGTGAAGACGCGCTTCGCCTGCTGGAGCGCGGCGACCTCGCCGCCGACGGGGTCATCCGGCCGAAGGAAGTCCGCCGCTTCATCGAGTCGGGAACGCAGCGCCGCAACAACAAGGTCTGGCTGCTGCTGAACCTCGAAGCCTGGTACCGTCGGTGGATTCGAGGGCAGAAGATGGAGGAAGGCGTCGGACGCTGACGGAGCCGGGAATCGGGAATTGGGAATTGGGAATCGAAAGAAAAAGGCGGTAAGGGTCCGCCGGCAAGCTCCTCCGGCTTTCCGCCTGCCGCCTGCCGGCTTCCGTCCCTACGCGTGCTCGAAAAACAGCTGGACGCCCCCGATCACCGTTTCGACCTCTTCCTCCGTCAGCGAGGGAAAGATCGGAAGGGAGAGGGTCGTCTGCGCGAGCGCTTCCGACTCGGGGAGGGACGGCGGCGGCCCGTAAGGCACCATGGCGGGCTGGAGGTGGTTCGCGATCGGGTAGTGAACGCCCGTCTCGATTCCCGCCCGCGTCAGATGGTCCCGGAGCGCGTCGCGGGTCGCCTGGTCCTTCATGCGAATCGGATAGAGGTGGTAGACCATCCGGGTGCCGGGCCGCTCGAGGGGCGTCCGCAGCCCCTCTATGCCCGTGAGGGCCGTGTCGTAGTGGCGCGCCACGGCCCGCCGCTTTTCGATGAAGGTCTCGAGCAGGGCGAGCTGTTTGCGGCCGACCGCCGCCTGGATCTCGTTGAATCGCAGGTTGAACCCGACCGCGACGTGCGTGTACTTGTCGCTCCTCCCGTGATCGCGAAGGAGGCGCACGGCGCGAGCGACCTCGTCGTCGTCCGTCGTGACCATCCCGCCGTCCCCCAGCACCGTCAGGTTCTTGGAGGGGTAGAAGGAGAAGCATCCGGAGCGGCCGACGGAACCCACGGTCTTCCCGCCAAACCGGGCGCCGTGCGCTTGGCAGCAATCCTCGACGATCCAGAGTCCATGGCGCCCGGCGAGAGTCTGCAACGCCGTCAGATCCGCCGCTCCGCCGTACAGGTGAACCGGGACGATCCCGACCGTCTTGTCGGTGACGCGGGAGGCGGCGTCGGCGGGATCGATGGCGCCGTAGCGGTCCACGTCGGTCATGACCGCCTTGGCTCCGGCGTGAAGAATGCCTTCGATGGTCGGGAAAGCCGTCATGGAGGGGACGAGCACCTCGTCGCCCGGACGGACGCCGAGCGCGATCAACGAGAGCTGGATCGCCGAAGTGCCCTGCGAGACGGCCACCGCGTGCCGCGTTCCGGTGTAGGAGGCAAACTCGTCTTCGAATGCCTTCGTCTGCGGCCCCAGGATGTACCGGCCGGACGCGACGACCTCGAGGATCGCCGCCGTCATCTCCGGCGTGACGGTGACGCGCGACAGCGGGATCAAGCGGATGGCGCCGGCACGGGCGCGCGCCCGAGGCGGGAACGCTGCGCCTCGACCGGAAGCGAGATTTCACGGCCCGACTCGATCGACTCGTACAGGGCGGTGATCACCTCGAGAGACCGGCGGCCTTCCCGGCCGTCGATCGCCGGCTTGCCGCCGGTGTCCATGGCGTCGAAGACCGCTTCGTAATACGCGTGATGCCCGAAGCCGTAAACGTCGGGAGGGTTCGTCCGGGAAGTCTCGAGGACCCGGGCGTCCTCGGCCTTCGGGTTCTCGAAGCTCCAGACAGACATTTCATTCATCGCGAAGCCGCCGACGACCACGGTGCCGTTTTCGCCCAGAATCGAGATCGATCCCTCGAGATCCCTGGGCCTCGCCGCGGTCGTCGCCTCGATGATGCCGAGCGCGCCGCTCGAAAACCGCAGCACCGCGACTCCGGTGTCTTCCGCCTCGATCTGAACGAGCCGCGTGGCGCTCATCGCCTTGACGGATTGGACGTCGCCCATCGTGTGGAGAAGCATGTCGACGTGGTGCGACGCCTGATTCGAGAACACGCCGCCGTCCATCGCCCACGTCCCCCGCCAGGGGGCCTGGTCGTAATAGTCCTGCCTGCGGCACCAGCGCACGCGGACGGTTCCGAGGACCAGCCGTCCGAACCGGCCCTCGTCCAGCGCCGCCTTGAGCCGTTGAATCGGAAGGTTGTACCGGTTCTGCTTGACCACGAAGAGCCGCGTGCCGTTGCGATCGCATTCGGCGATCATGGCGTCGGCCTCGGGCAGCGTCAGCGCCATCGGCTTCTCGACGACCACGTTCGCGACGCCCGCACGCGACGCCGCGAGGACCTGCTCGCAGTGGTCGCCCGACGGGGTGCAGACCGCCAGCAGATCCGGCGACTCCTCCCGGAGCATCCGATCGAGGTCCGCGTACGGACGTCCGCCGTGCCGGCCGGCCAGGCCAGCCGCCTTGTCGGGCCGGACGTCTGCCACGCCGACGAGCTCGGATCGGGGGGACTCGGCGAGGATCGCGGCGTGCCGCTGCCCGATCCGGCCCGAGCCGATCAAGGCTGCCTTCCAGGCTTGAGTCGAAAGGGATGTCATGGATATTGGCTCCCGAATATTAGCAGGAGAGGCAAGGCGGGCGAGGGAGTCCCCCGTCCGGCTATGACCTCGCCTTTGCTACTCTGGCTTTCTTGAATCTGCTCATTTCTTCCGGCGAAGCCTCCGGAGACATTTACGGATCCCGGCTTCTCCGGGCGCTGTCGCGCCGGCGGCCCGCGATGGCCTTCTTCGGAATGGGCGGCGCGCGGCTCGGGGATGCGGGGCTCGAGCGGCTCGTTCCGTCGGAGGCGCTGTCCGTGGTGGGCATCTTCGAAGTCTTCGAGAAGCTTCCCGCGATCCGCCGCGCCCTGGCGGCCCTGGAACAGGGGGCGCGCAGGCGCCGGCCCGCCGCCGCGGTGCTCATCGACTTCCCGGACTTCCATGCCCTCCTCGCGCGGCGCCTCGTCCGGCTCGGGATCCCCCTGATCTACTACGTCAGCCCCCAGGTCTGGGCCTGGCGCTCCGGCCGCGCGCGGACGATCGCGGCCCGCGCCCGGCGGATCATCACGCTCTTCCCGTTCGAGACGGAAATCTACCGCCGGCACGGCGCGGACGCGGTCTGCGCGGGGCACCCCCTCGTGGACGACGTGCGCGAGGGCCTCGAACGGGCGCCTGCTCTGTCCCCTCCCGCCACCACGGGAAGGCGGCGGCTTCTGCTGCTCCCGGGAAGCCGGCCCGGCGAGATCGCCCGCCACTGGCAGCCCATGGTCGAAGCGGCGGTGCGGCTCGCGGCGAGATTCGACCTGGAGGTCGTCGCCGTTCGCGCCCCGGGCCTTCCCGAGGCGCTCTTCTCCTCGGCGGCATCGTCCGGAATCCTCGTGGCCGACGGCGGATTGCATCGGCTGCTTTCGAGCTCGGATCTCGCCTTCGTCGCGTCCGGCACCGCGACTCTGGAAGCCGCGCTCTGCGGCACGCCCATGGTCGTGCTGTACCGGACGTCCGCGGCGAGCGCGGCGATCGGCCGGCTCCTCATCCGGGTCCCCTGGATCTCGCTCGTCAACATCCTGGCCGGCGAGGAGGTCGTTCCGGAGCTCATCCAGAAGGAAGCAAGCGCGACCCGCCTCGAAGAGGAAGGGGCGGCGATCCTGGAATCTCCCGAGCGCGCGCGGCGCATGAGGGCGGCCCTCGCCGCCGTGGCGGAAAGCCTCGGGGCGCCCGGCGCCACGGAGCGCGCAGCCGACGCGGTCCTCGATGCGATAGAGCGTTCCGGCCCGTCCGAGACCGCGCGCGACGCGCTCGCCCGGGGAGCGGCGCTGTGAAGCCGTGAAGCCCTTTCCCCGCCTTCTCCGCGCCTTCGGGCGGTATCGCGGACGCGCCTTTCTGGCTCTTCTCGCGATGGTCGTCGTCTCGATTTCGACGGTCGCGATGCTGTTCCTCCTCGCCAAGGTGATCGACGACGCGCTCGGCGCGGGCGCCGCCGCGCGGCTGTCCGGATTCGGCGGGGGGGGAGCCGCCCGCGCCACGCTCTTGCGCTGGCTCGACGCGTTCTACGCGACCGCCAGGCAGACGGCGGAGAGCCACGGCATCCCGGTGCGGTTCGCCGTCCCGCTCCTTCTCCTGCTCGCGCTCGTTTCGAAGAACGTCTTTTCCTACATCTCTGAGTTCGAGTTGAACGGAATCGGCGTCGCGATGGTCCGCGACCTCCGGCGCGAGGCGTACGACAAGCTGCTCCGGCAGTCGACCCGGTTCTACTCCGAGAGCTCGACCGGCGATCTCATGAGCCGGATGCTCTCCGACGTCGAGCAGATCCAGACGGCCTTCGGTCACCAGCTCACCGACCTGGTCCAGGGAGCGCTGACCCTCGTCCTGCTCCTCCTCTACGTCTTCTCGATGAACGCGCGCCTCGCTCTGATCATTTTTCTCCTGGCGCCGGTGATCCTTCTCCCGATCGTCAGCAACACGCGGCGCCTCGGCAAGGCCGCCACCGCGGCGCGCGAACGGATCGGCCATCTCGGCGCCATCCTGTCCGAAACACTGCGCGGCCACCGCGTGATCAAGACCTACGCGATGGAGGACTTCGAGGCGCGGCGGTTCGAAGAGGCGAACAACGACTACTTCCGGGTGAACCGGAGAACCGTACGCATCCAGGCGCGCAACGCCCCCTTCATGGAGATTCTCGCGGGGATCGGCCTGTCGGCGCTGTTCGTCTACGCCGCGTCCGAAATCCACGCGCGCCGGATGGAGGTGGGGGAACTGTTCTCGTTCCTCGCGGCGCTGATGATGATGTACAAGCCGGTGAAGGACGTCACACGCATCAACATGGCGATCCAGCTCGCGCTGTCCTCGGCGAGGCGCGTCTTCGAGCTGGTCGACCGCGTGAGCGAGATCCAGGAAAAGCCGGACGCGCGGCCGCTCCCGCCGTTTTCCGACGCGATCCGCTACGAGAACGTGAGCTTTCGCTACGAGGACCAGCCCGTCCTCCTCGACGTCGACCTGACCATCCGCCGCGGCGAGACCGTCGCGATCGTGGGGCCGTCAGGGGCCGGCAAGACGAGCCTCGTGAACCTCCTCCCGCGTCTCTACGACCCGACCGCAGGACGGATCACCTTCGACGGCGTCGACATCCGCGACGCGACGCTGCGCTCCCTGCGGGAACAGATCGGGCTCGTTACCCAGGACACGATCCTCTTCGACGCCAGCGTGCGAAGCAACATCGCCTACGGGCAGGCCTCGCCCCCCGAAGAGAAGCTGCGCGCCGCGGCCCACGCCGCGTATGCGGATGAATTCATCGACCGCCTCCCGGAAGGCTACGACAGCTTCGTCGGCGAGAACGCGAGCCGGCTGTCGGGAGGCCAGAAGCAGCGTCTCGCCATCGCCCGGGCGATCTACAAGGACGCCCCGATCCTGATCCTCGACGAGGCCACCTCGCAGCTCGACACGGAGTCCGAAGCCCTGGTCGCGCGGGCGCTCATGAACCTCATGAAGGGGAGAACGACGCTCGTCATCGCGCACCGGCTCTCGACGGTGCGCCGCGCGGATCGCATCCTCGTGTTCGACCGGGCGCGCCTCGTGGAGTCGGGCACCCATCATGAGCTGCTGGCCCGGCCCGGCGTGTACCATCGCCTCCACGCCATGCAGTACTTTACGGAGACGGAGGCGGCCGAGGCCGCCCCCGTGGCGGGGCCCCGATGATCCGCAGCATGACCGGGTTCGGGCGCGCCCAGGGCGCGGTCAAAGCCGGCATGATCGCGGAGATCTCCTCCCGAAGCGTGAACCATCGCTTCCTCGACATGACCGTCAAGCTGCGCGACTCCGAGGCCGTTCTCGAGCCGGTCCTGCGGAAGGCCTTCTCGGCGCGGGTATCGCGTGGAAAGGTCGAGATCTCGCTGCGCGTGCGGCGGGATACGCAGAGTCGGAGCGAAGTCGTGCTCGACGAAGCGCTCCTCGGCGCGGCGATCAGCCGCATCCGCGCCGCCGCGGAGAAGTTCTCCATCGAGGGGCGCCTCGAGGTGCGCGACCTTCTCTCCATACCGGGCGCGCTGTCGGTCGAAGACGCCGCCGGGGAGCTCTCCGCGGAGGAGATCGCCGCCATCGAGGCGATCGGCGTCGAAGCCGCCTCGGCGCTCGTCGCCATGCGCGAGACTGAGGGGCGGACGGTGGCCGCCGACATGGCCGCGCGGGTCGCTTTTCTGCAGGGCAAGTCGGGCGAGCTCTCCTCCCGCCGGGAAGAGGTCTCGGCCCGCCTCCTCCAGAACCTCCGCGAACGGTTGAGCGCGCTCGTGCCCGACCTGCCGCTCGACTCGTCGCGCCTCGAGCAGGAGGCGGCTCTGGCCGTCGACAAGACGGACATCTCCGAGGAGCTCTCGCGCCTCCAGGGGCACCTCTCGTCGTTTCAGGAGCTGCTCCGATCGAGCGGCCCCGTCGGGAAGAAGCTCGAGTTCCTGACCCAGGAGATTCTTCGCGAATTGAACACCCTGGGCTCCAAGGCGCGGGACTTGCAGCTCGTGCGCGACGTCGTCGAGATGAAGTCGGAGACCGAAAAGATCCGCGAACAGGTCCAGAACGTCGAATGAGCGCGCCCGCCCGGGGAGACCTCTTCATCGTGTCCTCTCCGTCGGGCGGCGGGAAGACGACCTTGATCCGGCGGCTTTTGAACGATCCTCCGGGGGAGCCGCTTCATTTCTCGGTCTCGCACACGACGCGCGCCATGCGGGCCGGGGAGACGAGCGGGCGCGAATACCATTTCATCTCGGTCGCCGAGTTCCAGGAAATGGCCGCCCGCGACGCATTCCTCGAGCACAACGAGGTGCACGACAATATCTACGGGACCTCGAAGGCGGAAGTGCTTCCGCGCCTGGAGGCGGGGGAGGACGTCGTCCTCGACATCGACGTCCAGGGCGCCCGCGACGTGCGGCGCGTCTATCCCGAGGCGGTCATGATCTTCATCGCGCCGTCCTCCCAGCCCGAGCTGCAGAAGAGGCTGCGCCTGCGGGGCCTGGACGGGGAAGAAGTCATCCGGAAGCGGCTGATAAACGCCTCGAAGGAGATCCAGGAAGCCATGGACTATCAGTACGTTATCGTGAACAACGATCTCGATCGGGCCACTCTTGAGTTACAATCCATCGTTCGGGCGAGGCGGTTGACGCCGGCCCGTCAGGCGCTGCGCCTGGAACGCATCCGCAAAGAATTCCGCTAACCGCCAGACCGCTGACCGGAAACAGAGAGGTTTCTCCGATGATCCAGAACATCCCCGAAGGTGTGGACAGCAAGTTCCGGCTCGTTCTCCTGATCGCCCGCCGCGCCGAGCAGCTGATGCGCGGCGCCAGGCCGAAGATCGAATCGGACCGGCCGACCAAGCCCACCCGTCTCGCCGCCGAAGAGTTTGAAGAGAACCGCGTGCGGTGGGACTACGGCGCCGAAGGCGGCGTGCTTGAAGACGCCGACGCCGACGCGGCCTCCGCCGACACCGAGTCCGTGGAGGAAGAAGCGACCGTCTGAACGGGGCGGCCGCAAGGCCTGGAGCCCGTTCTCGCAATGCGCTGCTGCGCCTCGGCGATGATTCTCCTGCCGCGAGCGACGGGCCCCGCTCTCACGGGCTCCTGACCCGATGCAGCCTTTCCGCGTCGTCCTCGGCGTTTCCGGCGGCATCGCGGCATACAAGGCGGCCGAGCTCTGCCGCGCCTTCGTTCGCGAGGGCTTCGAGGTGCAGCCGGTCCTGACACGCGGGGCCCGGGAGTTCGTGTCGCCCCTGACGTTCGCGGTGCTCTCAGGCCGCGAGGTCTCGACCGAGGTCTGGGGCGACCGCCATCGTCCGGCCGTGCTCCACGTCGAGCTCGCGGATTGGACCGACCTCCTCGTCGTCGCGCCCGCCACCGCGCACACGCTTGCGCGGTTCGCCAACGGGGTGGCGGACGACTTTCTGACGACCTACTTCCTTTCGCACCGCGGGCCGGTCCTACTCGCGCCCGCGATGGAGTCTGCGATGTGGGCGCATCCGGCGGTCCGCGCGAACTGCGACCTCCTGTCGGCGCGCGGGGCGCGATTCGTGGGGCCCGCCTCCGGGTTTCTCGCTTCCGGGCACGAGGGCGTCGGGCGGATGGCCGAGCCGGAAGAGATCCTGGCCGCCGCGAGGACGCTCCTGGAGCGGACGCCGGGCTCGAGGGACATGGAGAAGCTTCGCATTCTGGTGACCGCCGGCCCCACCCGGGAACCCGTCGATCCGGTGCGCTTCCTCTCCAATCGCTCGAGCGGCCGGATGGGCTACGCGCTGGCGGAGGCCGCGCGCGATCGGGGCGCCGCCGTCACGCTTCTGTCGGGTCCGACGGGACTTCCCGTGCCGGCCGGCGTCCGGTTCGTCCCCTTCGAGACGTCGGCCGATCTGCATGGTCTTCTCGTCCGCGAGTTCCCAGAGTGCGACGCGCTCGCCATGGCGGCGGCCGTCGCCGACTTCATCCCCGAGGCCAGCGCGGACCGCCTGCATCGCCAGGACGGCGACGCCACCGTGCGGCTGACGGCCGGCCGCGACGTGCTGGCGTCGTTGCGCCCCTTGAAACGGGAACAGGTCGTGATCGCGTTCGCGGCGGAGACCGAAGACCTCGAGCGCCGCGGCGCCGCCAAGCGGGACGCCAAGGGAGCCGACCTGATCGTGATCAACGACGTCGGCCGCAAGGACATCGGATTCGAGTCCCCGGACAACGAGGTCATGATCCTCGCGAAAGGGGAGCCAGCGCGTCTGATTGCACGGCGCCCGAAACGCGAGGTGGCCGACGCCATTTGGGACGCGTTTCTGAAGGCGAGGCCCGCCGCCGCCGCCCGAGAGCTGTCCGCCGCGCCGGAAGCGCGCCGGTGAGCTCGGGGCCGCAGCTCGGAGACGACCTCGCCTACTTTCGGGACCTCGGGATCCGGGAGCTCTATCTCGCCGGACCCGCGACGAAGGGCGGCGCTGCCGCGGCAAGCGCGCCGCCGGCGCTGCTGCCGGGTTCCATGGCCGACATCCCCGCTCTGAAGGATTTTCTGGCGGGATGCCCGAGATGCAAGCTCGCGGGAACGCGCACGCAGATCGTGTTCGGCCAGGGAAATCCGAAGGCCGAGCTGATGTTCGTCGGGGAAGCGCCCGGCCGCGACGAGGACGAGCAGGGCCTCGCGTTCGTCGGACGCGCCGGCCAGCTGCTCACCAAGATCATCGAGGCGATGGGACGGACCCGCGAAGACGTCTACATCGCCAACGTCCTGAAATGCCGGCCTCCGAACAACCGCAACCCCGAGCGGGACGAAGTCGAATCCTGCCGCCCGTTCTTGAACGAGCAGATCCGCCTCGTCTCCCCGAGGGTGATCGTGACGCTCGGCAGCTTCGCGGCGCAGGCGCTTCTCGAGACCGGCGAGTCGATTTCCCGCCTGCGCGGCCGCTGGCAGATCGCGCGCGGGGTTCGGGTCATGCCGACGTTCCATCCGGCCTTTCTTCTGCGGTCGCCCGAACGCAAGAAGGACGTCTGGGAGGACATGAAGCTGGTGCGGGACTATCTGGCTGAGTAAGAGTAGTCAGTCTGGCTGAGCAAGAGTAGTCAGTCGATAGTTTTCAGTTTTCGGTTTCGCTTCCTATCGGACGGGCTGAAATGAAACGGGCGGCCGAAGCCGCCCGTTTTTCCGACCAGAGAGCTGACGGCTGATTCCTACCCACCGCCGAGCCGCGCGAAGATCGGGAAGTGGCTCGCGGCGCCCATGAAGAAAAGCATCGGAACGGAGAGCCACGTGTTGGTGCGCGAAGCCAGGAACGCTCGCCGCGCCCACAGCGGCATCTCGGCCGGCGCCGGAGTGCCTTCCGCGGCCGCCTTCGTCGCCGCGATGATCTTCTTCTGGAGCGGCCAGATGATCATCCACACGTTCATGAACATCACGGTGCCGAGGCCGCCGCCGATACCGATTGCGATCGACCGGTTGCTGCCGCCCTCGCGGATGAGAGAGGCGACGCCGTAGGCCGTCGCCGCGACCAGCACCGCGATGACGCCGCCGAGGACGCGGCCGTCTTTGAGAGGGCCGCCCGCGACCGACATCCGCAGGAGGACGGCTTCGATCAGCCAGGCCACGATCCAGCCGATCAACACGACGCCGAGCGTGCGTCCGACGTTCGCCTCGGTATGCAGGATCAGCATGTAGTAGAGCAATCCGGTCAGGACCGTCCAGAAGGCGCCCCAGCGAAACCACCACAGGGCCTTCGGCATCAGGTTCGGAACCACCTTGCCCTTGGTCGCCGCGTCGAGCTCCTTCATGAAGTTGACGTTTACCAGATTGAAGAAATAGAGCATTCCAATCCAGGTGATGCCCGCCAGGAAGTGACCCCACCGAAGAAGAAAGGTGACGTTCGTCTGCCAGTCTGAAGGCCAGGTCATCGGGTTTC
>JBDUBP010000232.1:0-33059 GCA_040004075.1 Acidobacteriota bacterium | reverse complement strand
TGGATGAAGGCGACGCCGATTCCACCGGACCGATCCAGCTACGGCCTCTTCTCGATCCTCGCGGAGGAAGTCAACGCGCGGACGGCGGGTCTCATCCGCCAGGCGGGAGAGTCGAAGCCGCCCGCGGGCTCCGACACCGCGAAAGTCGCCGCGTACTACGACGCGTACATGGACGAGAAGGCGATCGAGGCCAAAGGCCTCGACCCGATCAAGGCGGAGCTCGACGAGATCTCGGCAATCGCGGACAGGAAGGCTCTGGCGCGCGTGGTCGGCCGGCAGCTCCGCGCCGACGTGGACGCGCTGAACAAGACGAATTTTCACACCGATCGCCTGTTCGGCGTGTGGGTGTCCCCCGATTTCGCAGCGCCGGACCGCAACGTCGCGTACCTGATGCAGGGCGGCCTGGGAATGCCGGATCGGGACGACTATCGAAACACCGGTGCAAAGGACGCCGCGCTGCAATCCCAATACAAGGCGCACGTGACGGCGGTGCTGACGCTCGCCCGCATACAGGATCCCGAGACGCGAAGCGCCCGGATCTACGAGCTCGAGCGGAAGATCGCCGACGCGCACGTCAGCCGCACCGAATCGGAAGACGTGTTGAAGGCGAACAATCCCTGGCGCATCCAGGATTTCCCGTCTCGGGCGCCGGGGCTCGAATGGGGGAGCGTCTTCGACGCCGCGGGGCTCTCCGGCCAGCCGATGGTGATGGTCTGGCAGCCGTCGGGAATCTCGGGCATCGCCGCGCTCGCCGGCAGCCAGCCGCTCGACGCGTGGAAGGACTACCTGACCTTTCATGTCATCGATCGCGCGTCCCGGCTTCTTCCGAAAGCCTTCGCGGACGAGCGGTTCCACTTCTACGGGACCGTCCTGACCGGCGCGCCATTGCAGCGTCCCCGGTGGAAGCGCGCGGTGGACGCCACCGGAGGCGTTCTCGGCGAGGCAGTCGGCAGGCTCTACGTCGAAAGGTTTTTCCCGCCCGCGGCCAGGGCGGAAGCTCAGAAAATGGTGGCCAACATCATCGCCGCATTCGGCCGGCGGATCGACAAACTCGAATGGATGACTCCGGCGACCCGCCAGAGGGCGAAGGCGAAGCTCGCGACGCTGTACGTCGGGATCGGCTACCCCGACCGATGGAAGGACTATTCCGACCTCGTGGTTGCCCCGGGCGACGCGCTCGGAAACTTCCAGAGAGCCGAGCTGTTGGACTACCGCCAGAGCCTCGCGAAGCTCGGCAGGCCCGTCGACAAGTCCGAGTGGTGTATGACGCCTCAGACGGTGAATGCCGTCAATCTTCCGCTTCAGAACGCGTTGAACTTTCCCGCCGCCATTCTGAATCCGCCGTTCTTCGACGTCGGGGCCGATCCCGCGCAGAATTACGGCGCGATCGGCACGGTCATCGGGCATGAGATCAGCCACAGCTTCGACGATCAGGGGAGTCAGTTCGACGCGCAGGGACGGCTTCTGAACTGGTGGACGTCCGAAGATTTCGCGCACTTCGGCGCCGCCGCCGCGCGGCTGGCATCCGAATTCGACGCCTACGAGCCTCTCGCGGGCATGCACGTCAACGGCAAGTTGACGCTGTCGGAGAACATCGCGGACGTGGCGGGAATCGCGGCGGCCTTCGACGGCTATCGGGCCGCGCGGGAAGCCGGCGCCGGGCAGCGCGCCAGCGGTTTCACGGCGGACCAGCGGTTCTACATCGCGTTCGCCCAGGCGTGGCGCGGCAAGCAGCGGCCCGAGGCTCTGCGGGGCCAGCTCATGACCGACGGGCACGCGCCTGGCGAGTTTCGCGCCGATACGGTCCGCAATATCGACGGGTGGTACCAGGCCTTCGATGTGCAGCCCGGACGCAAGCTGTACCTCCCGCCCGAGTCCCGCGTGCGTATATGGTGAGTCCGTCATCCCACACTCCACGGGTCAGGCGCCCGATCCCGATCGCGGCGGGAGCCGGGTTCCTGGCGGCCGCGATCTTGCGCGGAGCCGTCGCGGTGATCGCTCCCTCGCGGCCGCCCGTCCCCGCGTGCGCGTGGGAGACGATCTCCGATCCGGCCGTCGGGCTCGCGGCGTGGGTGCAGCGCTGTGACCTCGGTTTCCGGAAGATCGACTTTCTCTTCCAGGGCCGTCTCTGGCCATTCGATATTCCGACCGGAGGGCGCCCGATCAGGTCGTCGACGTCCTCGATCTGATGCCGGGAGAGGCCGCGAACGCCGGTGGGAAGCGGCTCTTTTCGGAAGCGGCCGGCGCCCCGCTCGCGGGACGCTGCATAGTCGCGAGGCAGCGGGGCGCCGGACCGCCGCCGGGCGTCCGAAGGTGGACGTTCGTGCCGGATCCTGCCTCCCGGAAGGAGCTCGGCGCCAAGGCCGACCCGAACGAGGCCGGCGATCCGCCCTGCGGCGAGCGGGGCGTGTCCCCGGACGGGATTCAGTACATCGAGTCGTTTCCGGACGGTCCCGCCCGCAAGGTGCTCTTCGCGCGGGTCGGGCAGGACCAGCCGCTCGTCGACGAGAACACCCTGCGGCTCCTGTCGCCGCCAGAGGCGTCCCGCTCCTCCAATCCGGCCTCCCGGGAGAAGCGCACGCGATGATTCCTGTTCCGTCTGAGAGCCCCCTCGCCCTCTCCGGCCTGTGACTCGGCCATCCGACCGCCGCCGCCTTTGAAGACCGCCGGCATCATCGGCGGGATTGGTCCGGAGTCGACGATCGACTACTACCGGTTGATCCTCTCGCGCTACGGCGAGCGCCGGCCCGACGGGAGCGCTCCGTCCGTCCTGATCGACAGCATCGATCTCGCGAGAGTCATCGACGCGGTCTCGTCCGGCGATCTCCCCGCGTTGACGAGCTACCTGCTGCGCGAGCTCGAGAGGCTCACCGCCGCCGGCGCCACCTTCGGGCTGCTGGCGGCGAACACGCCGCACGTCGTGTTCGACGATCTCGCCGCGATTTCTCCGCTTCCGCTGATCAGCATCGTCGAAGAGACGTGCCGCGCGGCTAAGTCTCACGGTTGGAAGAACGTGGGACTCTTCGGGACCCGGTTCACGATGGACGGCGCGTTCTACCGGGCGGTCTTTTCGCGCGAGGGGATCCGCATATCACTCCCGACTCCGGACGACCGGGCCTATATTCACGACAGATACATGGGTGAGCTCGTCCGCGGTGTGTTTCTGCCGGAGACCCGGGAGAGGCTCGTCTCGATCGCGAGGGATCTCTTCCATCGCGACGGCATCGAGGCGTTGATCCTGGGCGGCACCGAGCTGCCGCTGATTCTCCGCGGCGATCGCGTGGCCGGCGTTCCGGTGCTCGACACGACCCGCATCCACGTCGAGGCGGTCGTCGACGCGCTTCTGTCGGAGGGCCGATGATTTCTTCCAACGCTCCGGCGCGGGCGGGGACGCCGTGAGCTCTTCCGAGGAAGGGGAGGGGAGCTCTCCCGCCATCTCCGGGCGGCTTTCCGAGACGCCCCTTTTCGTCGTGATGCGGCAGCTGCAGCGCGAGCAGCTCTCGGGCACGCTGTCCGTCCTGCGCGGAGACCAGGTCCGCCAGCTCGTCTTCGAGAAGGGTGAGCTCTACGCCGCCCGGTCGTCGCGGGAGGACCACCGCATCGGCGCGACGCTCGTCCGCTGGGGCTACATCTCCGAGGAGGATTTGGCGGCGGCGCTCGAGGCCCAGAAGGGAAACCACGAGCGGATCGACCGGATCCTCGTCGAAAAGGGGCTCGTCACCCGGGCGGTAATCGACAGCGAGGCGCGCCGGCAGATGGAACAGGTAGTGTTCTCGACGCTCTCTTGGCCGGACGGGTCCTACCACTTCGAGAGGAACACCGGACCGGTCGAGCTCGACGTCGCGACGTCGCTGTCGCAGGAAATGATCATCGAAGGCATCCGAAGGATTCCGGAGAGCGAGCAGTTCATGGATCTGCTCGGAGACCTTTCCGACGTTCCGATCCTGACTCGCGACCCGATGTCGACGGGCTCGCTGCGGCTCCTGAAAGACGCGGTCGGCCTGATCTCGCAGATCGATGGCACGACGAGCCTGCGCGACCTCCTGCAGAGCGGGTCGACGCCCGGCACCGCCAGCGCCAAGATCCTCTACTCGCTGCTCTTCGCGGGCGTCATCGAGATGCATTCCTCCGACGCGCTGGCGGCGGAGTCTTCGGATGGCAGAAGGTCCACCGGCGAAGAGCGGCGCTCGGAGGATCGACGCGCCGCGGACCGCCGCTCGGAGGATCGACGCGCCGCGGACCGCCGCGCCGCGGAGCGCAAGCCCGCGGGATATCTCTACGACATTCGAGGGGCCGGGGCGTTCCAGAAGGCGGCCGAGACCGGAGTCCTGACCCGGCCGGTCGATCCCCCTCTCCGTGAGACCCCCCGGCCGGCCTCGCGAGTTCCGTTTCGCACGCCGCGGGAGGTCGTGCTCGAGACCCACCGCCGGCTCGACTGGCTCTCTCATTACGACCTGCTGGGCGTGTCGCGCAAGGCGACGGCCGCGGAGATCGAGGAGGCGTATCGGAACCGCGCGCGCCTCTTCGACCCCTCACTGAAGGCGCACCCCGAGCTCGTCGACTGCTGGCGGCAGCTGACCGTTCTCGCCAAGTGGCTCCGCGTTGCCTACGGCGTGCTCTCGAACGCCGAGTCGAGGGCCGCCTACGATCAGAAAATCAGCGACGCCACGCCCGCCCCTCCCCCGGAGGGCGGGAAGACCGGCTGAAGCGCGGGAGCCGGGAATCGGGAATCGGGAATCGGAAGTCAGACGAGAACAAGTTCCCGGACTGTTGACTGTCGACCCTTGACCCTCAGCTCTCAACTCCCTCTCAACGCGGTCATCGGATCGATCCTCGTGGCCCGGCGCGCGGGGATCCACGTCGCGGCGAGCGCGACGGCGGTCAGCACGCCGGTCACCGACGCGAAAGTGGCGAAGTCCGTCGGCGGGACCTTATAGAGAAGTCCGGCCATGAGACGCGTCAGAGCGAGGGCTCCCGCGACTCCCGCCGCGGCGCCCATGAGCGCCACCAGCATTCCCTGCCGCACGACGAGCCGGAGGAGATGCCCGCGCCGCGCGCCGAGCGCCATGCGGATCCCCATCTCGTGCGTGCGCGTGGAGACGACGTAGCTCATGACGCCGTAGATGCCGACGGCGGCGAGGATCAGCGCGGCGCCGGCGAACGTCGCGAGCAGCAGAAGGTAGAACCGGGGCTGCGCATTCGCTTCGCCGACGGCGTGCTCCATCGTCTGGACCTCGGACACCGTCACGCTCGGGTCGACCGACTGGATCGCGCTTCGCAGGGGACCCGCGGCGGCCGCGGGATCTCCCGAAGTCGCGACGAGAAGCGTCATGTATTCGACGGCGAAGAAGCGGCCCTCGAGGTATCGCCGGGTCTGAAGCCAGGGAACGTAGACCTCCGCCTCGGCAGGAGCCGCCCAGTCGCTGCGCGCGGCGTTTTTCGCCACTCCGATGACGGTCAGCCACTCGGGCTCCGCGCTTCCCGGGCCGAGCGTCATCCGCTTGCCGACCGGGTTTTCGCCGGGCCAGTACCGGTTGGCGAGCCACTCGTTGACGATGATGACGCCCGTCGCCCCGAGGCGGTCCGAGTCCGAAACGTCGCGGCCGCGGAGCAGGGGAAGCCTCATCGTCGCGAAGTAGCCGGGAAGCACGACCCGATAGGCCGCCGTCGGTGTGTCGCCGCGGGCGGGCGCCGGACGGCCTTCGATCGCGAAAGGAAATCCCCAGATGTCTCCGGCGAGCGGCAGGTGGTTGATGAAGCTCGCAGAGCGCACCCCCGGGAGGCCGCGAACCCGCTCCGCGACCCGCGGATAGAACACGGCGCGGCGTCCCGGCTCCGCCGACGGCGATCCCGACACGGAAACGACCATGCTCAGGACGTGGCGCGGGTCGAAGCCCGGATCGACGGCCTGGAGCGCCAGGAACGTCCGCGCCATCAGGCCGGCGGCGATCAGGAGGACCAGAGCCAGCGCGAACTCGCTCCCGACGAGCAGGCTCCGCAACCGGCTTTTTCCGCGCCCCTCCGTCGAGCCGCGTTCCCCTTCTCGAAGGGAGTGGGAGAGGTCGCGGCGAGACGACTGGAGCGCCGGGACGAGGCCGAACGCGACGCCGGTGGCGATCGAGACCGCGAGAGAGAAGGCGAGGACGCGCCCGTCGATGGCGAGGCTCTCGATGCCCGGGATGCCGAGCGGCCGGATCGCGACGATGACGCGCGTGGCGGCCAGGGCGAGAAGCAGGCCCGCCCCTCCTCCTGTCAGCGCCAGGATCAGAGACTCGGTCAGGAACTGCCGGACCAGCCGCCCGCGCGAAGCTCCGATCGCCGTGCGCACGGCGACCTCTTTCTGGCGCGCCGCCGCCCGCGCGAGCAGCATGTGGGCGACGTTTCCGCAGGCGATCAGAAGGAGGAACCCGACGGCGGCGAGAAGGACGAACAGGGCGGGGCGCACCCGGCCGACCACCGTTTCCTGCAGCGACCGCACGGAGACTTCGCGATTGGTCCCCGGAAACTGCTTCTCGAGGCGGGCTGTCACCGCGGAGATTTCGGCCTGCGCGCCCCGGAGGGACACATCCGGCTTCAGCCGCGCGAAGACGCGCAGGCTGTTGCCGTCGCGGCTGGCGGCGCGCGAGGCGAGAGACAGCGGCGCCCAGAGCTGGGCTCCCCGCTGCCAGAACGGCGGGAAGCGAAACGCCGGGGGCATGACTCCGATCACGGTGTACGGCTCGCCGTCCAGGTTGATCGTCTCGCCGACGATGCGGCGGTTCGCCCCGAACCGTCTCTGCCAGATCGCGTGGGAGAGCACGACCTCGTGCTCCTTTCCCGGCTCCTGCTCCTCCGCGGCGAACACCCGTCCGATCAACGGCCGCACTCCGAGGAACGGAAGGATCTCCGACGTCATCCGGACCGCCTCCACCCGTTCGGGGCGCTCGCCGCCGATCAGGTTCGGCTGCCATCCTTCCGCCGCGCCCATCGCCTGGAAGGAGAGCGACTCCTTCTGCCAGTCGCGAAAGTTCGGCGCGGAGACGGGGTTGCGTCCGCGGTGCAGCACGACGGCGAGCGAATCGGGATCGCGGTACGGGAGGGGGCGCAGGAGAACCGCGTCGACGACGCTGAAAATCGCCGTGCTCGCGCCGATGCCGAGCGCCAGGGCCAGGATCGCGGCCGCCGTGAAACCGGGCGTGCGTGCCAGAGTGCGCGCCCCGTACCGGACATCCTGGAGCACGCTCGAGAGAAACGCCCCGGCGCGGACCTCGCGCACCCTTTCCTTGACCTGCTCGATGCCGCCCGTCTCGATCAGCGCCTCGCGGCACGCGGCGGCCGGATCGACGCCCGCCGCGATCTTTTCCTGCGTGAGCATCTCGACGTGCGCGCGAAGCTCCTCGTCGAGGTCGCCGTCCGCGGCGGCGGCCCCGCGCAGGGTGCGCCTCAGACTGAGCAGGCGGGGAAGGAGCGGCATGGTCGACTCTCCTCTAGCAGGCTGCTGAAAAAAGGTGTGAGGCGGGTGACCGCTGGCCTGCGCCGGCGTTCTCTACTGCCGGGGGTCTGCGGGAACGCGGGAGCCGCGCCCGCGTTGCCTGACGCCGGGGGTTTTTCTTCGTGGGCGGCTCGGCGGCCAAGTGGCGAGCGCCGCGGGGTGGGATGCAAGGAGACGCGACGAAGGCGATGCCCGTGTGCATCCCGCGCCGCAGCGGCGCGTGCAAACCCGTCGAGCGGCGACACCGCAGACGGCCCCGCGCCGCGGAAACCGATTGCGGTGGCTGGCCTTTCGCCGGGGAGGCGCCAGCGGCAGAAATTCCTCTCGTCACCTCAACTCCTCTGCTGGCGATTTGCAAAAGGCCAGACACGACGCCCGCATCCATTTTTCAGCACCCTGCTAAGTCGCCTGCAGCGCCATCGCAATGGCGACAGAGACGCGTCCCCACTCTTCCGTCTCCTCCTTCAGCTGCTGGCGCCCCGTCCGCGAGAGGCGGTAGTACTTCGCCCGGCGGTGCGCCGCCGACTCTCCCCAGAAGGACGTGAGCCAGCCGGCCTCCTCCATGCGATGGAGCGCGGGAAAGAGCGAGCCGGGCTTCACCTCGAACGCGCCGGAGGTGACCTGGCCGATGCGCCGCGAGATCCCGAGTCCGTGGAGCTCCCCGGTGGAAAGCGTCTTCAAGATCAGCAGGTCGAGCGTGCCTTGTAACAGAGGCGTGGTCATCTGAGGGAATGGGCGCTGAGCGGGAGGCGCCGGGCGCTGGACGGGAGAAGGGCGCTGGACGGGAGGTCTCGCGGTCTCATACAGACATTCAATACGAGCGGCGAAGGCAGAGGTTTCTGGGTCTTCCGTTTTATCTTCGCCGTTCGCCTCTCCCGCCCAGCGTCTCCCGCCCTCACCCTGCTAAAGTCCGCGCCGTGCGCCTCCGCATCGGCACGAGCGGCTACAGCTACAAGGAATGGAAGGGTCCGTTCTACCCGGAAGACCTTCCCGCGGCGGAGATGCTCTCTTTCTACGCGCGGCGACTCTCCACCGTCGAGATCAACAACACGTTCTATCGGATGCCGACTGCCAGCGTCCTCTCGACGTGGGCTGAGCGGGTGCCGGACGGATTCACCTTTGCCCTGAAGGCCTCGCAGCGGATCACGCACCGGTCGCGGCTGAAGGAAGCGGGGGAGTCGGTCGCCTTCTTCTACCAGGTTGCCGCGACGCTCGGAGACCGGCTGGGTCCGGTCCTCTTTCAGCTGCCGCCGAACCTGAAGAAAGACCTGCCGAGGCTCTCGGCTTTTCTGCCTCTGCTGCCGGCGGGCTCCCGCGCCGCATTCGAGTTCCGGCACGTTTCCTGGTTCGACGAGGAGGTCTACGGCGTTCTGCGCGCCGCGGGAGCGGCTCTCTGCATCGCGGAGGACGAGGACCTCGCTACGCCGCTCGTTTCCACAACCGGTTGGGGGTACCTCCGCCTGCGACGCCAGGACTATGGGTCCGAATCTCTCGCCGCGTGGGCGGCGCGCATCCGGGAACAGCCCTGGAACGACGCCTTCGTGTTCTTCAAGCACGAGGACAACGCGAACGGTCCGCGCTTCGCCGAGGAGCTCGTCAACATTCTGGGAGCGTAAAACCCCTGTCTTTGTTACACTTTCCAGCCCATGAGCGCTCGAGCCATCGGAAACGCCACCATCTCTTTCGGACTCGTCTCGATTCCGGTGAAGCTCTACTCGGCCGCGAACAGCTCCGCCGGGATCTCGTTCAACCTCCTCCACGCCAAGTGCGGCTCGCGCGTCAAGCAGCAGTACGTGTGCCCCAAGGAGGAGAACATCATCGTCCCGCGCGAAGAGATGACCAAGGGATACGAGTTCTCCAAGGACCAGTACGTGCTGTTCTCGACGGAGGAGCTGAAGGCTCTGGAAGAGGAGTCGACGCAGCAGGTGGACGTCACCGAGTTCGTTCCGATCGCCGCCATCGATCCGGTCTATTTCGACAAGGCGTACTACCTGGGACCTGAGAAGGGCGGAGCGAAGGCGTACTGGCTTCTGGCGCGCGCCCTCCAGGAAACGGGACGCGTTGCTCTGGCGAAGTACGCGGCGCGCGGGAAGCAGTACCTCGTCATGCTGCGTCCCGTCGACGGCGGCCTCGTGATGCAGCAGCTTCTGTACGCCGACGAGGTCCGGTCGATCTCCGAAGTCGAGCTCGGCAAGGAAGAGGTCAAGGACTCGGAGCTGAAGCTGGCGACGATGATCGTGGAGCAGCGGGCGACCGACCGCTTCAAGCCGGAGGACTACGAGGACGAGGTCAAGAAGCGCATCCAGGAACAGCTCCGCAGGAAGATCGAGACGGGCGAGGAAATCTCCTCCTCCCCCAAACCGAAGAGCGGAGAAGTCATCGACCTGATGGAGGCGCTCCGCCGGAGCCTGTCGGACGCGCCGGCCGGCCCGCGCCGCAAGTCGGCCTCATCCGAGCCGTCCGCCGAGAGCCGCAAGCCCCCCAGGCGGGCGGTCTCGGGAAAAGCCGAGAAGGCGGAGAAGAAAACGGGGACGGGGAGGAAGTAGCTCGGTTCTCAGTTCTCAGTTTTCCGTTCTCGATTCTCCCTCCTCTTCTTCCTTGATTTCATGCCTTCGGATCCGCTCCCCCGTATGAGAAGGTGCTCGTAGCGCCGCGGTGATGCGACCGTCGGACTGAAGACTGATAACTGACGACTGATGACTGCTTGACCGGCTACGCCACCCGCGAAGTCGCCCAGATCCTCGGCCTCACGCAGGCGCAGGTGAGGTCCTACGTGCGGTCGGGGTTCCTGGAGCCGGAGCGGGTCTCCGGAAAGCGTCTGCGGTTCTCTTTTCCCGACCTGGTGTTCCTGCGAACCGCCAAGGGTCTGCTCGCGGCCGGGCTGCCGGCGCGCCGCGTCCGCCGTTCTCTCGCCCGGTTGCGGGGCCAGCTCCCCTCCGGCCGCCGGCTGACGGGGCTCCGGATCGCGGCGCACGGCGACGAGGTCGTCGTGGCCGACGGTGACGGCCTCTGGCAGGCGGAGTCCGGGCAGGCGCTGTTCGACTTCGGCGTGGCCGAGCTCGCCCGCCAGGTGGCTCCGCTGGCCCGTCGGGCGTTCCGCGAGGCCAGCCGGGAGTCCGAGGCGCTCACCGCGGCGGACTGGTTCGCGCTCGGGTGCGATCTCGAAGCCACCGCCGCCGACGAGGCGAAACAGGCCTACGCGCGGGCGCTCGGGCTGGCGCCGGGCCACGCCGACGCGCGCGTGAACCTGGGACGGCTTCTTCACGAATCGGGGGATGCCGCGGGCGCCGAGTCCCAGTACCGGCAGGCGCTCGCCTCCGATCCGACGAACGCCACCGCTGCGTTCAACCTCGGCGTGGCGCTGGAGGACATCGGCAACGCGCGCGCCGCGCTGGACGCCTACGCGACCTCCCTGGCGCTCGATCCTGGAAACGTGGATGCGCACTACAACGCCGCGCATCTCTGTGTGCGCCTCGGGGAGACCGCCGCCGCCCTGCGCCACCTCCAGCAGTATCGCAAGCTCTCACGACACTGAGAGCCTCCCGCGGAGACTCGCCGGGACCGCAGGCGCGCGGCGCCTTTGTCCTTGACCGCGGGTCCGACAGTGCTTAATCTGCGAAAAACTCAGTCGTTGGAGGGAAACACAATGAGGCTGCGCCGTCTCGCCCTGCTCTTCGCCCTGGCCTGCCTGGTGCCTGTGCCGGCCCGCGCGCAGACCTTTAACCTCCGCGATCTGCTGACGGACTTTCTCCGTGAGGGCATCTCCCTCGCGCCGCCGGCGACCGGGTTTTCCCACTCGGCGCACTTCATCGGAGCCGACTCCCCGCAGTTCCAGGCGCTTCAGGGATTCAACTCGGAGCTCGGCAACCAGCTGTCGTCGTTTCCGCTCGCGTCGTCGGCCGGCGGATTTACCTACAACTTCGACCCGGCGCTCGGCGTCTTCACGCGCGCGGCGGAGAGCTTCGGGCCCATTTATGCAGAGCGGGCTGACACGATCGGAAAAGGGCGGATGAACGTCGGCATCAACTACAGTCACTTCACCTTCGACCGCATCGACGCGCTCAATCTCCGCGATGGCGAAGCGAAGCTCGTCTTCACGCATCAGGACACCAACGGAGATCGGGGTAACCTGAAGTTCCCTTTCGAAGGCGACGTGATCACGGCGAACCTGTTTCTGAAGGTGAACACGGACATCACGGCGTTCGTCCTGACCTACGGGATTTCGGACCGGGTGGATGTGGGGCTGGCGGTCCCGATCGTGCGGGTGAACCTGGACGCGCAGACGGACGCGACGATCCAGCGCCTCGCGACGGGCGCGAATTCTCCCATCCATACCTTCACGAACGGCGGCACCGCCGAGACCTTCCGGCAGAACGGATCCGCGTCGGGCGTCGGCGACGTCGTCCTGCGCGGAAAATTCCGGCTCCTCTCGGGTTCGCGGGGGGGCCTGGCCCTCGCGGCCGACGTTCGCGTCCCCACGGGGGAGGAGCGTGATCTGCTCGGCACTGGTTCGACCCAGGTGCGGGGCTTCTTCATCGGGTCCCTGCACGCAGGGCCGTTCTCGCCGCACTTGAACGCCGGGTATGCGTGGTCGAGTCACGCGTCGGGGGGCCGGACTGTCCCGGATGAGATCTCCTACACGGGCGGCTTCGACTGGGCGCTCGGGCCGCGTCTGACCTTCGCGGTCGACGTGCTCGGACGGACGTTCCGCAAGGCGCAGGTGGTCCGCGTGGTGGACACGACCTTCCAGTACAACGTGAACCCGGATTTCAACGGCGTTCCCGTCATCCAGACCGCGACGTTTTCCCGGCTCGTCAGCGAGACGCGGGACTCGACGTCGGTGCTCGGCTCGGCGGGCTTCAAGATCAACCCGGTCGGGAACCTGCTCATCACCATCAACGGGCTCTTTTCCCTGAACCAGAAGGGCCTGCAGGACAAGTTCGCGCCGCTCGTCGCTTTCGACTACAGCTTCTGAGGAGTCGTCAGTCTTCAGTTCCTGAGAGCTGAGAGCTGACCGCTTCTACTGCAGCGCCGTGATCACCCATGTATCGCGCTCCTTCTGAAGCGCGATCGTGCGGTTGGCCTCCAGCCGCTGCTCGCTCCCGATACGGGGGACCGCCACCCGCCGCTCGTGGAGGCGGACCGTGGCCCTCGTCCCGCCGGGGGCCACTTCGATGCGCATTTGATCGAGCGTGACGGTCTGGGAACGGAACTCGTCGAAAGCCGACTGGATCCTGGCGCGGTCCACCTTCGGATACACGCGGGCATAGAGGTCCGCGTCGAGCGTGTTCTGGGCCCGTTCGTACCGCGCGATCACGTCGCGGATCCGATCCGCATCGGAGGCCCCGGCGCTCTTCGGCTCCGGCTCGGGAGGCGGAGCCGCGGCGGGAACGGCCGCCGGAGGCCGGATGATCGGGGGAGCGGAGGTCGGAGCGCGCGGCGGCGCGGCGGGAACGGCGGTCGCCTGGGAGACCGGGTTCTGCCGCTCGGGAGGCTCGATGGCCCGGGCGACGACCTGCGCCGGCCGGACGGCGGTCGGGCGCGGCCGGATCGCGGTCGCCTTCGGCTGCGGCGGCAAGGAAGTCGGGACGGCGGCGATCGGAAGCTCGGCGGCCTCCGGACTGGCGGCGGCGGCCGCGGGCTCCGGCGTCGGGACAGCCGTGGGCACCGGGGCGGCGGGCGCTTCCGTCGGACCGGTGACGGAATCGCTGCGGACCGCGACCGGCGGGGTCTCCGTCTGCCGGCCGCGGCCCTTCAGAAGAAGAAACGCCCCGAGGACGGCTGCGCCGATCACGAGCGCCGCCGGGACGGCGCGTCGGGCGGTGCGGGAAGGTTGTACGGGTTTCGGGAGCGGCGCGGTTTCCCTCGTCTCTGCTGCCGCGAGCGAATCCGGGGCCGGCGTGATCGCGGTCGCCTGATTCCCGATCGCCTTCGGGCTCGACACGAGAGACGGCTTGGACGGGCTCGGCGTCGTGTGCGCGCCGAACTGACGGTCGAGTCGGTTCTGGGCGCTCGGCGTGATGCCGCTGTCCGAATCGCGGGTGCTTCGCGCCTTCGTGAAGAAAGCGACCGTCGTCGCCGCCTCGACGGCCGAGTCGATCGCGCTCTTGACGTTCAAGATCTCCCGGTCGAAATCCTCGGCCGACGCGAACCGGTCTTCGCGCTTTTTCTCCAAAGCCTTCAGGATGACGGCCTGCAGCTCCGGCGGCACGCGACCGTCGGGATCTGTTTCGGAAAAAGGCAGAGGCGGGGAGAAGAGATGCGCCCGCAGCAGCTCGGCGGGGCTCTCGCCGACGAACGGGCGCTTGCCCGTCAGGAGCTCGTAGAGCACGACGCCCAGGCAATAGAGGTCGCTTCGGCCATCGATCTTTTCTCCGGGAGGAAGGGCGCCGTACTGTTCCGGCGACGCGTATTTCAGCTTTCCGAGGAAGACCCCCGTCGACGTGCGATCGACGCCCTGCCTGTCGAGCGCCTTGGAGATGCCGAGGTCGATCAGCTTGACGAGCGGCATTCCGTCGTCGTCCGAGGTGAGCATCAGGTTGTCGGGGGCGATGTCCCGGTGGACGACGTTGCGCTTGTGCAGATACGCGAGCGCGAGCAGAGCCTGGTGGACGATGTCAAGAGTCATCCCGAGCGGAGTGGGCTTCTGCTGCATCTCCGCGAGCGTGACGCCGTCGATGAATTCCATGACCAGGTACGCCGTTCCGTCCTGATCGAGCGCGAAATCGTGGACCGTGCAGATGTTCGGATGCTTCAGCCGCGTCGCGATCTTCGCTTCTTCCGCGAATCGCTGGCGCAATTCGTCGTCCGAGAGGACCTGTGGGCGCATGACCTTGACGACCCGGATCTCGTCGAGCAGCCGGTGGCGGACCTTGTAGATCGCCCCCATGCCGCCTTCGCGGATCTTTCCGAGGATCTCGTATTTGCCCTCGATGAATGTTCCGGGCTGCTGCAAGAACACGCCTCCCCGTAGAGCGATTGTAGTCGCTGGCCGCGCCGTCGCGGCGATGGCATGCCCCCTGCAGATCCCGCGCCGGAGCCCTGTTGCCTTCGAAGACGAACACGCCCTCTGCCTATGACGCCGTTATCGTCGGCGGAGGACCGGCCGGACTCTCGGCGGCGCTCATCCTCGGACGCTGCCGGCGCCGGGTTCTCGTCTGTGACCTGGGCAAGCCGCGCAACTTCGCGTCGCACGGACTCCACGGGTTCCTGTCTCGGGATGGGATCGAGCCCGCCGAGCTCCTTCGGATCGGACGCGGGCAGCTCGAGCCGTACGGGGTGGAGATAATCCTCCGCGAGGTCACCGACGCGGCGATGGTTCCCGACGGGTTCCGCCTGACGCTCGGCGATGGACGCGTGCTCGCCGCTCGAAAGCTCCTTCTCGCGAGCGGCGTCGTCGACCGGCTGCCGGAGTTCGAGGGCGCGGCGGAAATGTACGGACGCAGCCTCTTCCACTGTCCCTACTGCGACGGTTGGGAATCGCGGGACATGCCGCTCGCCGCGTACGGCCCGGGCCGTGAGGCCTACGGGCTGGCGCTCGCGTTGAAGACGTGGAGCCCGGACGTCGTGCTGTGCACCGGTCAAGAGGGAAGCCTGGTCGCGAGAGACCGCGCCCGGCTGCGCCGGCTCGGAATCCCGGTGCGCGAGGAGCGGATCCTCCGGCTCGAGGGTGAAGAGGGCCGGCTGCGCCGGGTCGTGTTCGCGACGGGGGAGCCGCTCGACCGTGGAGCCATGTTCTTCAAAACGGGCCAGCATCAGCGCTCCCCGCTCGCGCAACGGCTCGGATGCGATTTCAACTCGAGGGGAACGGTCCGGACGAATCGTTTCGAGGGCAGCGGGGTCCCGGGCCTCTACGTCGCCGGCGATGCGTCCGAAGACGTGCAGCTCGTCGTCGTCGCCGCGGCCGAGGGGGCGAAGGCCGGGTTCGCCATGAACCGGAGCCTTCAGAAGGAGGATCTGGCGATTGCGGAGGGCGGGAGGCGAGAGGCGGAAGGCGGGAGGCGGACGAAGGCCGGGAATCGGGAATCGGAAATCGGAAATCGAAAAGAGAAAGACGCGCAGGACGAATGACCCGCGGGTTTCGCGAACTCCGGCCCAGCCTCCGGACGCCCGCAGGCGTCCGGAGGCGTACAATCACTCATTCATGGCGGCGAGATCGGAAGGCGGTTCGCGACCGGCGGCCGCTTCCTCCGCGCCCGCCGCGGACGGGACGCTCTCCGCCCTGTTCGTCTCCGCCCGACCCGCGCAGTGGGTCAAGAACCTCGTCCTTCCGCTGCCCTTTCTCTTCGGCGGCGCGCTCGGCACGACGCGCGGGTGGCTGCTCGCGACCGCGGGGCTCGCGGTGTTCTGCGCCCTCACGAGCGCGATCTACCTCGTCAACGACGTGATGGACCGCGAGCGCGACCGCGAGCATCCCGTCAAACGCCATCGTCCCCTCGCGGCCGGCCGTCTGGGCGCCCCGGCCGCGCTGGCCGCCGCCGCCGTGGCCGGATCCGCCGGGCTCGCGGCCGGGTTTCTCCTCTCCGTGCCGTTCGGGAGCTGGTGCGCGCTGTACGCCGGCCTCATGACCGCGTACTCGCTCTGGTTGAAACGCGTGCCCTTCCTGGAGGCCCTGATCGTCGCGGCGGGGCTTCCCCTGCGCGCTCTCGCCGGAGCGGCCCTGGCCGGTCTTCCGCCTTCGCCCTTTCTCATGGGATGCGCGTACCTGCTCGCCCTCTTCCTGGTCGTCGGAAAGCGGCAGTGGGAGCTGCAGCACGCCGGCCGCAACGCCGCGTCGTCGTCCGATCATCGCGCCGTCCTCGCCTCCTACGGCGCGGAGGGTCTCGACTTTCTCTTCATCGTCAACGCGCTCTCGACCGTGGCCGCCTACGCCGCCTATAGCGTCGTGGCCTCCACCCGCGAGATCCACGGCGGCCGGTCCTTCGCCCCGACGATCCCGTTCGTCGTCCTCGGGGTTGCTCGCTACGTCCGGCTCGTCTACCGGCGGGGTGGCGGGGGCAATCCGACCCGTGCGCTCCTCATCGACGATCCCTGGATTCTCTTCATCGTCGTCGGCTGGGTCGCGGCGGCGGGATGGATCATTTATGGCCGCTGAGGCGGCGAGAGGCGGCTCCCGGAGCCGGAGGCGCGCATGACGGCTCTCGAGCGCGAGGAAGGCGGCACTCCGCCGGTTCCCGTCCGCGATTCTGTCCTGCGGTCCGCGCTACAAGTGCTGGTTCTGATTCTCGCCGTCATTGGAGTGCTCTGGGTGCTCTACCGCCTCGAGGGCGTCCTGCTCCTCGTGATCCTGTCCGTCTTCTTCGCGTACCTGATCGCGCCGATCGTCGCATTCTTCCGCCGGAGCGTCAGCGTGGGCGGCCGGTCTCGCGCGCTGCCGCTCCCTCTCGCGATCGGGGCGGTCTATCTTCTCCTCTTCGGGGCCCTGGCGATCGCGGTGTGGCTTCTTCTCCCGGTCGTCGCCGCACAGTTTTCGGCGTTGGGCCGTGAGCTGCCGGGCTATCTGGCGCGAGCGCAGGCTCGGCTGCACGCCTGGCAAACCTACGAACGGGGCCACTTTCCCCGAGGCGCCCGCGACGCGATCAACGGAGCGGTCGAGCAGGCTTACACGTCGGCTGCCGCCGAATTCAAGAGCGGCATCTTCCCGTGGCTCGCGAGGATGCTCGGGTATCTGCCCTGGCTCGTGCTCGTTCCCATCTTCGCGCTTTTTCTTCTCAAAGATGCCGAGACGTTTCGCCAGTCCGCACTGCGGCTCTTCCCGCGCGGCCGACTGCGCTGGCGCGGCCGCGAGTTCTTCGAGGATGTCAACGGGGCGCTCGCCTCGTACGTTCGGGCCCAGCTCATCGCCTGCGTGATCGTTGGCGCGGCCTGCACGATCGGGTTTGCGATCATCGGGATCCCGTACGCGGTCGTGCTCGGGATCGCCGCGGGACTGCTCGAGTTCATTCCTCTGGCGGGGCCGCTCACGGTCGGGATCCTCGCCGTCGTCTTCGCCTTCTTCCACTCGCCGGCGCAGGCCCTTGCGGTATTTCTCTTCCTGGCGATCCTGCGTCTGCTGGAAGACTACGTCGTCTACCCCCGGATCATCGGCCGCGGAATTCATCTCCACCCGCTCGCAGTGATCCTCGCGATCCTCTGCGGCGCGGAGCTCGGCGGCCTGACCGGAATCTTCCTCTCGATCCCCGTGGTGGCGATCCTCTCCGTCGCGTTCCGCCACTGGAGAGAGCACCAGGCGGAGGACGCGGCGATAGCAAGATCCGCCGGCGGATCGGGCTGAAACGCCGTTTTTGCTACACTCAAGCGACGTTTCCGGGGTGCCGTTTGCCCCAGTTCCACCGAAAGTCAGATCGAGTTCGCGGGGGACCGGCGCCCCGCACGGCCGCGGGGCGCGCGCTGGGAGCGGGCGCCGCGGGTAGGCCGGCTCCGCCGAAAAGGGAGATATGTCGACTGAGACGCAGCCCCGACTCGGCGTCGCCTTCCTGGCTTACAACGAAGAAGAGCTGATCGCCAAAACCGTTGCGGAAGCCGTCTCGTCGCTTTCCGCGGTCCCCGGGCTCGACTGGCGGATCCTCGTGGTCGATGACGGCAGCCGCGATCGCACGGGGGAGATCGCGGACGGGCTCGCCCGGGAGGACCCCCGGATCTCCGTTTTTCATCACGACGGGAACAAGGGGTATGCGGTCGCCACCGAGACAGCCCTGCGAAACACGCCCGGAGAGGTCGTGATGGTGGTCGACGGCGACGGCCAGCACACGATGGCGGACGCGCCGCACTTTCTGGAAGCGATCGACGCGGGGGCCGACGTCGTCTTTGGATGGAAGAAGAAGCGCCACGATCCGTTCGCGCGGCTGGTGCTCTCGAAGGGCCTGAACACGTTCTCGCACGCGTTGCTGGGGTCCCCGCTCCACGACATCAATGGAGGATGCCGGGCGTTCCGGAGAGACGTCGCCCGCCGGATCGAGATCAGGCACCGGATCAATTTCGTCGGCGACGAGATCTACGCGCGATGCCGCATCGCCGGCTGGAAGGTCGCGGAGGTGGTCGTCCGACATTTTCCCCGGGAAGCGGGGCAGAGCATCCACCGACCCTGGAAGATGCTCGGGACGATCCAGCGCGTTTTCCGGTACCTCTTCGACCTGAAGGGCGAGATGCGCCGCGCCGAGCAGTTGAAACGGGTCGCGAGCGCGCGCCGGGGCGCACGCTAGTTTCAGTTTTTCAGTTTTTCAGTTTTTCAGTTTTTCAGTTTTTTCGTTTTCCGTTTTCCGTTTCGAGTCTCGAGGCGCGCCCGACTGACGACTGGTGACTCACTTCACCCGCAGCTCTCCGATCTCGATGTGCGTCGGGTCAATCCCGTTGCCGTCGGCGATCTCGATCCGGATGGCGGCGGCAACGAAGGAGCCGCCCGTGAGCCGGACCTCCGTCGAGGGGAGCGCGGGGCGGTTGGGCGCCGTCACGGTCGTGGACCGTTCCTCGCCCGACGGCGAGGTGGCTTTGAGCGTGACCCGGACCTGATCCATCGCCCCGAGCGACAGGGTGACTGACGCGACCGGGCGGGGCGACGGGAACCGGATCTCGAAGATGAAAGGGTTCGCTTCAAGGCCGCGAGAAATCGTCTCCGGGCGACCGTCGAAGAGGGCATCGAGAGATCCCATGTCGGTTCTCGAGTGCTTCACCGCCCACGTTTCGCCGCCGACGGAAACGGTTTCCTCCTGCAGGACGGCCCGCGCCAGCTTTTCCGCGGCGAAGATGTCCCGGACGTTCGGCACGTAGCGCACCCGGACGAATTGAAAGCCCGGCTTTCCGTCCGGAAAAAAGATCGTCCGGACGGGCGGCGACACGAGAAATTTGCGGCTTCCGGTCGCGATCGCGTACTCCTCGGGCGTCATGATGAAGATCTCCTGCCCGGAGAGGGGCTGCTCCTGCTGGTCCCATGCCCGGATGTCGGCGATCTGGACACGTGGCTGATCCGAGGCGGGCAGGAAGAAGGGGACGAATTCCCGCGGGTTGTTCGACCAGGCCGAGGAGAGCAAAAACGGCGACCGGTGCAACGGCAGCTCGCGGCGGATCTCGTCGAAGATCTGGGGCGCGCCCCACTGCATCCCGTAGAGGCCGTAATCGTGAAACCACGTGGGTCCCTCTCCCAACGCTTCGCGCGTGAGCTTCGCGCCCTGAAAGGCGAGAGCGGCGGCGCACGCGGCCGCCGCCGCCGAGTAGGGGATACGCAGTCTGGCGAGGCAGCGCAGCAGCTGGTCGATCGCGACGGCGGATAAGAGGGTCGCCGGAACGATCATTGCCATCAGACGGAGGATCTGGAGCTCGGCGACGGCGGCGGAGAACGGAACGCCGAGAGGAGAGATCAGCACCGCTCGATGGAGCGCCGAGCGCGGCGCCTTCCAGAGGCACACCCCGATCCCGACGGCCATCAACGGAGCGAAAAACACCGGCAGGAAAGGGAGCGTGTCCATCCGATGCCGCGGCAACTCGATGGCGTTCGGTCGGAACCAGTAGCGAGGGTCGAGCCCCGCCGCGTAGTTCGTCCCGAAGTGCTTGAGCTTTTCGGACAGCGGGATCGGATGTGTCCAGTAGGAGTCGAGGACGGCGAGCTGTTCCTGGACGACGCCGGGGTGGAGACGCCGGTAACGGACGTAGGGCGCCGCGAGGAGGATGGAGAAGAGCAGCGCTCCCGCGAGGAGGGCCTTGCGCTGTCGGAGGTGATAGCGCAGGTCCGAGAGCAGGAGTGACGCGCCCGTCACCAGCATGACTCCCTGGCCGGCGGTGTACGCGTAGAACACGGCGGCGCCGAAGGCGAGCGCCGCGAAGATCCACCGCGGATCGCGGCTGCGATAGACGAAATAGGCCCAGAGGAAGCAGAAATAGAACGACGCCATCATCGCGGTCTCGAAACCGAGCCGCGCGTGGACGAAGAAAACCGGAATCCCGGCGGCGAGCAGGGGAGTGGCCCACCAGAACCGATTCCGCATCTCCTTCAACGCGAGCCCGCCCGCGGCCGCGCCGAGCACCGAAACGGCCGCGGAGGTCGCGCGGATGACCACGACGCTCTTGCCGAAAAGGGCGACGGGCAGCAGGTGCAGATAGACCGAAAGGCTCACCGCCCACCGGCGGTCGTTTAAAAAATACGGCGGGAGGAGGGTGCCCGTGTGATCGCGGAAGCCGTTGTGCAGGAGCTCCCAGGCGAGGTTGCCCTGCAGCGCCTCGTCGCAGAAGAAAAAGACCGGGTACCGCGAGATCCCGATGAACCGCGTCGCGGCGTAGAAGACCACGGCCGTGAGAAACAGAATCCATTCGAGCCTCGGCGCCGGCGGCTCGGCTCGGGGCGTCGAAGCCGGAGCGCTCAGGACCCTCTCCGCGTCACGGGAGGACGGACGGCAGCGCCCAGGAGAAGATCCGGTTCGTGCCGCGGTCCGTGACCGTCACCCGGCCGTACGCGTCCACGGTGATTCCCGTCGGCTGCTTGAAATCCCGGTCCGCTTTCCAGGAGCGCCGCATGACGCCCTTCGCGTCGTACGCGGCGACCCGCCCGCCCCACGCGTCGGTCACGAGGAGCATGTCGCCCGCGATCGCGAGATACGGCTCCGTGTAGAAATCCTTCCACCCGGACACGGGGAACTGCCGCAGGAATTTGCCCTCCGGGTCGAAGACCTGGACGCGATGGTTGCCCGTGTCGGCGACGTAGATGTTCCCGGAAGCGTCGGCCGCGAGCCCCACCGGCTCGACGAATTCCCCGGGCCCGCTGCCGTCCCCGCCGAAATCGCTCAGACGCTTGCCGTCCCGGTCGAAACGGACGATCTTCTTGTTTCCCGTGTCGGCGACGTACACGAAGCCTCGCGAGACGACGACCGCCCGGGGGCCGAAAAACGCGTTCTCCGGCGCGCCGATCGCGCCCATGAACCTGCCGTCCGCACCGGAGAACCGCGCGATGCGAGCGTTCCACGTGTCAGCGACCCAGACGTCTCCCTCCGCGTCCACGGCGATTCCGCAGGGCTCGTTGAAATCGCCCGGTCCCTTGCCTTTGGACCCGAACTGCCGGAGGAATTTGCCGTCGTTGTCGAACACCTGGATGCGGCTGTTCTTCGTGTCCGCGACGTAGAGCTGTCCGCGGGAATCGGATGCGATCCCGCGCGGCTCGCCGAGCTCGCCCGCCCCGGCGCCCGCGGCGCCCCACGTCTTCAACGGCGGGATCGCGCCGGCCTCGCCGTTGTAGTCGCGGGCGGTCGAGTCTTTCAGGACGATGTTGACGGCCGGAAGGGGCCCCGTCCCCTGGCTCAGATCCTTCCTCACGTAGAAGGTCGTGTCCTGGGACCCGATCGGGCTCCAGATCTCGTGAAAGAGCCAGTAGCGAAGCAGATCCGCCGCGGTCGGCCGCGCCGGGGTCTTGTCCGCGGCCGGGACGCGTCCCGGAAACCACCACGCGCGAATCGGCACCCGCGTCGCGGTGTAATGCTCCGCCAGCTGCTTCTGGAGGCCGCCCTCCGCGTCCCAGTCGGCGACGATGATGGGGGTCGACGTGTCTTCGACGCGCGTGAGCCATCGCGTCTGCACGTCGCGGAGATACCAGGTGAGGGGCCAGGATGCCTCGCCCGTGACCGTGATCAAGGGCTGGCCCGCCGGGACACGCGCCCGGGCCTTGTCGACGGAGTCGAGCGCCCGGACGAGATCCCGCGAGGTCTGAACGTAGGCGAGCATTTCCGCATGTCCCGGGTCCTTGGCGATGTCGTGCGCCCCGTACCGGAAGCAGGCTAGGTACATCCCCGTCGCATTCACCGCGAGAAGGAGGCCGACGGCGGCCAGGAGGAGGCGGGGCCCGCTCCGCGCGCGCTCCCGCCAGAGATCGGCGAGCCCGATCGCGGCGAGGATCGTCAGCGGCAAGAGGGGGTGAACGGTGAGCCAGGGCACTTTTTCCCGCGCCCATCCGTAGATCGCGAGGGAGGCGAGCGCCCAGTACACGACGAAGCGCAGGAACGGCGCGGCGCGCTCCGCGTCTGGAAGGCGGCGGTTCAAGAGCACCAGAGCGCCGATGCCGCCGGCGACGGCGATTCCCAGCCCGATCCACCTCGCCGCCGGCGCATTCATGGCGCCCGACACCAGAGCGGCGACTCCCAGCGCCGCAATGGCGCACGCCACTGACCGCAGGAACGGATCGCGGCGGATTTCCCGGCGCCGCAGAATGACCAGCGCCGCGGCGAGAATCCCGGTCTCGTACATCAGGAGCTGCGGAAAGTAGTAGTACCAGGGACCGGGGATCCGGGCGATCGCGTGCTGCCCCATCCAGTACCGCACCGCCTTGGGGATCGCGAGCCAGTCGCCCGGGTACCGCCCGAAGGCCGTGTAGAGGAGCGACCAGATGCTGAGGAACACCGTGGCGGCGATCAGAATGGGAACCACGCGCGGCTTGGTCCAGGCGGCGGCGGCGCGGACGGCGGCGGACGGCCCGAACTCGGGCCTCGTTGCCGCCGCCCCGGCGGGCGCCGCCGCGGGCCGCGCGAGCGCGCGATCCAGGAACACCCAGATTCCAAACAGGACGAAGAGCACGCCGGTCATGTAGGCGTTTTCCTTGGTGGCGCCGGCGAGGGCGAAGGAGACCGCGGAGAGGGTCAGCCACCGGGAGCGATCCGTCTCCAGGAACCTCCGAAACGCGACGATCGTCCCGAACGTGAAGACGAGCGAATAGAGGTCTTCCCGGATGAAGCGCGAAAAATACGCGAGGTGCGGCGAGATCAAGACCAGGAGCGCGAATGCGACCGCCGCCTCGAAGCCGAACCAGGAGGCAAGCGGAATGGCGAAGAGCGCCAGGCCGACCCCGAAGAGGGCGGGGAGGAATCGCGCCGTCGTATTGGTGGCTCCCGCGATCTTGTAGACGAGCGCGTTGGCGTAATACAGGAACGGTCCGTGGTACGCCGGGTCGTACCGCCACGTCCCGTCTTTCGAGAGCGTGTAGGACTGAAAGGCGTGGATCGACTCATCGTGATGCAGGGGGCGGTCGGCGAGAGACGCGAACCGCGTGACGAGCAGGATCGCCGAGAAGACGAGGAGCGCGGCCCGGCGCCCCTTCGTCGATGGTGTGCGGCCGGCGATCGGGCCCTCCGCGCTTTCCGAGGGGCGGGCGAGTTCGTCGCCGCCGGGCGCCGGGGAGGGGCTCTGGTCCACCGTGTCTTACTTCTCGAGCCGGATGCGGGAGATCGCGTTCGCGTCCGTGTTCACGATGTAGAGGAGGCGGTTCTTCCGGTCCACGGTCACGCCGCGCGGCCGGAGAAGTTTCTTGCCCTCGTCGTCCGCCGCCCACCGATGGAGCTCCCGGCCGGCGCGGTCGAGATGCACGACGACGTTCGCGACGGAATCGGATACGAAGAGAGTTTCGTCTTTATCCACGTCGATGTAGGGCTCGGCGTTCTGACCCCACCCGTTGAATTTCCAGCGCGTCTTGAAGTCTCCGTTGGCCTTCAAGACCTGAATCCGGCCGTTGCCGGCGTCGGCGACGTACACGTCTCCCGACGGGCCGACCGCGATTCCGATCGGGGCCGAGAACTCCTCGGGTCCCGCGCCCTGCTTTCCAACCGAGCGCGGGTTTCCGAGGTCCGCTCCGCAGACGACGACCCGGCCGTTGCCCGTGTCGGTGATGAAGACCTGGCCGTCGCCCGCCACCGCCACGTCGTGCGGGTTGTAGAGGCCGGCGGAACTCTTGCCCTTCCACTGCCCCGCCTGCGAGAAGACCTCGACGCCGGTGTTGTAGGTGTCGGCGACGTAAACGTTATCGCCGCGGATCGCGATGCCGGACGGGTCCTTCATGGCGTATTCGCCGGTGCCGCGGCCGCCCCATCCCCCGAGCGAGCCACCGTTTCCGTCGAACACGCGAAGCGCGGAGCCGCCCTGGTCGACGACCCACAGCCGCCCCTTCTCGTCGAAGGCGGCGTCGCTCGGGGACTTCAATCCGGCCCACGGGGGCTGGTTCCCCGCGGCAGTCGCCTGAATCGAGGGACCCGCGGCCACCGGGAGGGTCTCGGTCGGCTTCGCGGCCGGCGCGGCCGCTTCGCTTCCGGAGGCCGGGGCGCCGGCCGTTTCCTTCTTGCCGCAGGATGAAGTCACGAGGCCCGCCGCCAGGAGGAGAACCGCGAGCGCGACGCCGGCGGCCGGCAGGCGATGCGATCTCCCGCGCGGATCCGCGGATGTGCGCGATGTCATGAGTCTCCTTCTCTCAAAAGCCGTCGATTGTCCTCATAACGTAAGAGATACGGCCCCCGTTGTCCAGCAGAGGGGCCTCTTTTATTCGCAGAACCGGGGCAGATCCGGCGATTGCCAGAGGACCATTCGCGCCGTCCCGTCGAGGTTGCGCGCGATGCACGGCGTCTTGCCCGCGGACCGGAGAGTCTCTTCGAGCCGGGCGCGGATCGCGGGATCGAGCTCCGGCCGTATGACCACGATGGCCTCCCCCGCCGACACCCGGGAGAGCCCTTCGGCGGAAAGCCGTCCCGACTCGACCTTCACGTCCGCGAGGGGCGGCAGGCGATACACCTCCTGAAGCGACGTGAAACCATAAGCGACCGTCCACTGGTCGGTCAGAAAGAGGAAGTGGCGCTCGCGATCCGGCGACCGCCGTCGTGCGTTCTGGGCCGCGCGGTTGAACACCGCCTCGATCCCCTGGTATCGCCCGGCCATGTTGCGCGGAGAAACCGCGTACGCCTGGGCGAGATTCGCGGCGAGAACCGCCGCGAGAAGGATTCCCGCCGCGGCGTTTCGCGCGCGCGTTGAGATCCCCGCCGAAGCGAGACGGTCGAGGATCCACGAGAGGCCGACGGCCGCGCAGAGTGCGAACCCCGGCAGAAGGATGAACATGCGCGTCGTCGGCGGAGAGTCGGAGCCGTGGGTCGACGACAGGATCAGGACGGACGCCGCTCCCGCCATGCAGAAGCGGGCAAACCGGTCCCGCGGTCCGCGCCTCAGGACGACGGCGGCGCCGATCGCGACCAGGGCCGCGGAGAAAGGGTCCTGGTACGAGACCGCGACGAAGTGGCTTTCGCCCGGCTTGTACAGAGGCGAGAACGCGGCATACACGACGTTTCTGGCGAAGTGGAGAGCGGGGGGGATGCCCGTCGTCGCGAAATCCTCGTTTCCGTAGAAGACTCCCGAAAGCTTCGACAGAAAAAACTCGGGGAGCAGGAGAAGGGGAAACGCCGACAGGAGAAACGCGCCCGCGGCGTTGGCCCAGCGCAGGGCGGCCTCCCGAGACCGCGGCGGATCGTAGATCGCGAGCAGAAGCGCGGGCAGGGGGAGGCAGTAGAGCGCGGCGGGGTACACGTAGCAGCAGGCGGCCGCCGCGAGCCCCACGCAGGTGAACGCGAGGGTGCGCTTCGTCCGGATCGCCCAGGCCGCTGCGGAGAGGAGCAGAGCGACAGTCAGGTGCGCCTGCAGGTTCGGGTAGCCAATTTTCGCGAACGACATCAGGTATTCCGAGACGGCGAGGAAGAAGCAGGCGGCCGTCGCGATCCGCCGCCCCGCGAAAGTGCGGAAGAAGGAGAAATAGAACGGGATGGCGAGCGCCGAAAGATAGAGGCTGCTGAGCTTCCATCCGAAGTTGTCGGTGCCGGCGAGGGACATTCCCGCAGCCTGGACGAGCGACGTCAGGTACGTGAACTGGCCGTAGACCCCCTCCATCCCGAAGAGGCGCGCTCCGATCTCCGGCAGGCTCTGGTCCCGGACGATGTCGGCGGCCATTTCCCGGAACGCGTATTCGTCTCCCACGAGCGTGTACCACCAGGAATCGAGAAAGAGCCCGCGCAGCAGGATCGCCAGCGGGACGAGCCACGCCCAGGCCGGGAGCCTGCGTCGAAGGCGGAGCGCCAGCGCCGAGGAGAGGCCCAGCAGCAACGCGGCCTGCCACGGAACGCCGCGTCCGCGGATCGCCGCGGCCATTGCGACGACGGCGGCGAGCTGAAGGGAGGCCATCGCGAAGAGCGCGGGGACCTTGCGCCGCCAGAGCCGGCGGAGGACGGAAGGCGGGATCTCGCGGCCGACGCTGCCGGCGACGTAGCCTGCCAGCGCCGCGAGGAGCTCGACTCCGGGCGGGTAGCCGAAGAAGGCCGCCCGGATCAGAATTCCCAGGCACGCCGCGGCGGAGACGATGGTGAGCGCCCCGGCGCCGATCGCGGGTTTCTTCCGCCGCAGTCCCCGCGGGCCCGCCGGCGGAGGGCCCGGCACCCAGGGGGGAGGATCTCTCCGGCGCAGCAGGAAGAGGAGCAGGACCAAGGCGTCCGCCGCCAGGACGGCCGCGAACCAGGAGGGCCAGTCGAGGCCCGAGAAAAACGGCAGAGACCGCCAGACCACGTCGAAGCCGCGAGTCGCCGGCATGCGCGCCCACAGCGTGAGCACGACGAGGACGGAGGGAATCGCGGCGAGGCCGGCCGCGGCGCAGAGAACGGCGAGGGTGCGCGTTCGCCGCGGCGGGCGGCCCGCCGCGTCCCCGGGGAGGCCCTTTCGGGAGGCGGCTCCGGGCGCGTTCGTCTCTTCGGCGCGGCTCCCTCTCGAGCCGCTGTCCCGGGAAGAGGCGTTCGGAAGACGCGTGGCGTTACTTCCCGTCGAGAGGGATCCGGGAGATCGCGCCGGAGTCCGTGTTGGCGACGAACAGGATGCGGTTTTTCCGGTCGACCGCGACGCCCGTGGGCCGCGCGAACTTCTTCCCCGCGCCGTCGGCCGTCCAGCGCCGCCGCTCGACGCCCTTCCGGTCGAGGAGGACAACCGCTCCGGCGAGGGGATCGCTGACGAAGAGGGACCCGTCCGCGTCGGTATCGGCGTACGCCTCGGCGTTGGCTCCCCACCCGGCAAACTTCCAGCTCGTCTTGAATTTCCCGGTCGCGTCGAGCACCTGGATCCGCCGGTTGCCCGTGTCCGTCACGTAGACCTCGCCCGAAGGGCCGACGGCCACGGCCACCGGGGAGGCGAACTGCTCGGGACCCGCTCCGGATTTTCCGATCGCTTTCGCGCCCGTCAGGTCGCCGTTGCAGACGATGATCCGGTTGTTTCCCGTATCGGCGACGTACACGGTCCCGTTTCCGGCGACGGCGATCCCGTGCGCGCCGTAGAGGTCCGCGGCGAGCTTTCCCTGGAACTGTCCCGAGTCCGTGAACCGCTCGACCCCGGTGCGCCACGTGTCGGCGACGTAGACAGTGCTTCCGCGCACCGCGATTCCGCAAGGGTCCTTCATCGCCCACGTGCCCTCGCCGTGGCCGCCCCACCCGCCGAAGAGCCCGCCGGCGGCGTCGAACAGGCGGACGGCCGCGTTGCCGAAGTCCGCGATCCAGACGCGGCCCTTGTCGTCGACGGCGATCCCCCGCGGAAACTTCAGACCCGCGAACGGCGGCGCCGCCGGCGACGGTTTCTCCGAGATGTGGGGAGAAAGATCGGAGGGAACGGTGGGAGAGGGCGAGGCGGAAGCGCCGGCTCCCCCGGTCGACTCCGGCTTCCGGCACGCGCTCGCAGCCGCGGCGGCGAGGAGCAGACCGAGGGCGGCGGTGGAGGCGGCGGAAGGCGTCCGCCGGCCGGATGCGCGAGAGATCATCGGCTCCTCCTTTCGGGCAGAGGACACGCGGCGACGGATGAGTTGCCGGAATTGACGACATAGAGGATACGGGCTTTCCCGCTGACCGCCAGACCCGTCGGCCGCGAGAAGGCCTTTCCGGCGGAATCCGCCACGATCCGGCGGAGGAGCTTCCCGTCCGGGGCAAATTCGAGGACGGCGTTGCCCGTGGGATCGCTCGCATAGACGGTCTCGTCGTCCGAGACGGCCAGGTGAGGCTCGGCGCTGTCGCCCCAGCCCGGGACCGGCCAGGCGCCGGCGATCTTTTCGTCCGCGCCGATCGCCTGAATGCGCCGGTTGGCGGTGTCCGCGACGTAGACGCGTCCCGAAGCAGAGATCGCGATGCCGATCGGCCCCGAAAACTGCCCGGGGCCGGAGCCCTTCTGGCCGATCGCGCGGCCGCCGGTCAGGTCCGCCGCGTAGACCATGACCCGGTGATTGCCCGTGTCGGTCGCCCAGACCCGGCCGTCGGGCGCGACGGCCACGCCGCGCGGCCCGTAGAGCTCCGCGGCGGCGGCCTTCCACTGGCCCGCGAGGTCGAACCGAACGATGCGGCCGTTCCACGTGTCGGCCACGTAGAGGTCGTCGCCCCGTGCCGCGACCGCGCACAGCTCGCGGAATCCGTGCTGGCCCGCCCCGCGGCCGCCCCAGCCGCCCAGGAATCCGCCCTTCGCATCGTAGACGCGCAGCCTCGAGTGGCCAAAGTCGGCGATCCAGACACGCTGCTTCGAATCGACGGCGGCGCCCCGCGGCTCCTTCAGCCGCTCCCACGCCGGCGAGCCGTCCGCCGCCGCTTCTGCGATTTCGGGAGCCTCCTCGGGCTCCGTGTCGGGGGCGGCGGCGGAGGCGGCGGGCTCCGCGGCGGGCACGGGCAGCGACTCGCGCTCGGCAGCGACGACGTCCTGAGAGTCGCCGCCGACGACCCGGTAGACGGCGGCTTCCGGATTCTCGTACGCGACCTGAAAGAGGTCCTTTGCAGTCCGGAACTTGGCGAGGCCGGCGGCGGGATAGGTCTTGCGCTCGAGCGATCCCACGTACACGTATCCCACGTGATAGCGCCGCAGCAGTCCCTCGGCGGCGGATGCCTTGGGGCTCGAATAGATTTCCTGGACGGCGGCGCGGCGCTCCTCGACCCGGGCGGGCGGATTTCCCCGCTGCTGCACGTGGTAGTCCCAGCCGAGCACTGTCGGCAGCCCGGTCAGCATCGAGATGCGCCCGAACTCCTGGTACGAGGGCCCCTGCGCCTCGAGCACCACCGGGGTCCCCCGGATCGTGCGGCGAAGCCATTCCACCGCTCGATATTCGCCCGGGTTCCACCGCTCGCGGTACGCGAGCCCGTCGAGGGTGGGGGAGGATGCGCGCACGCCGTCGGGGAGCGAGGACCGGTTGAAGGTGAGGACTCCGTAAGCCCCCGATGCGCTCGTGAAGAGCGCGGCGGCGAAGAGAAGCAGGGCGATCGCGCGGATCGGGCGAGGCCACGAAGAGAACGCGCCCCGCCGCCCCGCGGGACCGAAGACGAGCACGGCGCACCCGACCGCGAAGAGGAGCCACGCCTCCAGATACAGCTTGAAGTACGTGTTCATGCGGTCGTAGATGTAGAAGCGCTGCGCGAAGAGGATCAGGAAAAACGCGGTCGCGAGAAATCCGCAGGCGAGACGGTCCTCCGGCGCGCGGACGAAGACGATCGCGGCGAACAGGAAGAGGAAGATGGCCGTGGCGCAGAACGCGTTGGGCAGCCGGACGGCGAGAGCGGCCAGGAGCGCGCCGGCGAGCAGCGCGACCGCGCCGAGGTCGCGCCGGCCGCGGCGCTCCGGGTCCGGGCGGCGCATGGCGGTGATCAGCCACCACGCGATCGCGAGAAAAATGAACACCCCGAACACGGTCAGGATGTCGATCCCGCGCGCGCCGGGCCCGTCGTTCCGGCCGTGTCCCGGCGCGCCGCCGCCGCGAACCCACAGCGGGAGAACGAGGAGCAGGGCGGTCCCCGCCGAGACGAGGAAGACGAGAATGGCGCGGAGCGTCCCGGCGGCGGACAGCCGGCCGCTCGAGAACGCGGCCGCGGCGGCGATCAGGACGAGAAGCCCACCGAGAAGCGGCACGTCCCAGGCGTTGGTCAGCGCCTGGGACGCGACCGCGCCACCGAGAGCCGCGGCCGAAACGAGGATCGGCGGAAGGCGCGCTCCGGGAACGGCGGCGCGGCGGAGCAGAGCGAGCGCGCAGGCGGCGACGACCAGGAAGAGCGGGATCGCGAACACGTGCGCGTGCAGGTCCGCGAACGTGAGGCTCCAGAAGGGATATTCGTTGATCGTGTCGCGGATGACGCGCGAGGTCGCCCAGAAGTAGTGCCAGTCGAGATGCCGGGCCTCATGACGGGCGGGCTGGTTGACGAGCCACTCGCGCAGACCGGCGAGATTGCCGAGGATCGCCACGAATCCGGCCGCCACGACGCCGGTGCGGCGCGCTCCGGTCCAGTTGCGGGCGAGCGAGTAGGCCCCCGACACCGCCGCTCCGCCGAGCAGGCCGAACGCGAGGTTGAACGTGAAGCGGGTGGAGAGACCGGTCAGCATCGTCAGCAGCGCGACCATCTCGTGCCCGAAGGTGTAGTAGCCGAGCGGCGCGCCGGCGAACCACGGGTCGGAGGCGGGAAGGACGGGCGTCCGGACCAGGATGTTCAGGATGGAGAAGTCCATCGGCTTCTCGCCCCAGAAGATTTCCGGGTTCATCGCGCGCAGGCCCGCGAAGAGGGCGAAGCCGATGGCGAAGGCCGCTTCCGTTTCGGCGAGCGACCGGCCATGCGTTCGCCAGAACGCGGCAATGACACGGCCGCGGGCGGCGAGGGCGGCCACGGAGAGAAGGGCCAGGACCGCGAGGCCCGCCACCGCGGCCCCCCGTCCGTTGCCGAGCACGCGCGCCTGGACGAGGACGGTCAGCGCATAGGTCGCGACGGCGAGGCCGACGATTCGCGCAATGCCGGCGCCCTTGTCCGGAAGGGAGCCGAAGAGGACCGTCACGAGAGGAAGCGCGACGAATCCGACCAGCGCCGTCGCGAGGTAGAAGAGGATGGCGGCGCTCCACGAGCCGCCGCTCCGCTCCGACGCCGCCGAGGCCCGCTCCGCTCCGGCCTGTCGCGGAGGCAGAAGCGATTCCGAGACGCGCCGGCTCCTCCGCGGCGCCTTCTCCCATTCCCAGATCGTGGGAGGAGTGACGGGAATCGCCGCGAGCAGAATCGCGCGCGCGCGGCTCTCCGAGAACGCCGGCGTCTTGCGGAACAGGAGCACCCGCGGGTGGTCGTAGACCGTGAACTGCTCCTCTGCCCGGTCGTCGGGGAAGCGCAGCGGCCCGAGGGAGGGATAGGAAGTGAAATCCGCGTCGCGTTCGAACCCGAGCCGGCCTTCGAACAGCGCGCGATAGTAGGCGGTCGTCATCGGAAAGACGCTCGGAAGGCGGGTGATGTTGCCGTACACGCGGTTGCTCGTGATCGCGAGCCAGTCGGTCTTCGCGAGCGTGCCGACGACGGCCTCGACTTTCGCGGCGTTGTCCGGCCCCCAGAGATCCATCGCGGGACCTTCGTAGCGGTTCGCCTCGTATCCGGGCAGCGGGAGGGGGAGGGCGTCGTCCCATGACTCGGAGGAGAACCGCGCCGGCGGCGGGACGTGCTCGTAGATCCACCGCGACGCCGCGACGCGCGTGTGCGGCCGGCGATAGATCGAAGAGAAGGCGATCCCCGCGAGAACCGTGCCCAGGACCACGATCGCGGGCAAGGCGCGCGCGAGCCGGGAGGCGGACGGCCGCTGCGCGAGTCGGTGGAGAAAGAGCGCCGTGACGACCGCGAAAACGGGATACGCCGGATAGAAATAGCGGATCGACTTCGAGAGCGTCAGTCCGTGGTACGCGCAGACGATCGCGGCGTAGAGAAGAAGCGGGAGCAGGGGCCGCCGCTCGCGCCGCCACGACGTGAGCAGCGCGGCGGCAAACGCGGCGAGCGCGACGATCCCGAAGAACGGCCCGGCGCCCCAGAAGACGAAGTTCTTGAGAGGAAAGAGGACCGTGCGGCCGGCCCACTGGAGCGCCGGCGGGAACCCGGCGACGCTTTTGGACAGGGACATCAGGGCCTGCATGTCCCGGACGTAGCGGGGGTCGAGCCTCCAGCCGGAGAAGACGTACGGGAGACCGACCCGGATCGCCGCGTAGGCCACCGCGGCCGCGAGGACGCTCCGGAGCACCACACGCGCGGCGGCCCGCGAAACGTCCCGGCCGGCCTGCGCGGCCTCGACGAGAAGCGCGAGCCCGACGGCGCCGAAGAGCGCGAGCGCGGTGATCTTGCAGGCGACCGCCAGGCCGAGCACCGCGCCCGTCGCGGCGACGCCGCCCCACGAGGATTTCCCCTGCGCGATGCGGACGGACCCGAGAAGAGTCGCCGCGACGAACGTCGTCAGGAAGCTGTCGACCGTCCAGTAGTGGGCGAGCTGGATCCCAAGCGGGCAGAAGGCGATGAGCGCGGACGCGGCGAGCGCCGGCCGCCGTCCTCCGAAGCGGCGAGCGATGAGGTACGTCAGCCACACGGTGGCGAGGTCGAAGAGGGCCGACAGGGCGCGGCCGACGAGATACGCACCGTCATAGCCGGGTCTGTGCACCGCGTGCGCGACTGCCCTGGTGAGAAAGAGCGGAAGCGTGCCGTAGACGAAGGAGTCGTGCTTGCGGTTGTAAGGGTTCAGCGGCGAGGTCGCCGAGTCGAAGTAGTTCCGGATGCTCTTCGGGGCCTCGAGGTTTTCCTCGACCATGGAGATGTGCCGCTCGTCGGGATGGAGATGGTGCGCGTCGTCCCAGGCGAGACCGACGAAGCGCAGAATCGCGCCCGCCACGAGAATAGCGAGGAAGATCGCGCGAGCTCGCCGCCGCTCACGCCCGGCGGGCGCCGGGATTTCCGCCTCGATGGCCGTCAAGCTTCCAGACGCCGGTTCGCCGCGAAGAGAAACCCGAGGTTCGCGTGCGCGGGATTGGGGCGAG
>JBDUBP010000193.1:0-3157 GCA_040004075.1 Acidobacteriota bacterium | reverse complement strand
AAACGCCGCGACCTACACGAGTCAGGCCTTCAAGATCCTGGACGCCGCCGCGACGTCCGTCGAGTTCAACAGCCGCTGGCTTTCGGCGCTCGGCGCGGAGGGGCTCGTCCGTCTCTGCTCCCGGATCACCGTTGCGAGGATCCTCGAGCGCGACGATTTCCAGAAGCGGTGGAAGAGCCAGCAGCCGATCGCGCTGCACGAGCTCCTCTACCCTCTCGCCCAGGGCTACGACTCCGTCGCGCTGAAGGCGGACGTGGAGCTCGGCGGCACCGATCAGCTGTTCAACCTGCTGGTCGGCCGCGACCTGATGCGCGAAGAGAAGCTCGAGCCGCAAGTCGTGCTGACGCTGCCTCTGCTCGTCGGTCTGGACGGGACGGAGAAAATGTCCAAGTCTCTCGGCAACGCGATCGGGGTGCAGGAGCCGCCGGCCGAGATCTTCGGGAAGCTCATGTCGATCGGGGATGAATTGATGTGGAGCTACTGGGAGCTCTTGACCGACGTGCCCTCCGCCGAGATCGCCGCAATGCGGGCAGGCGTGCGGTCGGGCGGCCTGAATCCGCGCGACGTGAAGGCGGCTCTCGCCCGCAACATCACGGCGCAGTTCCACGGGCCGGACGCCGCGGCGCAGGCCGAGGACGATTTTCGCCGCGCGTTCTCGAAGGGGGAGCTTCCCGAGAAGATCGAGCAGGCGGCCGTTTCCGGCGAGGCGCGCGGCTGGGGAGCCGCGAAGGTGCTCGTCGAGGTTCGCCTCGCGGAATCGATGAGAGAAGCCCGGCGCAAGATCGCGGAGGGCGCGCTCTCCCTCTACGGCCGCCGGGCGTCCGAAACCGGAGGCGAGGTCGTCCGGGACCCCAACGCGAAGATCCTGTCGGACCTGGGGGAAAAGGGCCGCGTGCTGCGTCTGGGCCGGCGATTTCTCGAGGTGCGGCTCGAGGCGTAACGGAAAGGCCTTTCGTCTCGCGAAGGAGTCGGGCTCAAACGCTCAACGCTCGACGCTCAACGCTCTTCCGTCCCTTCCGGCCCGCGGCGCGCTCCCGGACGCCCGTGGGACCCGCGCGCGCGCGTGCGGACGCGCGGCTCGGTCCGCGCTCCGTTCTTTCCGGCTTTGAGGAACAGAAGGAGCCCGAGGAGAAGGAACGCCAGCATGCCCTGGAGCGTCAGGAACGACAGGAGCTTCAACCAGGCGAATCCCGGATCGACGAACCGCACGAGCCAGGAGCTTCCCTCTTCGACGAGCGCGGAGAAAAACGAGGTCGCGATCATGGCGATCTTCGCGCGGCGGGACCACGGCGCGAAGATCATCAGATGCGTCAGGAGAAGAAGGACGAGAGCCATCATCGGAAGATGGCCGTGCGTCACTTCGAGCATCGCGCCCGCCGTGCGCGGAGCCCGGAAGTCCCCTTCGGAGCCGCGGTAGTACGCCGCGATCGAGGCGGGAGTCAGGCCGAGCCGCGAAACGAACAGCACCGCGTTCGTGCACCAGAATCCGGCCAGGAGGACACAGGTCAGCCCGAGGGTCCAGCGCATGAGCTCCTGCGACTGGAATCCGCCGCGCTCCATGTACTTCATGGCGCTGCGGAGAGGACGTGGTGGACCGCGAGAACGCGCCGGACCGCGGCCGCGATCGCCCTTGTCGTCAGCGTCGCGCCCGACACGTGCGCCAGCCCGCGCCCGACCGAGAGCTCGTCGTCGAGCGGTTTCTTCGAGAAGAGGCGCAGCCACGAGGGGCGCGGAAGGTAGTCCTCGGGCTCGCCGAACGCCACCACCTCGACCGCGCCGGCGGACCCGTCGGGCAGGACCGTGACGAGAAGAGTCTCCGAGGCGGCGCGGACCGGATGGGTGTCGAAGTAGGCCGTCCCCAGGAGACCGGAAGCGCCTCTGCCCGCGTACGCCACGACGAGCGAGGATTCGACCTTCGCGCGGGCCTCCTGGCTTGCCCGGGCGCGCTGGTCGGGCGTCAGATAAAGAGTGCGGCGCTCGATGGTGGCCGGGGGCGGGAACGCGCGGGCGAGAGCCTGATCGCGCGTTTCGTAAATCGGCACCGCGCCCAGGGGCGTCGCGAAAAGAAAAGCCAGGACGAACCGCGTCGCGGCCGCGTGTCCCGTTCGCCGCCCTTCGCCGGTCGCCGGTCGCCGTTCGCCGGCTCCGATGTCTTGCCTCAAAACAGCCACCCCAGCGCGACGTTCCAACGATCGGTCGAAGACCGGGCACGATCGTCGAAATCCTGGTAGTCGGCCTTCAGGACAATCTGCGGGATCGGCTTGAACTGGAGCCCGAAGGTCCAGAGCCGCACGTCATTGGCGGGATCCCTCTCGAACCCGGCGGGAACCCGCTGCTGCGTCCGCAGGCGCTCGTATCGGAAAAACGGCACCAGCGACGAATCCCCGCCGCGGCGAAAGAGCACGTCATAGCCGGCCTCGGCATACGCCCCCGAAAAGACCTCAGGCACCGAGCCCTCTCCGGTCAACCCCGAGAGCGCGTTGATCCGGGCGGCGTCGCCGACCGTGCCGCGCGCGTAGAGAGCCCGCGTCTGGACCCCGCGCCAGCGCCATTCGGCGTGCAGATCGAAGAGCGAGACCCGGCCGCGGAGGCGGCGCCCTTCGATTTCCCGCCCCTGTCCCGAGCCCCCCGCGTACCCGGAGGCTCCGGCGACGACCCCGGGCAGTCCCACGTAATCGACGCGTCCTGTTACGGCGACGCTTTCCGCGAGCGCATTCGAGCCTTCCTGCCGCCCGCCCCGGATCGCCTCGCCGGCCGAGAAGCCGGCGGCGTCCAGGCCGTTGACGACGTATCCGCGGTAGGCGAGAGGCCCGCCCTGGCCGAACACGCCGACGCCGAGCTCGCTCCAGGTCGTCGGGAGGATCCGCTGCTCGACCTCCGGCCGGCTCGCCCCGAGGAAGACAGGCGGCTCGTGCAGCTCGTTGACGAATCCCATGGGGACGAGGACGAGTCCCGCGCGGATTCCCGTCGCGCGTTTCTTTCCCAAGAGGTAGTCGAGGTACGCGAACTCGACGGCGACCTCTCCCTTTTCCTCGCTTCCCTCCCCCGTCGACGCGTGCTCGTACTCGACTTCGGAGTTGAAGAGGAAACGATCGTTGAACTTGTAGCCGAAATAGAAGACGGCGCGCAGGAGATCGACGCGGTCGGAGAGGTCCGA
>JBDUBP010000102.1:0-10641 GCA_040004075.1 Acidobacteriota bacterium | reverse complement strand
AGGGTGCGAGGCGAGGGGACTGGCAGACCCGGCTGCCGTTAGTCCGATATCCTCGCCGGCGCCAGCGAATTTGCGTGAGCAGCAGGAGGTCTCCATGACGATCGATCGGCGCCGCGCCCTGACGCTCGGGGCGGCCGCGTTCCTTCCAGGCGCCTTGAAACGGGAGGCCGCCTCGTCCGTCACGAAGGCGCAGGAAGACGCCATTTCGGCCATTCTTCAGACCCAGACGCAGGAGATGCTCGACGCGATCGTCCCCGGGAAGATTTCGGTCTGGGAAAAATACGTTCACCAGGACTGCGTCTACACGGCGGAGGACGGCCAGGTCTCCGACCGGAAGGCGCTTCTCGAGCAGCTCAAGCCGATGCCTGCCGGCGTCACGGGCGACATCCGCGTCACCGACTTCAAGGCGCGGGTCCGCGGCCCGATGGCCATCTCGACGTACGTGTCCGACGAGCATGAGGATTATCACGGCCACAAGCTTCACTGTCAGTACCGCAGCACTGACACGTGGTGGAAGACCGCCGGGGGGTGGCGGCTGCTTTCCTCGCAGGTGCTCGCCCTCCGGACCGACCCGCCGGCCATCACTCTCGGTTCCGCGAAGGCGGACGAGTATTGCGGCCGCTACGCGCTCGCTCCCGAAATCGGCTACGAGATCCGCCGCAAGGGCGACGGCCTCGAAGGCCAGCAGACCGGCCGGGACGCGAAGGAGCTGCGAGCCGAGGCGCCGGACGTCCTCTTCACCCCGGGCCGCCCCCGCTACCGCTACGTCTTCCAGCGCGACCCCTCCGGCCGGATCACCGCCTTCGCCGAGCGCCGCGAAGCCTGGGACCTCCTCTGGACGCGCACCTGAACCGTGGGGTCAGGTCTTTATTATACACTAAGCCAGACGCCCCGCCCTGGAAGAAGCCTACCGGCGGACCTACTCCGGGGCGTGGCTGAGGATGATGACCGAGTTCTCTTTCAGCTTCCCGTCAAGTGACGGCCTGGCGTAGTTTTTCTGCCACGAGCCAACCGAAGGATGCTTCCATTGCGTCGCCGTCAGAGCGCCGTCGTATTCATCGCCATGCAGAGCGCACCTGAACCGTGGGGTCAGGTCTTTATTATACACTAAGCCAGACGCCCCGCCCTGGAAGAAAGCCACCGGCGGACCTACTCCGGGGCGTGGCTGCTACCGAGGCCGCGGCGGGCTTCGATCTTCCGGGGTCTCGTCGGAGGAATCGGTCTCAAAAGGGTTTCACCGAGGCACGAGCGCCACGCCGTTCGATTTCACGGAATCGACTCTCACAAAATAGTTGACCAAGGCAACCGTCGCCCCGCCGGCCCCGGAAGACCGCCGCCGCGTCGCGAACCAAAGAAAGGGCGACCGCAGGAGGGCGATCACCGAGGTTCGGGCCTCGAGGTAGCTTCGACGATTGCCGCCCCCAGCGAGGGTGGCGCCTTGCGCTCCGCGATCCCGGCGTTTCCATTCATCCCGGCTTTCCGCTGCGCCCCGGCCGCCGGTTGCCTCGACTTCCGGGCCCTCTTTCGAAACGGAGAAACTTATAGCCCGGCTGTCCCTTGCAAGCGATTACCTCTTTGAGGATTTGAAGAGTGACTCTCGACCGGGAATCGTCTGTCCTGACTTTGCGGATGGCGGCTGGCGAGCCGATCCCGCTCGAGCCATGACCGACTCCGTCGCCATCTCTTCCTGATCGAATGCCCAGAGTAACCCGAGTCGGGGGAACCCTCGCTACGCTCTGCGGAGTCGTCGGTCTCGCCGTCGTCGGCCCTCTTGCCGGTGACCGCCAGTCGGCAGCCGGGGCCGGTACTCGTGCTCTGCCCGGACGAGCGAGCCGGAAACAGCCGGAGGAGGCCGCCGGTGGGAAAAGATCCGCCGAGACCAACGACATCCTCGCCCCGCTCCGAGTCATTCAGACGTTCTTCACGACCGGCGAGTCGGACCGCTCTTCTTCAGGAACATCCGTGGAGCAGACCATCGCCCGGCTTTCTGAGGCCGCGAGCGGAATGGACTACAAGCTCCGCTTTGCCATCTCCCTGGTGCCCGACCCCCTCGACTCCCAGATCGGCGCAGCCTTCGATCAGTCGCTCAGCGCCATCGAGCGAGCAGCATCTTCGGTGGGCTGGCTTCGTGATCGGCACTGGCTTCCGTGGCAGGACGACGCCAGGGCGTCGCAACAGCCGGTGCGGAAAGCCGCCGCCAGCTCCCTCTCCGCCGAGGAGCCGCGGGCGGAGGAAGAACCGGCGACCGGGTCCGGTAGTTCCCATTCAAGGCAGCCCGGAGTGTTGCTCTTCCGGTCGCCCGAACCTCCGAACACGCTCCTGGTGGTTTTTCTCGTCGGGGAGAGCCATATCACCGGCGTTCAGAAGAAGGCATTTCTGGTCGCGCTCGAGACCGTCTCGCTCTTCCTTTCCAGCAGGCCAGACGTCGTGGATCGTCGGCAGGGTTCCATCGACATCGTCGGACCGACCTTCTCCGGAACGGCAGAATCGATTCGCCTCGCCTTGATGGGATCGTGCAGGGAGAAGCCCTCCCTTCGCCTTCGCCCTCTCAACTTCCTGTCGGGGTCTGCCACGAGCGAGAAGGTGCAAACGATTCTCGGTTCGGTGAAGCCCGTTTGCGGGATCGGAAGCGTTCGGTTTCAGGCCACCGTTGTTCCGGACCACCTCGCCCTGCGGTCCGCTCTGGGCTACTTCGTCGACCAGCTGGGATGGCGCTACGGCGAGATCGCTCTGCTGACCGAGGCCGACTCGCTTTATGGCCTTGGGAGCTCGGCTCCATCCGAGCAGCCGCCCAAGCCGTCGCCCAAGCAGCCGCCCGAGCCGCCGCGCTGGCGGCTACTCCTTCCGGTCCCGAGCGGGACTGCGGATGTTCGGAGCGCCCTCGAGCAGTCGCGCAGCTCCAACGCGCCTGGTCCTCCGGCCAAGGGCCTCCGGATCCCCTCGCTGGCCCTGGATCTGCGACTGGACGAGTCGGGCAATCCGACCGATTCCATCCGCTCCTTTGGCTCGATGAGCGCGCCGCTCAGCGAAATGAACGTGAATCGTCTCCTCGCCACACTCACTCGCGAGCGGATCCGGCACGTCGGCCTGTTTCTCACCGACGTCCGCGACAAGCTCTTCTTCGCGGAACGAGTCAAGACCTACGCTCACTCGATGTCCCTGTTCACGTTCGAGGCGAACCTGCTCTACACCCATCCGCGGGAGTTCCCCTTCCTGCGCGGCATGCTCGTCGTCTCGAGCTATCCCTTGTCGACGGAGACGCAACAGCTGTTCACCCCGTCGCCGAATCCAACGAAGATGCCGTGGACCCGGATGCAGTTCAGCACCGACGTTGAGGAGGGGATCTACAACGCGGCGGTCATCGCACTGCAGAGAAGTCCCACCCCGGAGACGACTCCGCCCGTCTTCGACTACGTTTCCGGGGCCCGAGGAGACCGCCGCGCCCCCGCGGTCTGGATATCGGCGGTCGGACAGGATCGACTCATTCCGGTCGCCGCGCTTCGCGACTACGACTCCAAATCCAGCGACGCCCCGATCCTGACCCTGCCGGCCTGGAGACTGCCGCGGTCCCTCCCTCCGGAGATCCGCGGCTTCGCCTCGCGGATTCGGGTGCCCGCGCCGTTTCGATTTCTGACCTATCTCGGCACCTGCCTCCTGCTTCTGCTCTACGTCAACTGTCTGGCGGGTTTCGCCCCCTGGACGGAACGGCGCCGGCGCTTCCTGCAGACGAATCCCTTGTTTCGGCCGCTGATTCGGTCGTCCGTTCGTGATCGCCGGCAATGGTACGTGTTCATGACCGCCTTCGTGATCCTGACGACGTGGCTGTGGCTCGCGCTCGCCAGCGTGTACCTGTTTCCGTTCGCGGCGCGCCGGGCGTTTGTGGCGCCGCGTGGTTATTGGGGAAGTCTTCTCGTATTTCAGAGCGGCGAAGAGCGGATCATGCAAGCAGTCGTTGGTTGGCTTCCCGCCGTCAGTCTGCTGATCGGAATCTCACTCGTCTTCGTCGTCTGGAGGATCGGGAGCGGCCTTCCGGCGCCCGAAGAGCCTCCCCGCCCGAGCCCCCGGTTTCCGACGGATGAGTTCCCGTTGGAGACCTTACCTTCCGGCAGGTCCGGCGACTCCGCCCGCGGACCAGGACGTCGATACCCGGTCACGCTTCCTTTCCGGCTTCTGCTCTGTGGCGCCGCCGCGGTCGCGGCGGTCATCGGTCTCTACTATTCCAATTCCTATCTTTTGGAGCTTGCCTCTGATTTTCCTCGAGCCGATCGGTTGCTTCTGCAATTCCTGAGGCTTTCGAGCGGTCCCGGCGGGCTCTCGCCGCTGGTCGGCCCTTTCGTGATCGGAGTCGGCTTGCTCGCCTCGATCTCGTTTCAATTGAGAAGACTTCACATTCACGACAGCTGGAGGCCGAGCCGCGCCTTCTACGCGGGCTTCCAGAGCGTGGATCCCTCCGTGGGCACGGCCGCTCCCCTGTATCGCGACATCGAAACCTTGATCCGACAGCCAATTCCCAGTACACCCTGGCTCTGGGGTCCTTTCCTCGTCTTGGTCTTGCCTCTGCTGACGGTCATCCTGATTTGGTTGGAACCGGTCTGCGAATCGCCTCCCTGGGGGTACGTATTTTCCGCGCTCTTTTCCCTGCTTCTTCTGTCCGTGGTCGCGTCTTTCACGAGATTTCTTTCGCTGTGGTACGCGCTTCGGAGAATTCTGCAACGGCACAACATGAGTCAGATGCTTTCGACCTTCGAACGGTTCAGCCAGGAGGTGGAATGGGGCGCCATGCGCGCTTTCGGGGACAAGAAACGCCAGAGCTACTCGACGGTTCTCGGTCTCGCGCGCCGCCTCCGTCAGATGTGCTGCCGGCCGGACCTCGACATCTTGCTGCCCGAAGGAGCGGCCGCGCTGATCCGGCATTCGCGGCTCACGGACGAGGCTCTTGTCGAAGCCCTTCAGGGAATGGCCGAAGGATGGATCGAGAGGGAGAGAGCCGCCAGAGTCGAGGCGCTGCGGCGACTGGACATCGCCGCATATCTCATGCAACAGCCTTTCAAGTCCGATTTCATCCGCGGCTCCAGGGTGACCGCGGCGACGGCGGCGATCGAGTCCTTACAGCAGGAGCGCCAGGACTACATCGTGCTGCACAGCATCGGTTTCATTCGATACGTCTTTGCGCAGATCCGAAATAGCCTCATCGCGACGACGACGGGCACCGTCGTCCTGTTGCTCGGGCTGGGAGGTTTCGAGTTTCAGCCGCAGCGGTCCGTCTACGTGCTGATCTGGTCGCTCATTTCGCTGCTGACAGCCTGGACGATCATCGTCTTCGTTCAGATGGATCGGGACACGGTTTTGAGCAAGATCGGAAACACGACACCCGGCCAGGTCAACCTCTTCCGCGGCGGAGTCCTTCGCCAGGTCCTGACATATGCGGCGGCTCCGGTGATCACCCTGATCGTCACGCAGTTTCCCCAGATCGCGCAGCCCCTAATCGGGTGGCTCGATCCGCTTCTTCACCTGTTCCAATAGGCGCCCGAATCGATACGCAAGGCAGAAAATGCGAGTTCTCGTCTAAAAGGAGGAACACATGGCGGGAGGCGAAAACCCCAATCAGTGGTGCTTCGTCTGGGATCCCGGCGATGATCCGAACGCGGGTACGAGCAGAGCCGCGTTGGTGAAGAAGAACAAGTGGTACAAGGGCTCGACGATCAACGTTGCGTTTATCGACGGCGATGGCTCGGTCCAGCAGAGAATAAAAGATGTGGTCAAGGCTTGGACGGCGCCCGATACGACGAACCTCAAGATTGTCTTCGTGAATGATCCGAAGAAGGCCGACGTGCGCGTCTCGTTCAAGTATTCGGGTTCGTGGTCAACGATCGGGACGTCGTGCCGTACGGTGCCACAGAACCAGCCGTCGATGAACTTCGGCTGCTGACCCCGCGAGCACCGACGATGAGTTGCGCCGCGTCGTGCTGCACGAGTTCGGGCATGCACTCGGCCTCATTCATGAGCATCAAAACCCCGGCTCGGCAATTCCCTGGAGCAAACCGAACGTCTACCGTGACCTCGGCGGTCCGCCCAACAACTGGGATACCGCCACGATCGACCACAACATGTTCGACGCCTACTCGAAGACGGAGACGAACTACACCAAGGTCGACCCCACTTCCATCATGATGTATCCGATTCCGGCGTCGTGGGTCACGGACCCCAAATTTGCGGCGGGCCTGAACACGAATCTATCGGCGACGGACAAGAATTTCGTTCATCAGCAATATCCGACGTAGTGGCCAAGGACGACTGGGCCATCGTCGTAGGGATCAAGAACTATTTTGATCCCGCTCTGGCCGGGCTCGAGGGGCCCGAGAACGACGCCAGGGAGTTCTACGACTGGATCGTCTCGGACCAGGGCGGGCGTGTTCCGAAGGAGCAGGCCAAGCTGCGGCTCCTGTACGTCGAGCCCGACGCGCGCGGTCTCGGCCTCGGAGCGCGCCTCGTCGCGGAATGCATCGCGTTCGCGCGCACCGCGGGGTACGAGCGGATGGTCCTCTGGACGCAGAGCAACCTCGCCGCGGCCCGCCACATCTACGAGAAGGCGGGCTTCCGCCTGATAGGCGAAGAGCCGCACCACAGCTTCGGCCACGACCTCGTCGCCGAGACGTGGGAGCTCGCGCTCTGATTCACCGCGCCGCGGGCCGGGACTCCGCGGCGTGCTCACGGGCGCGCTCGAGCGCCTCAGGACCCGCCGCCCCGCGGTAGTGCACGCCGTAGATCGCGCGGGGATAGATCCCCTTCTCCGCCAGCCAGCCCGCGAAGAAACGGTTCATAGTCTCGCGCCCCGAGGGCGGAAAGCGCGCGCCCTCCTCGTAGTAGAAGAGGTCGCCTTCCAGGACGATCCGCTCCCTCGGCAGCCACACCATGAGGTTCTCGTCGGTGTGAGGATTGCGGCCGATCTGAATCACGTCGAGCCGGTGCCCGCCGTCGGAGATCCCGCGCCGGGAGGACACCACCTCGACCTTCGGGGCCGGCCGCCCTGCGCGAGGGCTCGAAGCCGCGAGCGCGCGCCGCGCGAGGGCCGCGTCGCCCGGCGACACGAGAAACGTCACGCCCGGCTTCGCGAATCCCGCGATCCCGCCCGCGTGGTCGTAGTGGTGGTGGCTGACGACGACGTACCGGATCGGTTTTCCGGGGCACGTCTTCTCGACGAGCGCGAGAAACTCGCCCGTGACGAGGTCCGTCGAGCCCCGGCCCGACGCCGGGATCGACTCGAGGCCGATCCCCGACGCCGGCGCGTCGAAGACAACGACGAATCGCGGGAGCTCGACGAACATCGTCAGAAATCCCCGGACCTCGCCGACGTGAACACCGGGCGCGACCTCGCCCGTCGCCGGGCCGCCGGGGGCGGGCGGGGGAGAAGGAGTCGTCGCCGGCGGCGCCTTCGAGATCTCCGCCGGCACCTCCATCATCGCGGCCGCGTCCGCCGCGCCCGCTTCGTACCGGGAGTACGCGACCTTTTGGAAGCGCGCGGCCCCGACGTCAATCGTGTGACCGGAGGGGGCGAGCCCGGCGGTCGGGCTCGTTCTCCATCCGCGCCACGTCCACGCGATCGGAACCTCCCCGAGGCCTGGAACGATCGCGCGATACTCGGCGCGCGCGAGCACGACCGGGTGTCTCTCGAACGCGAGCGTCAGCGACGTCCCGTCCGGCAGGCTCGCTTCGACGAGGTCATGCGGCGCACCGTCGAAGGAGCGCTCGCCCGCCGCGGCGATGCGGACTGCGCGGCGGGTCAGGTCCAGCAGGAGAACGTGCGGAACACGCCGCATCAGCGCGTCGCGCTCCGGCGCCGGCGATCCGATCCCTGGCGTCCCCATGCGGCCGCGGCGCGCCGTCCAGTCCACGACTCCCGAGGCGTCCGCGGTGTAGATGAAGCGCCGCCACCGCAGGCTCATGTCGTTGCGCGGAGTGCGCCTCTCCCACGCGACCGAGCCGGCGGTTCTGCGGACCGCGACCTTTTCCTCGTGAGTCCGCCACGTCGGCCGCGCCGGCGAGAGGCCCTGGAGCTCGGCGGAGAGATTCTCGCGGCCCGCTCCCTCGACCATCCAGTCGTCGAGAGCGGCGAGCCGAGCCGCGCCTCCGAGCGCGTCGACGGCGGAGTCGACGATCCGGCGGCCGCGGGCCTCGGGAGAGCCGGCCACCGGAAATTCGTCCGCCCGGGAACCGGCCGTCGCGCTGCCGAGCGCCAGCAGGAAGAAAAATGCCGGCAGGGATCTGCGTCTCGTCATGCGTTTTCCGAGCCGACGAGCGTAGCTCTTCCTCCCTCGCGGCTCACGCCCTTTCGACGAACGGCCGCCCGGAGGGGATGTCGGGCTGTTCCGCAGGGACGAGTCGATGACTCGTCCGCGGCCGCCGCGGCGATAGAATCGCGCGATGCACGAAGCGCCCGGCCGCGACGAAGCGGCGCCTTATTACTTCCGCTACATCGATCGCATCCCCGCCTGCGACATCGTGCAGCGCCTGGACGAGCAGCTCGACGAGACGCTTGCTGTGCTCTCGGCCATCCCGGAAGAGAAGTCGATCCAACGCTACGCGCCCGGCAAGTGGAGCATGCGGCAGCTCCTGAATCACGTGAACGACACGGAGCGCGTCTTTCTCTCCCGCGCGTTCTGGTTCGCCCGCGGCAACGACACGCCGCTGCCGGGCTTCGATCAGGACGTCGCCGCCACCTACGCGGGCGCGCACGAGATCTCCTGGGCGGACCACAAGGACGAGCTGCGCGCGGTGCGGCTCGCTACCGTCGCCTTCTTCCGGAACCTCGCGCCGGACGCGTGGATGCGGAAAGGGATCGCGAGCGACAATCCATTCACCGTGCGGTCGCTCGCCTACATCGCCGCCGGCCATCTCGACCACCACGTCGGGATCCTGCGGGATCGATACCTGTAGTCACCCTTATCGCCGCCGCCCCCGAGCGCTGTCTCTGCTCCCTCTCCCCGCGCGCCGGCGGAGAGGGCCGGGGTGAGGGGTGGCACATCGAGCCAGACAGGTTCGCGCGAGAAGGAGATGCCCCTCACCCTGCCCCTCTCCCCGAGCCCGGGGACAGGGAACAGAATGCGAAGGCGAAGGGGGAGACGGACAGAAAGCCGAAGAGGTGCAAGACTTCCCGCCCTTAATCCAACCCCACCTGCGTCTTCGCCAAGAGCTGATCGTTCATGAACGTCGCGGTGATCATCTTGCTACCCTTGCGCCACACGAGCACCTTCGTCGTGACGGTCGTGCCCGGCGCTCCGATCCCCGCCGCCGCGCCAGCCGGCGGCACGCCCGCGGGCATTGCCGGCACTGCGACGCCGGAGCTCGCCTGCTCGGTCCCCGGCCCGAGGATCGCTTCCACCTGGGCCGATGTCATCCCGTTGGCGACTTTGGTGTAGTTCTCCGCCGTGAGCTTCCCCGTGCAGCCGGCGGCCAGAGCGGCGAGAACCAGGAGGGCGGACAGGACCTGCAGCCGCGATTTCGGTAGCGATCGCATGAGGCCTCCTTCGAGTGTTTCCGGGAGGATATGCGATCCGCGGACGGACCACGCATCCCGGCGCAACCGACCGGCCGCCTTCGAATGCGGCCAGTGTCAGCGATGTCCCCGCGAGCCGCCGAAGGACCGCAGGCGCGGTGAGGACGCGGCGAGTCGGCGTGGGCGTGGCGAACGACTCCGAGACTTCTTCGCCGGAGCGCGCTACCGCTTCCCCCGCGACCTGACGCTCATCGCGCTCGCCGCGCTCGGAGTCACGGGCGGGGGGATGAGAAGGCGCGGCTCAAAGCGGGGCGTGCCGCTGTAACCTCCGATCGATCTCCGGCTGACAGCTGCGATCGGACAGCTGCCGGCTATTTCTTCCCCGCCACCTCGACCAGCGCCTCCGCCGCGTAGCGGACCTGCTCGTCCGTCAGCTCCGGGAAGAGCGGCAGGCTGATCGCCCGCTCCGCGGCCCACTCCGTGTCGGGGAACGCGCCCGGTCGGTGGCCCAGGTCGGCGTAAGCCTTCTGCAGGTGCACCGGGACCGGATAGTGGATCGCGGTCTGCACCCCCTTCGCCTCGAGCGCGGTCCGCACCGCGTCGCGGTTCTCGACGTACACGACGAAGAGGTGGTAGATCGTCTCGGCGTCCGGGCTGTCCTCCGGAATGACGACGCGCGATCCCGCCAGCAGCTTCCGGTACAGGCGCGCGATCGCGATGCGCCGCGCCGTCCATTCCTCGAGGTGCCGCAGCTTGATGCGCAGCACGGCGCCCTGGAAGCCGTCCATCCGGTAATTCCAGCCGACGAGGTCGTGGTAGTAGCGGCGCGTCGAACCGTGGTCGCGCAAAGTCTTCGCGAGCTCCGCGACCCGGTCGTCGTTCGTCGTGAGCGCGCCGCCTTCGCCGTACGCGCCCAGGTTCTTCCCCGGGTAGAAACTGAACGCCGCCGCGAAGCCGAAGCCGCCAATCCGCTTGCCGCGGTAGCGCGCGCCGTGCGCCTGACAGGCGTCCTCGATGACCGGGATCTTGCGGTCCGCGCCGATCGCAAGAATCGCCTCGAGATCCACCGGACGGCCGTAGAGGTGCACCGGGATGATCGCCTTCGTGCGGGCCGTCACGGCGCGGCCGACCTGCTTCGGGTCGATATT
>JBDUBP010000041.1:0-3161 GCA_040004075.1 Acidobacteriota bacterium | reverse complement strand
TACGCCATCCTCGCGTACATCACCGGCAACGCAGTGGCGGCGCGGTACCTCCAGATTCCGTTCGTTCCCCAGAGCGGCGAGCTCACCGTCTTCTGCGGCGCCATCGTGGGCGCCTCTCTCGGATTTCTCTGGTTCAACTGTCATCCGGCCGAGGTCTTCATGGGCGACGTGGGCTCCCTGCCTCTCGGCGGCGGGATCGCCGCGGTCGCCGTGATGACGAAGAACGAAGTCCTGCTCGCGATCGTGGGCGGCCTCTTCGTCCTGGAGGCGCTCTCGGTCATCGTTCAGGTGGCTTCCTTCCAGACGAGAGGAAAACGCGTCTTCCGGATGGCGCCGCTCCACCACCACTTCGAGCTCGCCGGCTGGGCCGAGTCGCGCGTCATCATCCGGTTCTGGATCCTCTCGATTCTCTTCGCGGTGCTCGGCCTCTCGACCCTGAAGCTCAGATGACGGCGCGGCCCCTTCCCTCCGGCCGGATTCTCCCGCAGCGGGTCGCGATCCTGGGGTTCGCCCGAAGCGGCCGCGCGCTCGCGAGCGCCCTGCTCGATCGAGGCATCGAGGTCGCGATCGGCGATCGGGCTCCGGAGTCGGCCTTCGAGGGTCTCGACGAGCTCAGAGCGCGGGGGGCAAGGCTCTTCTTCGGCGGCCCGGCAGAGGGATTTTTAGACGGCGCCGGATGGCTCGCGCTTTCTCCCGGCGTCCCCCTCTCCGCGGGTGCCGTGGCGGAAGCGCGTTCCCGCGGGATACCGGTCTCGGGCGAGCTCGAGCTGGCGTGGGAGATCGCCGAGGCGGAAGTCGAGGGGACCAACCGCTGGGTCGCGATCACGGGGACCAACGGCAAGTCGACGACGACGGCCTGGATCGCCGACATCCTGAGGCGCTCGGGGCGCCCCGTCGCGCTCGCGGGGAACATCGGCGTGCCGCTCTCCGCGTTTCTCTCCGAGCGGGCGCCGCGGGATTTCGTCTGCGAGGTGTCGTCGTTCCAGCTCGACACCGTCGAGTGGTTCGCGCCCGACGTGGCGGTCCTGACCAACGTAACTCCGGACCACCTCGACCGCTACGCGGATTTTACGGAGTACGCCGCATCCAAGGAACGCGTGTTCGCGCGCCAGGCCCCCGGGGACTTCTCCGTCGTCAACGCGGACGACCCGATCGCGTTCGCCGCGGCGACGCGGGGGCGCCGTGTGCCGTTTTCCCGCGCCGGTGAGGCCCCGGGCGGGGCCTGGCTCGAGAGCGGCTCGATCTTCTCGGACGTCTCGGGCGGCCCCCGCCGCGTCCTCGCCGCCGACGAGCTGTCCCTCCCGGGCGCTCACAACGTCGAGAACGCGCTGGCCGCGCTCGGCGCCGCGGAGTGCCTCGGGGTGCCGCCCGACGCCATCCGGGGAGGCCTCACGGGATTCCAGGGGCTCCCGCACCGGACCGAGCTCGTCGCCGAAGCGGGCGGCGTCCGCTGGGTCAACGACTCGAAGGGAACCAACGTCGACGCGACGAAGAAGTCGCTCGAGGGATGCGCGCCCGCGTCCGTCATCCTGATTCTCGGCGGGCGGGATAAGCACGGCGACTTCTCCGCGCTGCTCCCGCTGGTGAAGCGCGCCGCCCGGCGGGTCCTGACGGTCGGTGAGGCCGCGCCGGTCATCGAGACGGCGTTCGGCGATGCGGTCGCGAGCGAGCGGGCGGGGACGATGGACCGCGCCGTCGCGCGCGCTGCGGAGATTGCCCGTCCCGGCGATACGGTCCTTCTGTCGCCGGCCTGCGCCTCCTTCGATCAATACTCCAATTTCGAAGAGCGCGGCGAGCACTTCGCCGCGCTCGCGAGGCGCATGGCGGGCACGATAGGGGGCAGGGGGGAGGCGGCAGCCGGACGGGGATCAGGAAACGGGAAACCGGAAACGGGAAAAAAATCATGAAACGTCGAAACAGATCCGTGTCGGTCGGCGGGGCGACCGTCGCCTTCCGCCTTCCGCCTTCCGCCTTCCGGTATTCCCATGGCGCGTAAGTTGACGAGCGACAAGGTCCTGTTCGCGGCGCTGATCGCGCTCTCCCTCTTCGGGTGCGTCATGATCTACAGCGCCTCGGCAGTCTCCGCGGCGCAGAGCGGCGGCAATCCCTACCGGTACCTGGTCAAACAGCTCATCGCCCTGGTCGTCGGGGGGATTGGCGCCTTCGTGGTGTACCGGACGGACTACCGGAAGTTCTCGCGGCCCTGGGTCGTCTATGGCACTTTCGGGCTCGCGTGGCTCCTCTGCGTCGGCGCTCTCTTTCATCCGCCGATCAACAACGCGAGGCGGTGGCTGTCCCTGGGACCCGTGATGCTCCAGCCCTCCGAGATGCTGAAGATCGGTCTCGCGCTGGTCCTCGCCTCCCTCCTGGCGCGGAAGGTCCAGAGCACCGGCGACCCCGAGCGCGCGATGGTCGCTTCGCTGGTTTTTACGGGGGCCGCCGCCGGGGTCGTGATCCTGGAGCCCGACATGGGAACGGCCGTGTGCTACGTGATGCTCTGCACGGTCCTGTTCTGGCTCTCCGGCGTCCGCGCCCGCTTTTTCGCCATCGGCGCGGCGGGGCTCGTGCCCCTGCTGGCCGCGCTCGCCTTTTCCGCCAGTTACCGGCGCGCCCGGCTCCTGTCGTTTCTGAAGCCCGAAGCGGACCCGCTCGGCGCGGGCTTCCAGGCGATCCAGTCGCTGATCGCCGTCGGGGCCGGGGGTCTTTCCGGAAACGGGCTCGGCGGCGGGAAGCAGAAGCTCTTCTTCCTGCCCTATCCGCACACGGACTTCATCTTCGCCATCGTCGGGGAAGAGCTGGGATTTCTGGGCGCCGTCGCCGTCGTGGTCTGCTTCGGGATCGTCGCGTGGCGCGGTCTTCGGGTCGCCCGGCGGGCTCCCGACGCCTTCGCCTCGTATCTGGCGGCGGGAGCGACGGCGCTTCTCGTCGTCCAGGCCTTCATCAACGTGAGCGTGGTGCTGGCGCTGGTCCCCACGAAGGGGATCCCGCTTCCCTTCGTCTCTTACGGCGGCTCCTCGCTCGTCGCCTCCTGGATCGCCGCGGGTCTGATCCTGAACATCTCGCAGCACGAGGTGAGCGCTGTAGAAAGTTGAGAGTCGAGAGTTCAGAGCGGAGCGTCGCGAAAACTGAGAACCGAGAACCGAGAACCGAGAACCGAGAAC
>JBDUBP010000180.1:0-3169 GCA_040004075.1 Acidobacteriota bacterium | reverse complement strand
GCCCCCGCTTCAAGATCAGCCCACCGTTGCCCAAGGGAGCGCGCACACCGCGCGGCTCCGGGGGCGAGGCCGCCCGGCCGATGGCGGCCGAGGCCCCCGCTCAAGAGTCAGCCCACAGCTGCCAGGAACACGAGCGGGAACTCACCGCGCCCGCGAATTCCGTCCGCTAGTCCTTCTCGAACCCGAGAAGCCGGCGAAAGAACCCGCGGCGGTGGCTCTCGTGACGGAGCAGGAGCGTCTCGAGCTCTCCGCGATCGAAGAAAATTCCCCCGCAGGTCGGACACCGGTCGACCTCGGTTTCCTCGACGCGATCGACCTCCATCTGGTCCCCGTCGCGGGGACAGCGGCGGCCGGCCGTGGCGCTCTGGACTCCGGTCAGCCGGCTCGCGGCCTCGGCCCGGCGCAGTCGGGCGGCCTCGATCATCTCAGCCTCGTGCGCGCGGAACCAGCCGTCTTCGCGCTCCTGCCGGATCGCCGCCGTGTCCCAGTGAGTTCCGTCCGGTTTCGTTGGTCCGCTCATGTCAGCTCCGGAATAGTCGAGAGTTCGGAGTTTAAAGTTCAGGGTTGAGAGTACGAGGCTTGACAACTGAAGACTGAAAACTGAAAACTCCCAACTCCTTCATCTCAACACATCTTCCAGCGCCGTCGAGGCGTCCGTCTTCTCGTCGCGGTACTTGACGATCACGGGCGTCTGGAGCGAGAGACCCCACTCGCGCCCGCGACCTTCCTCGACCCTTCTCGCACCCGGCACGACGACCGCCCGCGCCGGGATCTCGAGCGGGCGCCCCGGGGCGCGCCGGTACTCCTCTCCGCGGACGAGGTCGTACACCGGGGTGCCGCCGGTCAGGATGACCCCCGACGCGAGGACCGCTCCTTCGCGGACGATCGCCCCCTCATAGATTCCGCAGTTGCCGCCGACGAGCACGTCGTCCTCGAGAATCACCGGAAGCTGCCCGACGGGCTCGAGCACCCCCCCGATCTGGGCCCCCGCGGAAATGTGGACCCGCTCTCCCACCTGCGCGCAGGAGCCGACGAGGGCGTGGGAATCGATGAGCGTGCCCGCACCGACGTAAGCGCCGACGTTGACGTACGCCGGCGGCATGATGGTCACGCCGGGGCCGATGTAACAGCCATCCCGCACGGCCGTCCCCCCCGGCACGATCCGAACGCGAGACGAACCCTCGAACCGCTTCAACGGCATCGTGTCCTTGTCGAAGAACGGGAAGTCCGAAGCGGCGAGCGCCCGAACGAGACCTCCAATCCGGAACCCCAGGAGGATGCCCTGCTTGACCCACGGATGGACCGTCCACCGTCCGTCCTCGCGCGTCGCCGCGCGGATCGATCCGTCGTTCAAGCCGGCCTTCAGCTCGCGAAACAGCGCCCGGAGCCCGTCGGAGGAATGCCCTTCCGGAAACTCCGCGGCCTCCGCCACTCTTTCCGCGAGCGTGCCCGCCCCGCGTTCCGCGCTCATCGCCGGCCGCCGCTGCGTTTGCCGGCGAGCTTCAAGCCGATCACGACGGCCTCGATCCGACGCCGCGTCTCGTCTCGTACGGGCGCCAGCGGAAGGCGGAGGGTCTCCCCGCATTTCTTCATCAGGGAAAGAGCGCATTTCGCGGGTCCCGGGCTCGACTCCCAGAAGTTCATTTCCATCAGAGGCAGCCACCGGGCCTGCAGCTTGCGGGCCGCGCTCCAGTCGCCCTCCAGGGCGCGCGCGACCAGGGTCCGCATCTCTCCTGGAATCTCGTTCGAAGCGACCGAGATCAGCCCCCGGCCGCCGAGGGCGATCAGGGCCAGGGCGGTCGAGTCGTCGCCCGAGAACACCGCGAAATCCGGAGGGACAACCGTCATCAGGCGCGCGATCTTGCCGAAATTCGGCGAGGCCTCCTTCAACCCGACCACGTTGGGGACCTCCGCGAGCCGCAGGACCGTCTCGACCTCGAGATCGGTCCCCGTCCGGCCGGGGACGTTGTACACGAGGATCGGAAGGCGGGAGGCGTCCGAGATCGCGGAGTAGTGGCGAAAGAGACCCTCCGCCGTCGGCCTGTTGTACATGGGAGTCACAGACAGGATGCCGTCGGCGCCGGCTGCCTCCGCGTCGCGCGCCCAGAAGACCGCCTTGGCGGTGTGGTTGCCGCCGGCTCCGGCGATCACCGGGACGCGGCCGCCCGCCGCGGTGACGACTGAGGCGGTCACCGCCTTTCGCTCGTCCCCCGAGAGCGTGGACGCCTCCCCCGTCGTCCCGCAGGGCACGAGGAAGTCGATGCCCTCCGCGATCTGCCATTCGACGAGGCGACCGAGCGCCCCGAAGTCGATCCGCCCCCGCTCATCAAACGGCGTCACGAGCGCCGTCCCGCATCCCCGCCACTCGACCCGCTTGCCCGGACCCTTCACGAGGCCTCCTTCTCGACTTCCGCCAGCAGTTCACCGAACTCGAAGACTCCCGACCGGCCCGCTATCCGCTCCGCTGCCCAGACCGCGCCGCGCGCGAAGCCGCCCCGGTTTCGGGCGCGATGGATGATCTCCACCTCGTCGTCGGGCGATTCGAACACGAGTCGGTGCGTCCCGGGAATCGTCCCGGCGCGCACGCTTGCGACCGAGGGCGCCCGCCCCGTCGCGCCCTCCACGAGCGCCGCGATCTTCCGCGCCGTGCCGGACGGCGCGTCGCGTTTTTCCGCGTGATGCTCCTCGACCAGGTACGCGGCGTACCCCGCGGCACCGTACAGGCGCGCGGCGCGCGCCGCCAGATCGAACATGTGCCGCACGCCGACGGAGAAATTGGCGGCGTGAACGAGGGCTCCCTTCCCGGCGGCGAACGCCTCCGTGACGCGCGGAAGCTCGCGGGTCCAGCCGGTCGTGCCGCACACCACGCGGGAGCCGGCTTCCGCAAGGCGAAGCAGATTCTCGACCGCCGCCCCCGGCGCGGTGAACTCGAAGACCACGTCCGCGGAGCCGAGCCGGTCGGGGGTCAGGCCCGCTCCCCCGCGGTTTCCGGCGGAGCTCAGGCTCCAGACGACGTGGTGTCCGCGCGCCTCCGCGGCGGTGCCGACCTTCTGCCCCATCTTTCCCGCGCCGACGATCCCGATGCGCACGGTCAGCGGGCCTTTCCGAAGAACTCGCGGTGGAGGAGAAAGACCGTCCGATCCAGGTCCTCCTCCGCCACGACGAAGGA
>JBDUBP010000223.1:0-3169 GCA_040004075.1 Acidobacteriota bacterium | reverse complement strand
CATTTCGTAGAGGACCGAGCCGAGCGCGAAGATGTCCGTTCGCGCGTCGGCTTGTCTGCCCTCGAGCTGCTCCGGGGCCATGTATTGCACGGTCCCGACGATCACCCCGTCCCGCGTCAGATCCTTCTGTGCGGTTTCAATTGAGGTTGGGCTCTCCTGGGAAACCGCCGAGGCAAAGGCCTTCGCGAGGCCGAAGTCGAGCAGCTTCACGCCGCTTTTCGTGAGCATCACATTTCCGGGCTTCAAGTCCCGGTGGACGATGCCCTGCCGATGGGCGCAGTCGAGAGCGTCCGCGATCTCTCGCGCGTACCGGAGCGCCAGAGGGAGCGGCAAGGCTCCCTTCGAGAGGCGGTCGGCGAGAGTCTCGCCTTCGAGGTACTCCATGACGAGGTAGTCGATGGCGTCCTGCCGGCCCACGTCGTGGACCGCGCAGATGTGGGGATGCGAAAGCTTGGAGATAGTCTTCGCTTCTTTCTCGAAGCGCTGCCGCATCTCCTCGTCGCGCCAGAGACCTTCAGGAAGAACCTTGATGGCGACTCTTCTGTCGAGGCGCGTGTCGCGCGCGCGATAGACCTCGCCCATGCCTCCCGCGCCGATCGGCGCGAGGATCTCGTAGGGACCCAAACGGGTGGCGGTCGTCAGGGGCAAGCTGCGGCAAAGCCTACATCGCCGCCTTTGCCTGCGGCGGAGCCATGTGCTCGAGCCGGAGCTCCCGTCGGGTCGGGTTCAGGTTCGCGGGACGGTCGAGGCGCCGGCCGCGGAGACGAGTCCTCCGAGAGCCGTGCAGGCGAGCGTGAGCCCCGCGGGAACGAGCATCATCAGCGGCACAAAGGGAAGCGCCAGAATTCCCGAGTCCCAGCCCGTCGACCGGCCTCGAACCGGGCTCGAAAACGACCAGGAGAGCCCCAGCACCCCGCCCGCTTCGACGATACCCGCCGCGATCAGCCCGGCGGCGCCGGCGGCGGAGACGCGCTCCCCCAGGTTTCGCCGCTCCGAGCCCGCCAGCCGGGCAGCCGCCCACCATCCGGACGCGACCGCGGGAAAGGCGAGCAGCCGCGGCGAGAAGATGTTGGCGGAGACGCCGCAGACGATTCCGAGAACCGCTCCGGGAAGAGCGCCCGCACGCCACGCCCGGGCCCTGGGCGAGTGGACCTCCCCGGAGGAAGTCGTTGGGAGCGGGATTCCGGGACCGCTCACTCCGCCTGCCACGACGGGACGCGCCCGGGCGTCCACGGCGCGCCCGAGGTCTCCATCGCATCCTCGACTTTTTTCAAATCGACGGTGACGAGGCGGCGCAGCGTTTCGAGCTCGCCCCGGAAGGCCTCCGCAGCGAACGCGTAGGCCTGCTCGCTCGTGGCCGTCGGGGCGGAGCTCGCGTTCCACTGCGTGTTCACGACGGAGTCCACGCGATCGACGATCGTGGGAGGGGTCGGCTCGTTGTGCGCCGCGAGCGCCGCGTCGCCCTTCAACGCGATCTCGATGTCGGAGAGCCGGTTGTCGATCGAGCGAATCTCGGATCCGAGCGCGGCCGTGTTGGAGGGAGTGTCCAGAAGCGCCTGCTTGATGTGGGTGATGCGATTGCGGGCCTCGGTCACCGACTCGACGGCGCCCGTGACGGCGCGCTGAAGCCGGGCGACTTTCCTCTCGAAGTGAAGGAGCTTCGCGCGATCCGCCGCCGCGATCTCGTACGCGCCGCGCGCCTCGAAGGCCTGAGACTCCGAAAGCGGGGTGACCCGCCCCTGGACCCACCTCTCCATCGAGACGGTGTAGCGCCCGGGCGCCACCATGGGCCCCGACGGCGGATCGGTGAACGGGTCGGGCACCGGCGGCTTCAGCGACGTCGGGGTCGCCGGCGGGTATCGAAGGTCCCACGCGACGCGGTGCATCCCGGCCGTGACAGGCGCCTTCAGTCGCCGGATGACGTGGCCTTCCGAGTCCGAGATCGTCAGGACGATCGCGGGATCCTCCTCGCGCGCCTCGGCGCGGAAGTCCTGGGGCGTTGGATAGTCCGGATCCTTCCCCTGCTTGACCAGGTCCTTTTCCTTTTCCTGGCGCGTCTTGCGCAGGGTCTTCAGCTCGTCCTTCAAGTAGTAAGTGAAGACGGCGCCGAAGGGAGGATTGGGGGCGGTGAACCACGACTCTCCCTGGAAGGCCTTCCCGCGGATCCCGAGCGGCGCCGAAGGCATCAGCACGAGAGGCCGGCGCACGGGAAAGAGAATCGCGTCGCGGTCGAGCGCCTCAGGCGTCGCGTTTCGCAGCGGCGTCAGATCGTCCAGCACGTAGAACCCTCGTCCGAAGGTTGCAACCGCGAGATCGCCCTCACGCTTCTGCACGGCGAGATCGCGAACCGCGACGTTCGGCAGGCCGCCGGTCATCTTCAACCACCGCTTCCCGCCGTCGCGCGTGAAGTAGAGCCCGAACTCCGTGCCCGCGAAGAGCAGGTTGCGCTGGCCCGGGTCCTCGAGCACCGTCCAGACGGTCCCGCGCGCCGGCAGGTCTCCGGCGATCGACACCCAGGTGCGCCCCCGGTCCGTGCTCCTTGCGAGGTAGGGCTTGAAGTCCGCGTTCTTGTGGTTGTCGAAGGACGCGTAGACCGTCGCCTTATCCTGCGGGGAGGCGGCGACACGGCTCACGTACGCGAACTCCGGCACGCCCGGGACCGCGGAGACCTTGCGCCACGTCGCTCCACCGTCCTCCGTGATGTGGATGAGCCCGTCGTCGGTGCCCGCGTAGAGCAGTCCTTCCTGGAGCTCCGATTCCGAGAGCGACACGATGTTGCCGTAGAACGAGGTGGAAGAATTCTTCGCGACAGATTCCGCGGGCCAGACGCGGCCCATCACCTTCAGCCTGTTGCGGTCGAGCTGACGGGTCAGGTCGCCGCTGACCGGCTTCCACGTGTTGCCGCGGTCGTCGCTGCGGAAGATCCGCTGCGCCGCGAAATACAGCCGGGTGTGACTGTGCGGGCTGATGATCAGCGGCGAGTCCCAGTTCCACCGCAGCGGCGGCTCGCCCGGCCGGCCCTGTGGCTGGATCACGAGGCTCTCTCCCGTGCGGCGGTCGAACCGCGTCAGCACGCCGTACTGCGCCTCCGCGTAGACGGTGTTCGGGTCTTCCGGATCGATCTGGCTCTGGAACCCGTCGCCGCCTTCCGTCACGAACCAGTCGGAGT
>JBDUBP010000194.1:0-3171 GCA_040004075.1 Acidobacteriota bacterium | reverse complement strand
CGCGGCGGCCACGGCGGCATTCAGGGAGTCCACGGGCTCGCGCATCGGGAGGGTCAGCCGGCGGTCGAGATAGCGATACGCGCCGGCGGGGAGCCCCGTCCCTTCCGCGCCGATGACCAGGACCGAAGCGGGTCCGAGCGGTTGGTGGAAGGGGTTCTCGCCGCCGGACGCCACCGCGCCCGCGATCACCCGGCCGGCTTCCTTCGCGTCGGCGGCGAAGGGCTCGAACGACACGCGTCCCGACACCGGGATCCGAAGGACGCTGCCGGCGCTCGCCCGCACCGCGCGGGCGTGGAAGAAGTCGGCAGAGCCCGGGGCGGCGAGCACCCCGGCGGCGCCGGCCGCTTCCGCGACCCGGACGATCGCCCCGAGGTTGCCTGGGTCCTGCACGCCGAAAACGAAAACGGCGGGTCCGGGGCGGCCGAGGATCTGCGCGACGGGCACGTCGCGGCGGAGGGCGACCGCGAGAAGGTGCTGGGGCGTCGAGGACTCCGCGAGCCTCTCGAGCACCGCGCGCGAGACCAGCCGCGGCCGCGCGGACGCGATCGCGGCGAGCCGGCCCGGCCGCACGCTGCCGTCGTGCAGAAGGTGCTCGAGGGGAATGCCGGCCGCCACGGCCTCCAAGATCGGCTTCTCGCCCTCGATCAAGAAGTGCGTGCGGGCCTCGATCGAGCGGGCGATGTCGCGCACGACGGGGTTCGAGGGAGATTCGATTCCCGCCATGTTTGTCATGCTATAACCCGCGGCGATGAGGTCCTGGCGCGAACGCCTCGCCCTCGCCGTGGACCTCGAAAGCGCGACTCCCGGTTCGCCTCTCTCCGCGCTCTGGACGTTCCCGGCGATGATCGGTTCCGCATTCCTGGTCGCGTGGGGCGCGGAGGCCGCCGAGTTCCTCATGTCCCAGGGGCTTGCCCTCGCGGTGCTCGCGCTCGTGCAGACGTTCCCCGAGTTCGCGGTCGAAGCCGTGATCGCCTGGAAGGCCGGCAAGAACCCGGACATGGTCCACCTCGCGATCGCAAATTTCACGGGAAGCCTGCGCCTCTTGACCGGGCTCGGCTGGCCCATGATCTACGGGGTCGCGGCGTTCTTCTCGAAGCGCCGCCGCAACACGCCGATCGGGAAGATCACCCTCGAGGACGATCACGCGGTCGAGGTTCTGGGCCTACTCCCGCCTCTCGCCTATTTCGTCGTCGTCTGGGCGAAGGGGAGCCTCTCCCTGGTCGATTCGGCGATCCTCTCCGCGACCTACATCGCCTACCTGTGGGTGCTCCTCAAGATGCCGCCCCGGGAAGAGTGCATCGAGCAGGACGACGAGGTCCCGGCGGTCTCCCGCTGGGCGCTCTCGTTCACGGGCGGCAAGCGGTGGGCTGCCGTGGGCGCGCTGCTCCTTGGGGGCGGGGCGATCATCTTCTTCATCGCGGAGCCGTTTCTGGCGTCGATGATGGCCCTGGCGACGAACCTCGGCATGTCGCAGTTCGTCTTCATCCAGTGGGTGGCTCCGTTCCTGTCCGAGTTTCCCGAAAAGACCTCCGCCTTCGCCTGGGCCCGGAGAATCACGCGCGCGCCGGTCGCCCTCGTCAACATGGTGTCCTCCAACATCAACCAGTGGGGAATCCTGTCGGCGATGCTGGGCGTCATCTACTGCGTCAGCCACGGCTCAACGGCGCCTCTCCCGTTCGACGCTTTTCAGAGAAGCGAGATCCTCCTGACGATCCTCCAGGCGTTTCTGGGCTGGCTGTTCTTAGCGTCGATGAGCTTCGAGCTCTACGAGGCGGTCGGCCTCTTCGCGCTGTGGGCGATCCAGTTCGTCGTTCCATCGCTTCGCCACGAGATGCTCTTTGTGTATGGTGGATGGATCGTGATCGAGCTCGGCCTCGTCCTGACCGGCCGCAAGAAGCTCCTGGCTTTCCCGGCCTTCAGGCGTTCGTGGAGGAAGCGGGGATGAGCGGACTGCGTCTCTCGCGCCGGGTCCAGGAGCTCTGCCCCTCCTCGACCGTCGCGGTCGGGAAAGCGGCGAAGGCGCTCGCCGCCTCGGGAGTCGACGTCGTCGACTTCGGCCTGGGAGAGCCGGATTTCCCGACGCCCGAATTCGTCGCCCGAGCCGGGATCGCGGCGATCGAGAACGGCCGCACGAAATACACGGACACCGCGGGAGCTCCGGCCCTGCGGGAGGCGATCGCGGGGAAGTACCGGCGCGAGCAGGGAGCGGGATGCCGGCCCGAGAACGTTCTCGTCACCGCCGGAGCCAAGCAAGCCGTCTTCAACGCCTGCCAGGCGCTTTTCGACCCGGACGACGAGGTCGCGATGTTCTCACCTTACTGGGTCTCGTTTCCCGAGATGGCGCGCCTTGCCGGAGCCCGTCCCGCGTTCATCGAGACCAGGCTCGAGGACGGGTGGCGGCCCACTGCGGCGCAGCTCGAGAAGCAGGCCGGCCCCGGCGTCAGGGGAGTGATTCTCAACTCTCCCAACAACCCGACCGGCGCCGTCGTTCCGCGCGATGAGCTCGAGCGGATTCTCGAATGGTGCGAGCGCCGCGGCGCGACCCTCATCTTCGACGAGACGTACGACCGCTTTCTCTACGACGGGCGGCAGCACGTCTCCGCGGCCGCGTTCTGGGAGAGGCACGGCGAGCGCATCGTCGTCACGGGCGCCGCGTCGAAGACGTACGCCATGACCGGTTGGAGGCTCGGGTGGGCGCTGGCTCCGCGCGAGCTCGTCTCCGCCATGGCCTCGTACCAGAGCCACTCGACGTCGAACGCATCGTCGATCTCGCAGGAAGCCGGCGTCCACGCCTTCGCGGATCTGGTGCGATCCGATTCGTCGGTCGCGGGCATGCTGGCTCACTACGCGGCGCGGCGGGAGGCGATGCTCGAGGGAATCGGCGCCATTTACGGGATCGAGGCGGCGCATCCGGAAGGCGCGTTCTACGTGTTTCCGCGCGTCTCGTCGCTCTACGGCCGTATGGGAGTTTCCGGGTCCGAAGAGCTCTGCCGCCGTCTTCTGGCCGAGGCCCACGTCGCCGCGGTTCCCGGCGAGGCGTTCGGAGAGGACTCGTGCATCCGGCTCTCGTTCGCGACGCCGATCGAAAGAGTGCGGGAAGGAATGCGCCGGATCGCCGAGTGGGCAGGGAAGGCGAGCTGACGTCAGCTGTCAGCTGTCAGCTGTCAGCTC
>JBDUBP010000108.1:0-10704 GCA_040004075.1 Acidobacteriota bacterium | reverse complement strand
GGGCGAAGGGCGAAGGGCGCTTGGGGTAGAGGGTGCCGGGCGGCAGCGTGTCTCTCCTGTACTTTGCGCATCCATGACGCGGTGCATGGACCGGGCGGGCTCGGCTGATACTTCTTTTACTCGGATGTGTGGCCGTGCGGAGTCTCGGTGCCGAGGCGCCGGCGCTCGACCGGACCACAAAAGACGTCACCGATCTCGCGGGGGTCGTCCCCCCCGGAACGGGCCCCGACGTGGAGCGAGAAGCTGGCGGCCTTCGAGCGGGCGACCTCGACGCAGGTCCTGGTCTACACGGCGGCGCGCGTGCCCGGGGGAACGACGATGGAGGAGCTCGCGAGCCGGGCGCTGCGCGACTGGGGCGTCGGCCAGAAGGGCCGTTCGAACGGGGTCATCTTCTTCGTGTTTCCGACCGACCGCTCTTCGTCGTTCGGATCGTCGTCGGACTCGTCCCCCTCTTCGTCCTCCTCCGACTCTTCGGGCCGAGGAGGAGACAGCGGAGGCGGCGGTTCGAGCGACACCCGGTAGCGCCGCGTTTTCCCACCGCTGCCGCTGCCGCTGCCGCTCCCGCTTTCGATTCCCGATTCCCGGCCCCCGCCGTTTCCCGTTTTCCGACCCGCCCCGTCCCCCGTTTCCCAAGCTGACAAACTCGCCCGGATGACAGAGACTCCTCCGGGCATGGCTCGCCGGGGCTCGCGGACACCGTTCATTTCCCTGCTCGTCGTGGAGTTCCTGATCCTCTTCTTCGCGCTGGAGCACTACTTCGCGCACAAGAGGTGGCCGGTGAAAACCCTGACCGACGACACCCGCGGGCGGGTCGTTTTAACGCCGGTCGACACGACCGTCTCCGCTCTCAGGCGGGTGCCGCGGCCCGCCCGCTCGGCCCCGGAGAGCGAGCGGATCTCGCCGTGGGAGACGACGATCTACCGGGTGCGAGCGCGGCTCCTCTCCGTACACGGCCAGCTCGACCGCGATCTTCACCTCGTCATCGCCGATTCGGCCGCGCCGTCGCAAATTATGGTCGTCGAGATTCCCGACCCGTCGGAGGCGCAGGGGAGCGGATTCGAAGAGCGCTTTCGACGCGCACGGGCGGAGATCGTCGCCAGGACCGGTGGGAAGAGACCCGCGGGCGGATGGCCTGTCGTCGTGACGGGCGTGGGATTCTTCGACTTCACGCACTTTCAGCCCGGGGCCGCGGACAGCGGCTTCGAGCTGCACCCCGTGGTCGGGGTGGAGTTTGAGGAAGGATCGGGAAACGGAAAACGGGAAACGAAACGACCGAGAACTGACAAGTCCTGAACGCGGATCCGCAGGAGGCCTCATGCGTCGTCATCGATTCGCGGCTTTGGGGATGCTGGCCGCGCTGCTCTGGAGCGGCGCGACCTTCGCCGGCGAGGCGCCGTCGAAGGGGAATGCCTCCTCGCGGAAGGCCGGGACGAAAGCCGACGCTCCGCCCGCTCTGCGGCTGCCCTCGGGCGCCTCGCCTCTCGGGTACTCCGTGGTCCTGGCGGTCGACCCGGCGAAGGAATTCTTCGACGGCGACATCGAGATCGACCTGCGATTCGACCGCGTGATGCCAGTCCTCTGGTTGAACGCCCGGGAGCTCGAGATCGACTCGGCGGTTCTCACGCAGAACGGGCGAAGCTCGAAGGCGGGCGTCGTCGCCGGAGGGGATGATTTCGTGAGCTTCGCTCTGGACCCTCCGGCGGCCCTCGGGCCCGCCCGGCTGCGGATCTCGTATCGAGGGCGAATCCAGCCGACCGACACCACGGGAATCTTCCGGCAGAAGGTGGGAGAGGACTGGTACGCCTTCACGCAGTTCGAGGCGACGGATGCCCGCCGCGCCTTCCCGTGCTTCGACGAACCGTCTTACAAGGTCCCCTGGCAGCTCACGCTTCGGATTCCGCGGGGATTCCTCGCCGTGTCCAACACTCCGATCTCGAAGGAAGTCGACGCCTCCGACGGCGTCCACGCGGTCGCCTTCGCTCAGACGAAACCGCTGCCCGCCTATCTCATGGCGTTCGGAGTCGGGCCCTTCGACGTCGTCGACGCGGGACGCGCGGGCCGGCGCTCGGTTCCCCTGCGCCTTTTCGTGCCCCGGGGCCGGGGGGAGGAGGCCCGCTGGGCGAAAGAGACGTCGGGGCAGATCCTCGACCGGCTGGAGTCGTATTTCGGGATCCCGTATCCCTACGAGAAGCTCGACGCGCTCGTGATTCCCCAGACGGTCCGGTTCGGCGCGATGGAAAACGCGGGCCTCATCACCTGGAACGAGAACCTCTTTCTGGCGAAGCCCGCGGAAGAATCGCCGGGCTTCCGGCGGCTTCACGCGAGCATCTCGCTGCACGAGTCGGCGCACCAGTGGTTCGGGGACCTCGTGACGCTCGCGTGGTGGGACGACACGTGGTTGAACGAATCATTCGCCACATGGATGGCCGCGCGCCTGCTCAAAGAGTGGAAGCCGGAGTGGGAAAGCGAAGTCGCGGACGTCGCGACACGATCCGAGACCCTGGACAAGGACACATTGAAGAGCGCGCGGCGGATCCGGCAGCCGATCCTCTCGCCGGCGGACATCGACAACGCCTTCGACGACATCAGCTACGGGAAGGGCGGGGCCGTCATCGCGATGTTCGAGAGCTGGGTCGGGCCGGGGAAATTCCGGGAGGGGATACGGCAATACCTCGCCGACCACGCGTACGGCAGCGCGACCTCCGCCGATTTTCTCGCCGCGCTGGAGAGGGCCGGCAGTCCGGGGATCGCGCGCGCCTTCTCGACCTTCCTCGACCAGCCGGGATTTCCCCTCGTCACCGCCGATCTGCGGTGCGCCCCCGGCGGGACTCCTCGCATCCGCCTGCGGCAGCAGCGCCTCCTCCCCGAAGGCGCGCCCGCGGCCGAGGCTCTCTGGCATGTCCCCGTCTGCGCGCGCTACGGCGGCGCCGCTTCGGGCGAAGGGACGGCCTGCGTCCTTCTGACCGCATCGTCGGGAGATCTTCCCCTGCCCGCGGCGAAGGGGTGCCCGGACTGGATGCTCGCCAACGCGGGGGAGGTCGGGTATTACCGGGTCTTCTACTCCGGCGACCTGCTGGACCGTCTCCTGCGCAACGGCGCGGGCCCGTTGACGCTGGCGGAACGCGTCGGGGTCCTCGGCGACGTGGCGGCGTTCGCCGGGACGGGCCGGGTTTCGATGGCAACGGCGCTGGCCCTCGTCTCGCGCTTTTCGGCCGACCCGAATCGAGAGGTCGTCTCCACCGTCATGAAGATCGCCAGAAACGTCGACGACCATCTCGTCGCCGATTCCGTGAGGCCCCAATACGAGCGGTTCCTGCGGGCGTCGTTCGGGGAGCGCGCGCGAGCGCTCGGATGGCGGCCGTCACCGGGAGAAAGCGAGGATGCGCAAATGCTGCGGCCGCGGGTGCTCGCTCTCGTCGCCGGAACGGGACGGGACCCGGAGCTCGGAAAGGAGGCCGCCGATCTGGCCGTAGAGTGGCTCGGGGATCGCGCCGCCGTCGACCCGGTCCTCGTAGCGACCGTTCTTTCCGTGGCGGCGCGGGACGGAGATGCCGCTTTCTTCGACCGGCTCGCGGCCGAGGTCCGCCGCTCGCCGGAGCATCGGGACCGAGACAGGATCTTCACCGCGCTCGGTGAGTTCCGCCGTCCCGAGCTGAATCGGAAGGCCCTCGCCCTCCTCCTCGATCCGGGTCTCGACTCGCGCGAATCGATCGCGATCCTCTGGCGCGGGCTGGGGCACCCGGGGACGAGAGAGCCTTCCTGGCAGTTCTTCAAGGCGAACTTCGACGCGATCGCCGCTCGGCTTCCGCGCGAATATCTTCCCGTCCTGCCCCGGGCCGGCGCGGAATTCTGCGACGCCGCTCACCGGGAGGAGGTGCGGCGGTTTTTCTCGGTGCGCGCGGGAAAAATCGAGGGCGCCGCCCGCCCTCTGGCGCAGACGCTCGAGTCGGTGGACCGGTGCGTCGCTCTTTCCCGAGGGCAGCGCGCCGGTGTCGCGAGCTTCCTCAAGGGATACTGACCGGAGCATGATTCCTCCCGCGTTTCTCTTCGACGGGGCCGAAGGCGCCGCCACGGTCGTCCTGGCGCACGGCGCGGGCGGCCCGATGGACTCTCCCTTCTTAAACGACTTTGCCCGCGGGCTCGCCGGCCACGGGCTGCGCGTGGCCCGGTTCGAATTTCCCTACATGCGCGCGAGGCGCGAGACCGGTCGGGGCGGGGCGCCCGACCGCGAGCCTGCGCTCCGCGAGGCGTGGCAGGCCGCGGTCGAGCAGCTCGGAGGAGGCCCGGCGCTGGTGATCGGTGGAAAGTCTCTCGGCGGCCGGATCGCGAGCCTCGTGGCGGATGACGTCGGCGCGCGGGGGCTTCTGTGCCTCGGATATCCGTTTCACCCCCCGGGCCGGCCGGATCGCCTGCGCACGCGGCATCTCGGCTCCCTGCGGACTCCCGCCCTCATCCTCCAGGGAACGCGCGATCCCTTCGGCACTCCAGACCAGCTGGCGGGGTATGGGCTCTCTCCCGCGATCCAGGTCTCGTGGATCGAGGATGGCGATCACTCGTGGAAACCCCGGGTCCGTTCAGGCCGAACGCTCGCACAGAATCTGGAAGAGGGCATCGAACGCGCAGCGGAATTCGTTCTCAGTAATCAGTAATCAGTAATCAGTAATCAGTTATCCGTGACGGCATCGCCGTCTATCGATTCCCGATTCCCGATTCCCGATTCCCGATTCCCGGCCCCGGTTCCTACCGCCTCCCGCCTTCCCCCTCCCGCCCCTCTCAACTATGCTTCCCTCATGGCGCGCGGGTGGGGGCGCAGCGAAGAGGATCTCGGGGCGGAGAAGGAGCACGCGCGGGAGGCGCGCCGGGCCCCGGACGGCGGCGCCCGCCGCGACGCCGAGCGCAGGACGGAGGCGCACTCGATCGAGCTCTCTCTGGCGCGCATCGAAGACCAGCTCTCCAAGACGACCAACGACGCGCGCCGCCGCGCTCTCGAATCCGCCCGGCGGGAGTTGCGAGACCGCCTCGCGGCCTTGCAGTCTTCCCCCGGATGAAGATTGCCACCTGGAACGTCAACGGGATTCGCGCGCGCCAGACCCAGTTCCACGAGTGGGTCGAGCAGGAGCGGCCCGACGTCGTCTGCCTCCAGGAAATCAAGGCATCTTCCGCGCAGGTCCCCGCGGCCCTCTGCGAGATGGAAGGCTACTGGTGTTACTGGCACGGGGCGGGCGGCTACTCGGGGGTGGGCCTGCACGTCTCAAAGGAGCGGTTTCCGGAGAGGCCCGACTTCGCCCATCCCGACTTCGACCACGAGAATCGAATCGTGACGGCGCGTCTTCCCGGTTTGACGGTGGCGTCGATCTACGTGCCCAACGGGGGAAAGGATTTTCCGGCGAAGATGCGGTTCCTCCAGGCGATGGAGCGCTATGCCGCGGCCGCGGAATCGAGCGGCGAAACGCTCGTGCTCTGCGGAGACCTGAACGTGGCGCGCGCCGACATCGACGTCCATCCGAAGGAGCGCCGTCCGGTGATCGGCCAGCTGCCGGAAGAACGCGCTCTTCTCGAGGACATCCTCGGCCACAACCTCGTCGACGTGGGGCGCGCGCAGGATCCCGGCAACGACGGTCTCTTCACGTGGTGGGCGCCGTGGCGCAACATGCGGCAACGCAACATCGGATGGAGACTCGACTACGTCCTCGCCAGCGCCCCGCTCGCGGAGACGACGTCGGAATGCCTGGTGCGCCGCGAGACGGGAACGAGCGATCATGCGCCCGTGGTGGCGGTCTTTGGAAGTTGAGAGTCGAGAGTCGAGAGTAAAGCCCTGGCGGGAGGCCAACGGCCCGCGCCTCCGAACGCTCAACGCTTAACTCTCAACTACTCTTACAGCGGAGGTCCGATGAAGAACACCCCTGAAAACGTCACAGACGTCCTCTCGATCGACCGCCGGCGGTTCCTCGCTCTGGCCGGCGCCGCGGCTCTGGTTCCCGGCGCCGCTCTCGCCGCCCTCACGGATTCGATCCCCGTCGCACGCCGGCGCATGCTGCAGCGAAACGGGTACGCGATCGACGCGGAGACGCCGCTCGACGCCCTCACGACGTACGTGACGCCGAACGACCTCTTCTTCGTGCGCCATCATTGGAATCCGCAATACGCCGGGCACAAGGGCTGGTCTCTGACGGTCGACGGCGAGGTCGAGCGGCCGCTTCGGATCACGGCCCAGGATCTGCGCCGGCTCCCCCGAACGACCGTCACGTGCGTCCTGCAGTGCGCCGGCAACGGGCGCGGTCTTTTCCAGCCGTTCGTTCCGGGAGTGCAGTGGAAGTACGGGGCCGTCGGCAATGCGCGGTGGACCGGCGTCCGCGTCCGGGACCTCCTCGAGCAGGCGGGCATGAAGGCAGGCGGACGGCATCTGCACACGTTCGGGAGCGACAAGCCGCCGGTTCGAACTCCTCCCTTTCACCGCAGCGTCGAGATCGAGAAGGTCCTCGCCGACGCGATCGTCGCCGACGAAATGAACGGCGAGCCTCTGCCGGCGCTCCATGGAGGGCCCGCGCGGCTGGTGGTGCCCGGCTGGGCGGGGGAGCACTGGACGAAATGGCTCGAGCGGCTCTCCGTCGCGCCCGAGGCGCAGAAGGGCTTTTACATGGAGACGGCCTACCGTTATCCGAAGGTGCTCGGCGCTCCGGGAGTTCCGGTCCCGCCGGCCGAGACGCGCCCGGTGACGGAGCTGTTCGTCAAGTCGAACGTCACGGAGGTCCCGGCGCGTGCCCGGGTCGGAGCCCCGGCGATGCTTCGCGGTTTCGCGTTCTCGGGAACGCCCGACGTGGGCCGCGTGGAAGTCTCCGACGACGACGGGCAGTCGTGGCAGCCTGCCGACCTCGATCCGCAGCACGATCCCTGGGCGTGGCGGCTCTGGTCCTTCCGCTGGAGCCCGAAGGCGGCCGGCCGAATGACACTGCACGTGCGCGCAACCGACAGCGCCGGGACGGTCCAACCGAGAGAGGGTGCCTGGAATCCGAGCGGGTATCTGTATAACGGATGGCATTCCGCGTCGATCGAGGTGGAGGCGTGAGGCGCGGGGCCGCCTTCTCCTTTCTGGCCCTGTCTCTCGCGGCGCTCCTCGTGTCCCCGACGGACGCCTCCGCTCGCCGTACGAAGAAGAAGAAGGCGTCCGGGCGGAGCCGGACCGTATCGGCGCCCTCGTTCGATCCGCGGCTCCCGATCCTCGGGACGAAGCTCGCCGAGTTTCCGGCCGGACCGGCCAAGGCCGTCGCCGACCAGGCCTGCCTCGCCTGCCATTCCGTGGACATCGTCGCGCAGCAGCGGCTGACGGAAAAGCAGTGGGGAGCGGAGCTCACCAAGATGGCGGGATGGGGGGCGGACTTCCCGGCCGACCGCCGTGAGGAGCTCCTCGGTTATCTCGTGAAAAACTTCGGTCCCGATGCGGCGCCGTGGGAGCCCGTCGTCACCCGTCCCGCGGGCCGCTGACGGATCGGTCGAGAGTTCGCGTCGAAAAGGAGGCAGCCATGATGTCCGGATTCGCCAGCTGCGTCGCCACTCTCTTCGTCCTCGCCATCGTCGGGTGGCCGCTCTGGAAGATCGCCGAGCGGTTGGGCTACCCGGGACCGATGAGCCTGCTGATGTACGTGCCGTTCGTGAACATCATCGCGCTCTGGTACCTGGCGTTGAATCCGTGGCCTGTCGATCGGGGCGGGATGCGGGCCGGACCGCCGGCGGCTCCGCTCGTGTAGGCGGCGTCTTCCTTATGCTCGCCCGTAGACGGGAAGGTGCGCGCCGCTCACGATGCGCCCGTCGGGACCCACGAGAAAGAGAATGACGCGGGCGATCTCGTCCGGGGAAACCCACTTCGAGTAATCCGCTCCCGGGTTCCCGCGGCGGTTCGCGGCCGTGTCGATCGTGGAAGGCAGGACCGCGTTCACCGTGATGCGGAAGTCGACGAGCTCCGCCGCCATGGCGTCGGTCAACTGCAGGAGGGCCCGCTTGGATGCCGCATAGGCGCCCACGCCCTGCCCCGATCCTGCGGCCGGGCGGCTCGACACGTTGACGATGGAGCCCCCGCCGCGGCGAATCATCGGCGGCACGGCCGCCCGCGAGGCGATCACCGCCGTCTTCAGGTTCGTGTCGAGCTGCTGCTGCCAGACCGACCAGGCCGTTTCATGCACCGGTTTTCCGCCCGCGAACGCGCCGGCCGTGTTGACCAGGATGTCGAGCCCGCCGCGGTCCTCGGCGACGGATTCCGCGTACGCGGCCACGGCCGTCTCGTCCGTCAGATCGAGCATCGCGCCGGAAAGCGATTCCGCGTAGAGGCCGAGAGAGCGCTCCTCCCGCAGCCGTTCGAGCTCGCCTGATTTTCGAAACGGGACCGCCACGCGCGCGCCCTCTGCGAGCAGAGCGGCGACCACCGCGGAGCCGAGCGCGCCCGATCCGCCGGTGACGACTGCGGTCTTTCCGCTGAGGTTCACTTCGGGTTCCGTTCGCCGGCGGGCGATGTTTGAAGGGGACAGTCCCTCTGGAGCGCGCCGGACGCGAGGAACTGCTTCCAGAGGGCCGTCCAGGCTCCCCAGTTGTGGGCGCCCTTCTCGGTGAAGACGCGGCCGGCCGGCAGAGAGTCTCCCAGAAGCCGGTTGGCGGGCGCTAGGTCGTCCGACAAACCGAATCCCAGGTAGACGGGCGGCCGGATCGCGCCTTCCGACGAATAGCTTTTCAGCCAGCCCCAGAGTTCGCGCTCGTAGTCGGCGACCGGCCGCGGGGGACCCGCCTTCCAGGATGCGAGCCCTCCCGCCCTGGCGACGAGCCCCGGCTCCGTGTCTCCGAGAAAGGGAGCGAGCGCCACGACGCCGTGAAGATCCGGATGCTCGCGTGCCATGAGGAGTCCGCCGAGCCCGCCCATCGAGATGCCCACGATCCAGATCCGCTCCGCACCCGAAGCGCGGGCCGGGCCGACGATGTCCGTCTCGAGGCGTCCCGAGACGGTCTGCGCCTGGTAGTAGCCGAGGTGCGCGTCCGCTTCGAGATATCTCGCGGAGACTCCCGCCTCGGCGGCCATCTCGGAGAAGCCGTGACGCCGGTAGGCACCGGGGCTGTCGCGGCGCCCGGGCAGAAAGACGACGAGGCAGGGCGCGGAGGGGGCCGGCACGGGAGAAACGTCGATCGCGCCCATCGGAGTCGCGGGAGCGCGCAACCGGAGACACCCGGACGTCAGCACGGCGAGCGCGAGCGCAGAAAATGCGGGACGAGGTCGCATCGAGGACGAGATTCTATGAGGTCGGCGTCTTGTTCGCGCCTCGTATACTGTCGGCTTGGTGCTCCTCTCCCTTGCCCTTCTCCTCCTGACGGGCCACGCTCCGGCCCCGGAGGACGCGCATCCTGCGGCGCAGACGCAGTCGGATGAATACACGCGATACGAGCTTCTCGGTCCGGAGACGGCGCAGTTCCGCGTGGTCTACGACGTCACCGCGACGGCAGCGGGCGCGGTGCATTACTTCAACCCGATTCCGAAGGGGAGCGAGGCTTCGCGCGAGCCCGTGATAGACCGGATGTCGGGCGACGCGCTGAAATTCGAGATCGTCTCCGCCGAAGAGGCGCGCCGCTCCGGCCTGGCGGACGCGGAGGCGGACACGCAATACATCCGGGTCCGGCTCCCGCGGCCGGTCCCCGCCGGCGGCCAGGTGAGGCTACGGATCGACAAGACGTACCGTGACCCCGCCAGCTATCTTCGGGAAGGCGACGAGATCGCTTTCGTGCGTTCCCTCGGAATCAAGCGCAACACCATCGTCCTTCCCGCGGGGTACGAGCTGCTCCGCTGCAACGTGCCTTCGCAGGTCGTGACCGAGCCCGGAGGGCGGATCGCGGTCAGCTTCGTCAACTCCAACCCGGAAGCGGCCGCGCTTTCGATCCGCGCCCGGAGGCTCCCGCAGTGAGGGCAGTGAGGGCAGTGAGGGCAGTGAGGGCTGTGGGGGCGGTGAGGGCAGTCAGGCGCGCCGCCGCCTGCCTCATGGCGGGACTCGCGGCCGCCGCGTCGCTTTCCGCGCAGGACGAGGCGGCGCGGCTGGCGAACCGCGCCGCGCAGGATCGCGACATCGTCTACTCGCTTCAGGCGCCGGAGACGCATGCGTTCTCGCTTCATCACGATTACACGGAGTCGAAAGAGGGAATGGACCGGTACGTCAACGTGGTCCGAAAGGGGAGCACGGTCTCGAAGCCGGCGGCAGTGCTCCTCGACACGGGCGACTCCCTGGAGACGCGCACGCTTCGGGGCGACGAGATCGCGAAGGAAAAGGTCGAGACCGGCGAGCCCGTGCGGCCGGATTCCGAGGCGGTGGTCGTCCGGTTCCCCGCCGTGCGCAAGGGCCGGTCCGTCCGAATCCGGATCTCGGAGACCTACACGGATCCGAAGAGCTATCGCTTCGACGGCGACGAGCTCGTCTTCGACCGCAGCTTCGGACGTCCCAGAAACGTCGTGATCCTGCCGTCGGGCTGGTACCTGACCGCGAGCGCGATCCCCGCGACGGTCTCGGAGACGGAGGACGGGCGGATCCGTCTCCAGTTCGTCAACGGCCGCCCCGACGAGATCGCGGTGCTGATTCGAGCGCGGCGGAGGCCGGGGAAGAAGTAGCTTTCGGCGCTGGGCGCTGGGCGCTGGGCGCTGGAACGGTGAATCGTTTCCCGTTTCCCGTTTCCCGATCCCCG
>JBDUBP010000243.1:0-33316 GCA_040004075.1 Acidobacteriota bacterium | reverse complement strand
TCAAGCAGAACCTGGAGAAGTCCGTCTCCCTCGGAAAGAACATCTCGCCCGAGGTGATGGTGATCGCGGCGAATCTCGACGATCCCGCCAGGCTCGCCGATCTCGCGGCCTCGAATCTGGACCTGAAGCTCGAGGACGCGCAGAAGGTCCTGGAGTCCACCGACCCGATCGAGAGGCTTCGGCTGGTCAACGACAGTCTGAGCAAGGAGATCACCGTCCTCACGATGCAGCAGGAGATCTCGTCCCAGGCGCGCGGGGAGATGGACAAGTCCCAGCGCGAGTACTACCTCCGGCAGCAGCTGCGCGCCATCCAGCAGGAGCTCGGCGAGGGCGAGGAGATGTCGGAAGACGTCGCCACGTTCCGCAAGCTGGTCGGCGAGAAGAAGATCCCGCAGGAGGCGGCGACCGAGATCGAGAAGCAGATCAAGCGGCTCGAGCGCAGCCACCCGGATTCCGCCGAGACCGCGATCATCCGCACCTATCTCGACTGGCTGACGGGGCTGCCGTGGGGAAACATCTCGGAGGATTCGGGCGACATCGACCGCGCCCGCGAGATTCTGGACGAGGACCACTACGACATCGAGAAGGTCAAGGAACGGATCATCGAGTACCTCGCGGTCCACGCTCTCAAGAAGTCGCTCAAGGGGCCGATCCTGTGTTTCGTCGGCCCCCCGGGCGTCGGAAAGACGTCTCTCGGGCGGTCCATCGCCCGGGCGCTCGACCGCAAGTTCGTGCGGTTGTCGCTCGGCGGCGTCCGCGACGAAGCCGAGATCCGCGGGCATCGGCGCACCTACGTGGGCGCGATGCCGGGCCGCATCGTCCAGGGGATCCACCAGGCGGCAACGTCCAACCCGGTCTTCATGCTGGACGAGATCGACAAGATCGGCGCGGACTATCGCGGCGATCCTTCTTCCGCCCTGCTCGAGGTCCTCGACCCGGAACAGAACTTCTCCTTTCGCGACCACTACCTGGGCGTTCCCTACGACCTCTCGAAGGTCCTCTTCATCGCGACGGCGAACATCCTGGATCCCATCCAGCCTGCGTTTCTCGACCGGATGGAAGTCATCCGGCTCTCCGGCTACACGCTCGAAGAGAAGCGGGCCATCGCGCGGCGCCACCTGATCCCCAAGCAGCTCGAGGAAAACGGAATCAGCGAGGGAAATCTCGAGTTCACCGACTCGGGCGTCGAGAAGATCATCGGGGCGTACACGCGCGAGGCCGGCCTTCGGAATCTGGAGAGAGAGATCGGCGCCGTCTGCCGCAAGGTCGCGGTCGCCGTCGCCAAGGGGAAGAACCGCCGTTATCGGGTGACCTCCGCGTCCGTCGAAAAAATGCTGGGCCCGGTGAAGCACTTCGCGGACGAGCTCCTGAAGAAGGACGAGATCGGCGTCGCGACGGGGCTCGCCTGGACGTCCGTCGGGGGAGACATCCTGTTCATCGAGGCGCTAGCCGTCCGCGGAAAAGGGGGTCTGCGCCTGACCGGACAGCTCGGAGACGTGATGAAGGAGTCGGCGCAGGCGGCGATGTCCTACGCGCGCGCCCACGCCGCGGATCTCGGCATCGCCGATGACTTCTTCGAGACGCATGACGTCCACGTGCACGTGCCGGAGGGGTCGATCCCCAAGGATGGCCCTTCGGCCGGGATCACGATGGCGACGGCCATGATCTCCGCCTTCACCCAGAGGCTCGCGCATCGGGACGTGGCCATGACCGGCGAGATCACGCTGCGCGGCGAGGTCCTCCCGATCGGCGGCGTCAAGGAGAAGGTTCTGGCGGCCCGCCAGGCCAACATCAAGACGATCATCCTGCCGAGGCTCAACAAGCGCGACGTGATCCAGGTCAACCCGCGGATCCTTCAGGGTATGGAGTTCGTGTACGTCGACAACGTCGATCAGGTCCTCGACATCGCGCTCTTTCCCCGGGAGTCCCGAAGCGCGGCCGTGGCGGCGGGAGCGCCGCGCGAGGTCGCGGCCGCTCCCCCCGGTCGGCCGGCCGCGCGCCCGAACCCGTGACAGGCGCCGGATCCGTCCGGCGGGGCGGCCCCGGCACCCTTCGTGAATAATGCGCCCGCATGAGGGCGGAAGACCGGTTCGTCGAGCGGCTGCGGGAGATGCTTCCGCGCGACGACGCCATTCTGCTGGGCCCCGGCGACGACGCGGCGGTCCTCCGGCGGGCGAAGAGCGACGGGATCGCCACGACCGACATGCTCGTCGAAGGGGTCGATTTCTTCCCCGGCGTGGACCCCGAGCGTCTCGGGAGAAGAGCCGTCTCCGTGAATCTCTCCGATGCCGCCGCGATGGGGGCTCAGCCGCGTCTGTTTGTCCTGTCGATCGCCGTCCCTCCGGAGCGGGACGAGGATTTCGCCCTCGCGGTGTGTCGCGGCGCGATCGCCCGCGGCCGGGAGTACGGCGCCGCTCTGGCGGGAGGCGACCTGTCCCGGGCGCCCTGTGTCTTCGTTTCCGTCACCCTCTGGGGCGATCTCGAGGGTGAGCCCCTGACCCGGTCGGGCGCGCGCCCGGGAGACGTGCTGTTCCTGTCGGGCGCGACCGGCCGGGCCGCGGCGGGCCTGCGCCTGGCGCGGGACGGCGTCCGGGAGACCGACTTTCCGGAGGCGCGGGAGCTCCTCGACGCGTTTCACGACCCCGAGCCGCGGATCGCCCTCGGCCTCGCGCTGTCCCGGCAGGGGCTCGCGCATGCGGCGATCGACGTTTCCGACGGCCTCGGCGCAGACGCCGCGCGCATCGCTTCCGCGTCCGGTGTGCGGGTCGTGCTCGAGTGCGAGCGCATTCCGATCGCGGCGTCCGTCGACGCCGCCGCACACCGCCGCGGCGTCGACCCGATGGAATGGATCCTCTCCGGCGGAGACGACTACGAGATCCTGTTCGCGGTTCCGGAAGCCGCGGTCGGGACCGTGGAGACGCTGTCCGGAGTCGGGCCCCTCACGCGCGTCGGACGCATCGAGCGCGGAACGGGCGCGGTCCTACGCGGCGCGTTCGGAGATTCAGACGTCTCGGCCCTCGGGTACGACCACTTCGAGAGACGCCCGTGAAGCTGCTGACCACCCGCGCCTTTCGCCGCCGGAAGGTCCACCGCTGGAGATGGGGCCGCCGGTGGAAGGTTCTGGTGCTCGATCTTCTCGGCCGGGAGGAGTCGCCCGAGCGGGTCGCCGCCGCCATCGGTCTCGGGGTCGCAATCGGGTTCTCGCCGTTCGTGGGGGTTCACTTCGTCCTGGCGCTCGCCCTCGCGTTCCTCTTCCGGTTGAACAAGCTGGACGCCGTTCTCGGAACACTGACCGGTAACGTCCCCACCTGGGGCGTCGTGTTCCCGCTCGGCTTTCGCCTGGGGCGCGCGATCCTCCGCTACGACCGGCGGATCGTGCCGCGGTTGAACCTGGAGCCGCTTCTCCACAGCGACATCACCTGGATCTTTCACCCCGTCCGCGCGCTCCACGTCGTGTTCGGCCACCGGGCGCTCTGGCCGCGGCTGCTCTCCTTCGTCGTCGGCACGACGATCCTCGCGGTGGCGCTCGGCTTACTCGCGGCGCTGATCGCCCTGGGGATCCTGCGCGCCTACCACCGGCGGCATCCGAGGGTCGCGATCCGGGCGGCCAACCGGCGGCGCGCCGCGGAGGAGAGCCCGGACCGGGAACCGGGAAACGGAGGCCGGGAGCCGGGAATCGGGAATCGGGAAACGGGAATCGAAGGAGAGCGAGGAACACGAAGACGAAAGCGGTGAGTCTATGAGACGGACGGCGCGCTTTTCGCCTTTCGCCTTTCGCCCTTCGCCTCTTCCCGCACGACCCGTTCGAAGCGCGCTCCGTACGCGCGATTGTCGCGCGCGGCCTCTTCCAGGGCCCGGAGGTCCTCGGCGTCTCCCGAGGCGCGCCACGCCTTCTCCAGGGCCAGCGCCTGCGCAAAGGGGCGGCCGCGGAAGGCCGCGAGGCGGGCCAGGACGCGGAGCGCGGGCACGGCACGGGGGTCGATTCGGAGGGCGGCGCGGGCCTCGCCACTCGCTTCGCCGGGGCGGCCCGCGCGAAGCAGCCAGTCCGCACGGTCGGCGTGAACGGCGGCCGAGCGGGGACCGATCTCGAGCGCGCGCTTCCATGCCGCCTCGGCCCCCGGGTCCGGGGCGCGGGACAGCACCACCGCGAGGCGGTAGGCGAGCGGCAGGGAATGGGGATTGCTCGCGAGGCCGCGGCGGTAGCTCGCCGCCGCCTCCTCGAAGCGTCCGCGGGCTTCGAGGACGACGCCGAGGCCGAAGAATCCGTTTTCGTAGGTCGGGTTCGCCTCGAGAGCGCGGCGGTACGACGCCTCCGCCTCGGGGAGGAGTTCGAGCTCCCTCTCCGCCCGTCCCTTTCCCGCCCAGGCGTCCCAGTAGTCAGGGTAGAGCGAGACGGCGCGCGTGTATTCCGCGAGCGCCTCCCGGGGACGCCCGGTCTCGACCGCGACGTAGCCCTGGTTGTAGTGCGTCTTCGCGCTTTGGGGCGACGTGTTCACTGAGCTCGCGAAGATCGCCGAATCGCTCCACCAGACCGGGTTGCGAACAGCGGTGCGGGCGCCAAAAGCGACCGCGACCAGCGCCGCGGCCGCCCGGGCCCGGGGGGAGAGGTCACCCGGCATCTCCGTTCCGCGGGCGCAGACCCACGCCAGGACGAGACAGAGTCCGGCCGACGGGAGGTAGGCGGTGCGCTCGCCGAAGATCGTCCCGATCGGGTAAAGAACGTTGGCCGTCGGCAGAAACGCGATTCCGAAGAACAGCACGCCGAGCGCGGCGTACGAGCCGTTCGACAACCGGCGAAGCCCGAGCACCGCGAGGAGCATCAGGAGTCCCGCAGCGGCGAGCCCCGCCGGCGAAAGGGCCGGAACGAGGCGGATGGACCAGGCCGACTCGTCGGCGGAGAGATGGAGAGGAAAGAGAGTGCGCCCGGCATATCTCAGAAGGAGGAGGCACGCGTTGACCACCCGCGGCCCGGTGGCGAGGGGAGCGAGAGGGTTCTCCACTTCGAAGATTCCGGTGCCCTGCGCGCGAAGGAGTCCCCCGAGGACCCACGACCGGAGCGCAAACGTCCCGGCGAGCACCGCCGCGGCGCCGGCGAACGCCGGCAGTCCCAGACGCAGAGCCGCGAAAAGCCGCGCCGCGAGCCCCCCGCGCGCGCGCCACGCCAGGAGGAGGAACAGAAGAGCCGGAGCGACGGCGGCGCTTTCCTTCGTCAGCACCCCGAGGGCGTACAGCGCGAGGGCGGCGAGGAGACGTCCGACCCGCCGCGGCGATCCCGCCGCCCCGAAAGCGACATGGAGAAACGCAAGCGAAAAGAGGGCACCGAGGGTCTCCCCCCGGCCGACGAGGCTCGTGACCGCCTCGACGTGGATGGGAGCGACGGCAAAGAAGAGCGACGCCAGCGCCGCCGAGGCCGGCGAAACGCCGAGCCGAAGGAGCAGGGCGCCCAGGAGGAGCGTCGCGGCGGCGTGCAGCAGGACGTTGACGAGGTGAAACGCCTCCGGCGCGCGCCCGTGGACCCACCACTCGACCGCGTAGGAGAGAAGCAACACGGGACGGTAGGCGGTCCCGGACCCGCGCGGGCCGCCGAAGTACGGTGTCGAGAAGATCTCGCCGATCCGGTCCGGGGTCCGGATGCGGGGATTGTCGCGGATGATCGCCTTGTCGTCGTAGGTGAATGTCCCCGTCATCCCGTTCGCGTAGACCAGAAGACAGACGAGAACGAGCAGAAAAGCCCACACCCTCCGGTCGCGGGGGGATGGGGGCGCGGTCATCGCCCGGGAGTGTACGGGAGCCGGGAAACGGGAGACGGGAAACGGGATCACGAGCTTTCAGCTTTCAGTGTTCAGATGCGACCGACCCCGACCGGCGGCATTCGTCGTTCGCCGTTCGCTTTTCCTACGAACGCGGCCGCTCGGCCACCTTTAGCTCCCTGATCAAATAGAGCAACGCCTGGCGCGAGAGCTTCAGCTCCCTGGCGGCGCGGCTCCGGTTTCCGCCGGCCCGGTCGAGCGCCTCCATGATCAGGTCGCGACGATGGGCGTCGACGCGCGACCGGTAGCCGTGCCTCGGATCGCCCGGCCGGGCCGACCTCCGCACGGCTTCGGGAAGAAGCGCGAGCCCGATGCGGCCTCCCTCGGCGAGCGCCGCGGCCTGGCCGACGGCGCTCTGGAGCTCGCGCACGTTCCCGGGCCAGGCATGCGCGAGGAGCGCGGCGGCGGCATCGGGAGCCAGGTCGAGGTCGCCGCGGTCGTACTCCCTTCCCGCCAGCGCCAGAAAATGACGCGCGAGAAGGAGAACGTCGCGGCCGCGTTCGCGCAGCGGCGGGAGGCGGACCACCGCGACGTGCAGCCTGTAATAGAGGTCCTCGCGGAAACGGCCGGCGTCGACCTCCCGCGCGAGGTCCCGGGACGTCGCGGACACCACGCGGACGTCGATGCGCCGGGCCTTGTTCTCCCCCACGCGCCGGATCTCGCGATCCTGGAGAGCGCGGAGCAGCTTCGCCTGGGAGGCCAGCGCGAGATCGCCGATCTCGTCGAAGAAGATCGTCCCGCACGACGCCCCTTCGAGCAGGCCGGCGCGGTCGCGGTCCGCGCCCGTGAAGGCGCCGCGAGCGTGTCCGAAGAGCTCGCTCTCGAGCAGCGCGGTCGGGATCGCCGAAACGTTGACGGCCACGAAGGGCCCCGACGCGCGGGGCGAGAGGGCGTGTACCGCACGGGCGACCGCTTCCTTCCCCGAGCCCGACTCCCCCAGGATCAGAACGGTCATCGCGCGCGGCGCGAAGCGCAGGAGTCGCTGATACGGCTCCTCCATGGCGGGATCGCCGGCGACTACCCCGAACCGGCGCCAGCCCTTCGAGAACCCGCTCGGGGCCGACGCGGGGGCGGGCCGGAAGAGCAGGGTCTCGACCACAAGCGCCGCCGCGCGCGCCACGTCGGGGGCCGGCGCCGGCGTCCATCGCAGCGTGTAGGACTCGTCCCCGGCCCGGAGCGCCTCGACGCCGGATACCTCCGCATCCCCGGCGGGAGGGCCCAGCGAGAGGACCTCTTCGCCGCGGTCGTTGCGGACGGAGAGCCCGGCCAGACCGAGCGGGAGGGGTCCTTCCGGAGTTTCGCCGGCGAGTCCGAGCGCGACGATCTCGCGAAGCCGGCGCAGGCCGCCGCCGGAGGGTTCCCGGCGCGCGAAGGCGCGGTCGGCCAGAGCGGCGCCGCCGCGCGCGCGCAGCAGCCGATCGGCGCCGTCGGCGAGCGAGGCATGGATGCGCCCGGGAAGAAGCGCGCTCCACCTCGCGACGGCTTCGGCCGCTTCGTATTCCCCGCGGGCGATCGCTTCCGCCGCCGCCTCGAGCCGCGAGGCCGCGCCCGTTCCCGTCCCCTCGAGGTCGTCGATTTCCGCCAGACGCCGCGCGGCCCGGCGATCGGTGTCGCAACGGTCCGGGGGATCGGCGGCGGCCAGAGACCACGCGCGGCGCGCGCCGTCGCCGTCTGACAAAAGAGCGCATCGGTCCCCCTCTTCCAGCCAGAGCTCTCCGATCTCGAGCCTGTCCTCGAGCCGCTCCGCCAGCTCCCGGGCGGTCGCGTTGTCCCGCTGCGCGTCCTCGAGGCGCCCGACCCGCAACGCCAGGCGCGCACGATGGTGGAGCCCGACGAGGAGCCAGGTGCGCTCCCCTTCCCTGCGCGCGCTTTCGAGAAGCGCGTCGATCGAGGTCTCGGCGGAGGCCCATTCGCACCCCTCGATCGACGCTTCGATGAGATTGCCCCGCGCGATTCGCGCCAGGTCTTCGCGCCCGGCGCCCGCCGCCAGCGCCGCGGCCTGCTCGAGCAGTGCGGCGCAGCGGTCCGGCCGCTCCGCGTGAAAGAGCGTCGCGGCGAGATCGATCGAGAGACGCGCGCGCTCGACGGGGTCGTCGCGCAAAATCACGAGGGCTTCCTCGAGGCGCCGGATCGCCGGGTCGAACTCGCGCCGGTCGGCGAGCCCGAGCGCCTCGGCGGCGAGGAGGCGCGCGGCGAGCCGCTCGTCGCCCGCCTCGCGCGCGAACGGCCAGAAAGCCGCGTAGACACTCGACTCCTCCTCGAAACGTCCCGCCCGGGAAAACGCGGCCGCCCGCGCGAGCGCCACGTCCAGCCGCACGGAGGTGGGCAGCCCCGCGGACAGCGCTTCCGCCTGATCGAGCCGCGCGAGCGCGCGCCCGGGCTCTCCCTCGCGGGAAGCGCCCGCCGCCTCGACGAGAAGCGCGCGGACCCTCTCCGGGGGCGGCGCGTCGGGATGCTCGTCGAGCCACGAACGGGCGGACGCGCGCGCCTCCCCTCCGCGGCCCCGGAGCACGCCGATTTCGGCGAGCCGGAGGCGGGCCGCCCGGCGCTCCGCGTCGGAGGTCTGCGGCGCCGCGGCGACGGCCTCGAACCTCGACTGGGCACTCCCCGCCCGTCCGCCGGAGAGCTCCCGCTCGCCTTCGAGAGCCTCGAGCCAGGAAGGAAGCGGCAGCGCGGCCTGCGCGGCGGCCGCCGCCAGCCGCGCGGACATCTCAAACCGAAGGGCGGGCGGCTCGTCCGGCGATTCCGTCCGCAAACGCGCGGCCTCGCGCAGAGCCTCGCTCACGGCGCCCGCGCGCAGGAGCCGGTCGACCCGGCACGCGGGCGGGCCCACGGCGGTCCGGGCCCACGCCAGCAGCCACTTCGAACGGGTGGAGGCGTCGACGGGACACCGGCGGCTGCCCGGCGAAAGCCTGCCCGAGGCATCGCGCGTGAGAAGCGCCTCGCGAAGGAGAAGCGCGCGTCTCCTCGCGGCGGCGCGCCCGGGGAAGAGCGCGGCGACCTCCTCGGCCGCGGCCGGCTCCTCGAGCGACTCGAGCGCCTCGAGGAGATCTCTCGCGGCGGGCGGGAGGACTGCCGGGGGAGCGCCGCCGGAGACCGTCCGGTCCGCCGCGCCCGCCGGAGGCAGCACGCCAAGACCGGTCGGATCGGAAACGTACGCACCCCAGGTCTCGTGCGCGACCATCGCGAGCGCGGCGCCGACCGCGAGGCTCGAATCGCCCGACTCCGCCGCGATCTCCACGAGCCTCTCGGAGAAACGAACCGACGCGCGCAGGGCGCCGCACGGCACCGCGACTTCGCGCCGCCACTCCTCGGGAAGAGCCGGCGGCGCGAGGCGCTCGGGAACGCGAACGAGCTCGGGAGCGCTCGCAAAGCACAGCGCCCCCGCCGCGACGGCGGACCGCGCATCGGCATCCCAGCTTTCCATGGCGGCGCAGATCCACACGCGCGGACTCCCGCCGGCGCTCGCTTCCTCTTCTTCGCGAAGGAGGCGAAGAGCGGCCCCCGGAGCGCACGCGGCCGGCGCCGCGAAGAAGACTCGCGGAGACTTCCCGTCGAGAAGGGCGCGCGCTTTTTCCAGTCGGGCGCGTGCCTCCGATCCCCGCAGGAGAACGCCCGTCGATCCGGTCGTACGCAGGCGGGCCGGCGCGAAGCCGGCGGAGGACAGCAGAGGAAACGCGCGGAAGGCGCAGCCGACCCAGAACTCGGCGCGGCGCCACTCGGCGTCTCCCGCGGTCAGCGTCTCGTGGAGAGCGAGCGCCTGCGAGTCGCGCACTCGTCCCCGCCGCGCGAACATCCGCTCGAGAAACGCCCCGAGGGGGACGTGCGAGGCTCCCGCCAACGCCGGTCCGTGCCGCACCGCGGAAGGAGTGCGAGCGACGCTCAGGCGCGCCGTCCCGCCGACGAGCTCCCAGGCGGCCTCCTCCAGGTCATCGGCCGACGCGCGGAAACCGGCGGCCTCGACCGTCGAGAAGAAGGCGGCGGCCTGGAGAAACAGAGCGGCCGCGTGGGGAGCGGGAATCCGTCCGTCGGCGATCCGGCGCCGAGGCGCGGGGACCCGCCACACCAGGAAGTCGTTACCATCCCGGCCGTAGTCGAGGGGCGCCGGAAGAGCCGCGTGCTCGAAGGAGAGAAAGTCTCGCCAGCGCTCGCCCGCGCCCGAGCCCGCCAGCGCGAAGCGCTCGAGAACTCTCCCGTCCGCCCCGGCGCCGGGTTGGAGAGAGCCCGGGGTGGATGGCGTGTTCATGGCGTCAGACACCTCCAGATTGTCGCGAGCGCGGAGGGCCCGCCCGCGGTCCCTGCCTGCCTAACGCCGGCTGAGCGCTGCCAGGTCTCGGAAGAATTCCGGGTAGGACTTCGACACGCAATCCGGGTTCTCGATCAGGGCGCGGCGTCGAACGAGAGAGAGGAGTCCCGCGGCCATGGCGATCCGATGGTCTTTGGCGGTCGGCAGAACGGCGAGGCCGGCGGCGGAGTCGATGCCGCCGCCATCGATAGTGAGCCCGTCGGCGTCGGCGTTTGCGGCGGCTCCGCCGCAACGGAGAAGGGACGACAGCGCGTCCAGCCGGTCGCTCTCCTTCCAGCGGAGATGCGCGACGCCTTCGAGCCGCGAGCGGCCGGGCGCAAACGCCGCCGCGGCCGCCACTGCCGGGACGGCGTCCGGACAGCCGGTCATCGACGCCGAGACCGGCCGCAGCCCTCCGCGCGCGGCGCGCGCCGAGATCTCGCTCGCTTCCGCCGAGATTTCCATTCCCATGGCGCCCAGGATCGGCAGCGCGAGCGCGTCCGCGTCGGCGGTGGGCCACCGAAGGCCCGTCAGCCGCACTTCGCCGCCGCAGATTCCGACTCCCGAGAGAAGGGGGACGGCGGACGAGTAGTCGCCGGGCGTCTCGTAACGGTCCGGAGAGCGGGCCCCCCGTTCGACGCGCCACGGCCCCGCTCCCTCGACCCGATGTCCGAAAGCGCGCAGCGACTCGAGCGTCATCGCCACGTAGGGCCGGGAAGCCACCGTCCCGGCCGCCGAGACCTCGATCCGGCCGCCCGCGGCCCCCGCGAGGAGCAGAGCCGACACGAACTGGCTCGATCGGGAGGAATCCACCGACACCGGGCCCCCCGAGAGGCGGCCTCCCCGGATCGCGAGAGGCAGGCATCCGGGAGCGCCCTCCTCGACGACCTCCGCTCCGAGCAGCCGCAGCGCGGCGGCAAGCTCGCCCATCGGTCTCTGCGAGAGCCGCGCCGACCCGATCACGCGAAAGCGGCCACGGGTCGCCGCAGCCGCCCCGATCAGAAACCGCGCCGCCGTCCCCGAATCGCGGGCGTCGAGCACCGTGGCAGCCGCGTCGCTGCCCGCGAGAGGGCCCGAAACGGACAGCGCGTCCGGGTGCCGCACGGCGCGCGCTCCCATCGCGGTCAGGCACGCCAGGAGCGCGCGCGTGTCCTCCGATTCCAGAGGACGCTCGATCCGGACGGGAGTCTCCGAGAGCGCCGCCAGCAGCAGGGCGCGGTTCGTCGCGCTCTTCGAGGAGGGAACCCGCAGCGACCCGCGCAACTCCCGCGCGGGCGGGAATGCGAGGAAGCTCTTCATCCGGGCCGCCGCGCCCGCGGCGGGGGGTTCCGTTTCGCCGCGGCCGTCACGCGGGAAGGGAGACGAGCGACGTGGACCCGTCCTCGGCGACCTCCATCCAGCGGTGCTCGTCGACGAACGCGGGAAGGATCTCGATTCTGCCGCGCCCGGCGTCCTCGACCCACGATTTGTGGAAGTGCCCCAGGAGAACGGTGTCGACCCCCTGCGCGAACCGGCGCTCTGCGAATTCGCGGATCATCTCGACGGGAAGCCGCGTCTTGTGCTTGAAGTTGGACCGGTACAGCCGCGCCTCGGTCTTCCAGACGAGCCGGTTTCCGACCGCTTTCGGAATCACGTGGAGCGAGGCGCGCGCGAGGGGATTCTTCGACAGGGCGCGCCAGAACCGGTAGGGCAGGTCCGCCTCGTTCAAGAGATCTCCGTGGGTCAGCAGGAACCGGCGCCCCCCCGCCTCGAACGTCTCCTCGTCGCAGACCTCCCGGAAATGGTGCTCGACGTAGGAGCGTCGCAGAAAGAAGTCGCGATTGCCCTCGACGTAGGTGACCGGGACGTTGCGGGCGGACAGCCGGTCGACCGTGTCCAGGAACCGGCGGATCGCGACGGTCTCGAATTTCGGATGCGCGATGAAGAAATGGAAGATGTCTCCCAGCAGCGAGATTGCCTTCGCGCCGCGGTCGGCCGCCGCGGTCAGGGCGTCTAGAAAGGGGCCTTCGTCGCCGGGACGCCTCCCCACGTGACAATCCGCGAAAACCGCTCGCATTCCTGAAAGATAGCCCAGGAGCCTGTCGGGCGAGATCGGGCCCGCTTTCGGGGAATTCGCGCTTCCGCGGCCTGTTTCTGTTCCGTAGACTGACGTTTCGGGCCCCTTCACCACCTCCGGAGGGTTTTCATGCGCGCGCTTTCGACCGCTCTGGCCGGCATCCTGTTCGTCTTCGCCCAGCGCGCTTCGGGCGTCGCGCAGATCTCGGCGGCGGACGCTCCGAAGGCGACCCCCCGGCTCCTGCAGCAACTTTCGAAGACCTCGCAGCCGCTCCCCGTCATCGTCGCGCTGCGCGACGGCACTCCGACGGGGCGCGAGCTGCTTCTCCGGCCCGACCCCGCCGGCGAGAAGGGCCGGCAGGTCCAGCGGATCGAGGCCCAGCAGACGCTCGCGGACCAGATGCCCGCCGACCAGTTTGCGCCGCGGCACTTCTACGAGACCTTCTCGCTCATCTCCGGGACGGCGTCCCGCGAAGGTATCCTCGCGCTCTCGCGCCGGCCGGACGTGGCGTGGGTGACGTTCGATGGCAAGAAGCGGGCGCTTCAGACCTCGCCGCAGGAGGCTCAGGTCTTAATCCGCAGCGACTCCGCCAACGCGCTCGGGTTTTCGGGAGCCGGCTCGTCCATCGCCGTGATCGACACCGGCGTGGATTACACGGTCAGCCAGCTCGGCGGAGGCACTTTCCCGACCGCGAAGGTGATCGGAGGGGCGGACCTCGCCGACGGAGACAGCGACCCCGCCGACTGCGAAGGACACGGCACGTCCGTCGCGGCGATCGCCGCGGGTCCGACGGGCGTCGCGCCCGGCGCGAAGATCGTCGCGATCAAGGTCTTCTCTTCGAAAAACTCGTGCGACGAAGCGGACGACTCCGACATCCTGGCCGGCATCAATTACGCGATCGCGAACCAGGCGAGCTTCGGCATCGTCGCCATCAACCTGAGCCTCGGCGGCGAATTCGACGACACTCTCTCGCACGGATTCTGCGATTCGGACAATCCCGACTACGCCATCGCTTTCGACAACGCGAAAGCGGCCGGGATCGTCGTCGCCGTCGCCTCAGGAAACGGCGCGCGCTCCAATCAGATCGCTCAGCCCGCCTGCGTCTCCTCCGCGTTCGCCGTCGGCGCAGTGTACTCGAGCGCCTTCGCGCGGGTGCGCTGGTCCGACCCGGACGGCTGCACGGATTCCCCCGTCACGCCGGACCAGGTCGTCTGCTTCTCGGACTCGAACACCAACCTCTCCATCCTGGCGCCGGGAGCGTTCTGGAACGTGGCGACGAAGGGCGGCGGCACGGACTCGACCTTCGCGGGGACGTCGGCGTCGACCCCGGCCGTCGCGGGCGCCGTGGCGGTGCTCCATCAGGCGCGCCCGGACCTGTCTCCCGCGGGCATCATGAGTCTCCTGCGCGCGACGGGGAAGCCGGTCACCGACACGCGCAACGGGATCGTCACGCCGCGGCTGGATGTCCTAGCCGCCGTCCAGCAGGCGGCCGTGAAGGTCGCCACGTATGGGGGACCCGTCGTCTCGATCCCGGATGGCACCGGATCTGCGACGGTGACCGTCACGACGTCGGGATTCACCGGCACCCTGGGGACCGTCCAGGCCTGGGTGGAAATCGATCATCCGGACCCGGCGCAGCTTCGCGTCACGCTGACCGGACCGGACGGGACGACGATCCTCCTTTCGGATCAGACGGGAACGAGCCAGCACCCGATCAACGCTTTCTACGGCAAGACCGATGCGGCCGCGCAGTCGCTCGACCGCTTCAGCGGCAAGCCGGGAAACGGCATCTGGACCCTGCGCGTCGAGGACCTCGTGACCGGGACCACCGGTCGCATCCGCAACTTCGCCGTGCAGCTGGTCAATGCCCTGGCCCCGTGCGCCCCCGGTCCCAACACGCTGTGTTTGAACGCGAGCCGCTTCCAGGTGAGTGTCGCCTGGCAGGTTCCCACGCAGGGGATGAGCGGGCAGGGCGCCGCGGTGCCGCTGACGTCCGACACGGGTTACTTCTGGTTTTTCAGCGCGAACAACATCGAGCTCATGCTCAAGGTGGTCGACGGGCGGCCTGTCAACGGAAAATTCTGGGTGTTTTACGGCGCGCTGACCGACGTCCAGTACACGATCACCGTGACCGACACGATGACGGGCAGCGCCAGGACGTATGTCAGTCCCCAGGGCACGCCGGTCAGCCAGGCGGACACGAATGCGTTCTAACTGTCAGCTCTCAGCTCTCAGTCCCGCTCTCGTGACGTCGCCCGGCGTTTCTGTGCGGTCCTGTACGTCGGAGCGATTCTCGGGACCCAATAGGCCGCGGGTCCGATAAAATCCGCCGCAATGGCGGAAGGAACTCCCGCTCCGAAGCCCTCGGGCGTTCTGCGGCCCTGGCAGAGGCGTCTGTACCGGCTGCTTCTGATTCCCCTGGGTCTCATTGCCGCAAACGCGATCTACCTCTTCGCGTTCACGCGCGACACCTCGTTCTTCTACGTGATGCTCCTTCTCCACCTCGTGCTCGGCGTGCTGGTGGCGATCCCGTTCTTCGTTTTCGCCGTGACGCACGCGCGCCGGATGATCCGGATGTGGAACAAGCGGGCGAAATACGCGGGCCTCTCGATCTTCGCTCTCGCCACGATCTGCGTGGCGTCCGGCGTCTTCATGACGTTCAAGGGAGCGACGCTCAACAACCGCGCGATCTGGATCGCGCACGTCCTCTCCGTTCCCCTGGCGCTGGTGGCGTTCATCCTCCACCGGCGCGCCGCGGTCCACAAGCTGCAGTTCAAGCGGCTGTTCGCGTGGGGCGGAGCCGTCGCCGCCTTCCTCGCAGCGATGGCGGTCGTCGCGCATCTGGAGAAACCGCCGAAGCGGATCGCGAACCGCAACGGCGACACCGTGTTCTTCCCCGCGTCCTCCGAGACCTTCGACCAGGGGCTTCTCGACGGCAGGAAGCTGGCCGCCAACGACTACTGCCAGTCCTGCCATCCGGACTCGTTTCACCAGTGGGAGCGCTCGGCCCACCGGTTCTCGTCCTTCAACAATCCCTTCTACCGGAAGAGCGTCGAGCTGATGGCGGACCGCGTCGGGCGCGAGCGCACCAAGTGGTGCTCGGGGTGCCACGATCCGGTCGTGCTGTTCACCGGGCAGATGGGCTCCGCCACGCAGGCGAAGTTTTCCTACGACTCGTGGGAGGCGCAGCAGGGCCTCACGTGCATGTCCTGCCACTCGATCACCGAAGTGAAGGACGTGAAGGGGAACGGTTCCTACGTCATCGAGGAGTCGAAGCAGTATCCGTTCGCCTTCTCGAAAAGCGCGACGCTGAAGGCAGTGAACCAGCTGCTGATCCGGATGGAGCCGTCGCTCCACCGCAAGACGTTCATGAAGCCCGTCATGCGGACGCCGGAGTTCTGTTCCAGCTGCCACAAGGTGGCCCTCATCCCCGCCTTGAACTCCTACCGGTGGATGCGGGGGCAGAACCACTACGACACCTGGTACGACTCCGGCGTCTCGGGGCGCGCCGTTCGCTCGTTCTACGACCCGCCGGCGGCCAAGGCGTGCCGCGACTGCCACCTTCCGCCGTATCGATCCGACGAGTTCGGGAACCAGAAAGGACAGCTCCACGATCACCTCTTTCCCGCGGCGAACACGGCGCTCCCCTTCATCCGGGGCGATCGCCAGACGGAGCAGAAAATCCGCGAGTTCCTTCAGAACAAGGTGCTGACCGTCGATCTCTTCGCGATCCGCCGCGGCGAGGAGAGGGTGGTTCTCGGGGCGGACCCGATCCGGGTGCGGCCGGGCGAGACGCTGGAGATCGAAGCCGTCATCCGCACACGCGGCGTGGGCCATCCTTACACCAACGGCACCGCGGACTCGAACGAGACGTGGGTCTCGCTCGAAGGCCGGTCCGGCACAGGCGCCTTCTTCCGGAGCGGGGTCCTCGACGCGTCCGGCCGCCTGGACCCCGCCGCGGACCGCCTGTCCCAGGTCGTCATCGATCACGGCGGAGGGCACATGGACCGCCGCCAGCCCGAGGACATCCACGTCACCCTGTACAACAACGGGATCGGGCCCGGCGCCGCCCGCGTCGTGCACTACCGGATGAAGATTCCCGAGGGCGCGCGCGGCTTCGTCGAGATCTCGGCCGGCGCGCACTACCGGAAATTCTCGCGCGACTACACGACGTTCTCGCTTGGCTCGGCGCAGCCGTCTGTGCCGGTCACGACGCTCGCGAGCGACATCGTGCGGATCCCGGTGGGCTCCGGCGAGGTTCCCGGCGGCGCGCCTCCCCGCGGAAACCCCGACAAGGTCTGGCAGCGCTGGAACGACTACGGCATCGGGCTCTTTCTCCAAGGCGACTATCGCGGCGCGGCCCGCGCGTGGACGCGTGTCGCGGAGCTCGCCCCCGACAAGCCGGATGGGCCGCTGAACCGCGCGCGCGCCGAGATCGCGGAAGGGCGACTCGCGGACGCGCGCGCCTCGCTCGAGCTCGCCGAAAAGATCCGCCCGGGATGGGCCAAGACCGCCTTCTTCCGCGCGACGGTCGAGAAGGACGAAGGACGGCTGCCCGAGGCGGAGCGGGATCTTCGCGCGGTCCTGGCGAAGTTCCCGCTCGACCGGGTCGCGTGGAACAACCTGGGATCGGTCCTCTGGCTCGCCGGCCGTTACCCCGACGCGGCGGCGGCCTACGGGAAGACTCTTGCGATCGACTCGGAAGACGTGAACGCCCACTACAACCTGATGCGGGTGTACCGCGCCCAGGGAGACCGGGCGCGGGCGGCGTTCCACGAGCGCGAGTACCGGAAATTCAAGGAGGACGAGACAGGGCGCGCCGTCGCCGCGGACTTCCGGCGGGCCAACCCGTGGGCGAATCGGGAGTCGCTTCCGATCCACGTGCACGAAGAGTCCGAGCCGCCCGACGCGGTTTCTCCCGCCTGGGTCGCGGAAATTGGGAGAAAGGGCTACCAGACGGACGGCGGCTATCTGACGCGCGCCCACCCGCCGATTCTTCGTGACGCCCCGGACAGGACAGCGCGCGGAGGAGGGCCCGTGCCGCCCGCGCGGCGGTCGGCGCCGTGAGGAGACGGGAATTCGGAGCCGGGAATCGGGAATCGAGAATCGAGAATCGAGAATCGAGAATCGAGAATCGAGAATCGAGAATCGAAGGGATGAATCGGGACCCGTCGTGCCGTCGATCTTTTTTCGTACGACAGCTTCCGCGCGCTCCCGGAAGCTGAGAGCTGAGAGCTGACATCTGAACCCTTGAACCGCCCATATCGCCGGTTTCTCCTGATGGCGGCGGCGGCGGCTCTGACCGCCGTGTCCGCCTGCCGCCGCTCCGGGAAGCCTGCCGCCGCGGCGCCTCCGCCGGCGAAGCCCACTCCCGTGGCGCCGCTCCGCTTCGACGAGAGGGCGCATGCGCTCGGCATCGACTTCGTGCACGTGAGCGGGGCGCGGGGACAGAAATGGATGCCGGAGACGATGGGGGGCGGCGTGGCCGTGCTCGATTACGACGGCGACGGGCGTCCGGACCTCCTGTTCGTGTCCGGCGCGTGGTGGCCGGGAGACCCGCGCGCGGCGTCGCAGAAGAGCTCCCTCGCCCTCTACCATCACGAGGGCAACGGACCCGACGGTCTTCCGCACTTCCGGGACGTCACGCGTGAGGCCGGCCTCCAGAGAACGTTCCAGGGCATGGGGGCCGCCGTCGGCGATTACGACAACGACGGCCGGCCCGACGTTTACGTGACCGCGGTCGGGGGCAATTTCCTGTTTCACAATGCGGGGGGACGTTTCGAAGAGGTCTCGGCGAAGGCCGGCGTCCGCGACTCCGGATGGGGCACGTCCGCCGTCTGGCTCGACTTCGACGGGGACGGCCTGCTCGACCTCTTCGTCTGCCGCTACGTCGACTGGTCGCCGAAGACGGACCTCTTCTGCACGCTCGACGGGAAGACCAAGTCGTACTGCACTCCCGAGCGATACCCGGGAACGTCGTCGCACCTCTACCGCAATCTCGGTCACGGGCGTTTCGAGGACGTGACCCGGAAGGCGGGACTGTGGAACGAGAACCAGAAGGCCCTCGGCGCCGCCGCCTGGGACGTCAACGGCGACGGGAAGCCGGACCTCTTCGTCTCGAACGACACGGCGCCGAACAACCTCTACCGGAACCGGGGCGACGGGACCTTCGAGGACATCGCGGTCGAAGCGGGAGTCGCGGTGGACGAAGCCGGGCGCTCGCGCGGCTCGATGGGCGCGGCCTGGGGAGACACGCGGAATGGGAAGGGCGCGACGCTCGCCGTCGGCAATTTCTCCAACGAGCTGAAGTCGCTGTACTGGACGGAGACGGGGGACGTGTTCCTGGACGAATCGCCTCGCAGCGGCGTCGGAGCGAGCTCTCTGCTCTCCCTGACCTTCGGTCTCTTCTTCTTCGACGCGGATCTCGACGGCAGGCTCGACCTGTTTCTCGCCAACGGCCACGTCGAGCCGAGCGTGCAGGAGGTCCAGAAGAACGTGACGTACCGGCAGGCGCCGGTACTCTACCGCAATCTCGGGGACAACCGGTTCGCGGTTGCGACCGGCGGCGATCTCGCGGCGCCCATCGTCGGACGCGGCGCGGTCTACGTGGATCTCGACGGAGACGGCGATCTCGACATCGTCGTGGCCGAGAACGGCGGGCCGGCGCGCGTGTACCTGAACCGGCTCGACCGGCCGGAGCAGAGCGTGCGCCTGCGGCTCGTCGGGACCGGCCGGTCCAATCGGGAGGCGGTCGGGGCGCGCGTGACCGCACGCATCGGGTCGCGCACCCTCTCCGCGCAGGTCAATGGCGGCGAGTCCTACCTCTCCGCGCCCGAGAAGACGCTGACCTTCGGGCTCGGCGGCGCCGCTCGGATCGACTCCGTCGAAATCCGCTGGCCCGACGGTCGCCGCGAGTCTCTCGGAGCGATCGCGGGCGGAACGAGCAGAACCGTCACCGAGGGCTCCGGCGGAGAGCCCGCGCCGTCCCCCGGCCCGCGATGAGCGTTTCGCATCAGGATTATGACGGCGGCGGCGGCGCGGAACGCGCGGGCCGCGCCGACGCAGGAAGAGCGCGCGCCTCGGGCAGACGCCCCCGCTCGATGCGATAGACCCTCCGCGCGGGAACCCCGGTCAGTTTCTGTTTTTCTCCGCCCGGCCAGGTGATCTCGATCTCTTCGACAACCTCCGCCGCTCCGAGGCCGAAATGCAGATCGGTCAGCGAGCCGGACGCATAGGACGGCGACGGGTAGAACTCGCGGGTCGAGGAACGTCCTCCCGCGGTCACCCGCACCTTCGTGCCGAGGACCGTGCGACCGTCGCGGCTCACCCGCGGCTCGATGCGCACCCAGGACTGCCTGCTGCCGACCAGGTTCTCGAACAGCCTCGAGGGCCCCGCCAGATCCATGACGAAGAGGTCGAGGTCGCCGTCGCCGTCGATGTCGGCGACCGCGCTGCCGCGGGCCGCCATCTTCAGCCGCCCGAGATCGCCGGACGCCGCCCACTCCTCGAACTTTCCGCCGCCGAGGTTCCGGAGAAGCACGGCCTTCTGCCTGTAGGCGGAGTCGCCCGCCTCGACGTACTTCGCCTTGCCGCTCTTGTAATGCCCCAACTGGCGGACGATCTTCGGGGCGAGATGGCCGCCGACGGCGTAGAGGTCGGGCCACCCGTCGTTGTCGAAATCCGCGAAGTGCGTGCCCCACCGCACGAACGGCACGCCGAGCCCGGCCGCGCCCGCCGCGGCGCCCGCATCCTCGAAGAGAGTACCTTCGACGTTCCGGTAGAGGCTGTTGGGCTCGCCCCCGAAATTGGTCACGAAGAGACTCGGCCGCCCCGCCCCGAACGGATCCCCGACGGCAACGCCCATTCCCGCGCGCGGGCGAGGCCCGAGGACGCCGGCGCCCGTCTCCGCGGTCGTCTCCTCGAACGTGCCGTTGCCCTTGTTCCGGAAGAGACGGTTAGACACGCGGTCATTCACGAAGAACAGGTCGGGATGCCCGTCGCCGTCGTAGTCGAGAACGGCGATCCCGAGCGTCTTCGTCTCCTCCGGATTCATCGCGAGACCCGCGGCGGCGGTGACGTCCCGGAAATGCCGGTTCCCCTCGTTCCGGTAGAGGTGGGACGGCTGCCCCAGGTAGTCCTCCGGAACCCGCAGCTGAAACTGCGGCTGCGCCGTTTCCCACTCCGGCGTCGAATCGAGATAGTTGCCCACGACGACGTCGAGGCGGCCGTCCCCGTCGTAGTCGATGAACGCGGAGCCGATCGAGAAGAGAGCGTCCTCGAGTCCCGTCGACTTACCTTCCTCGAACGTGCCGTCGCCCCGGTTCCAGTAGACGGTGTTGGGGCCGACGTTCGTGAGATACAGGTCGAGCCGCCCGTCGCCGTCCAGGTCCGCCCAGTGCGCGCCCATCCCGAGGCCGCAGGCATGGATGCCTGAACGGGCCGTCGCGTCTTCGAAGCGCCCCCCGCCGAGGTTCCGGTAAAGCCGGCCGCAGGAGGCTTGGTTCGGCTTGCCCCAGTGCGGAATCGAGCTGGTGACGTAGAGATCGGGCAATCCGTCCCCGTCGTAGTCGCCGAAGGCGCAGCCGCCGATCATGGTCGCGATCATCTTCAGCCGCCGCATGTCGGCGGAGATGCGGAAGTCGATCCCGGACTGGCGGGTGACGTCACGAAAAACCGGGTCGGCCGTTCCGCCCGGCGCGGCGGCGATCACGAGCCCAACCGCGAGAAGCATGGCGGCGAATCCGAGAATCCCTCTCACCGGCCGCGGCCCCTTTCCTCCGCGGACCGAAGGCGAACGGCGTCGCGGAATTCTTCCGGCCCCCCCGGACGCGTCAGCCACCGATCCCGGAAGCTCCGCATCCCCTCCCAGTCCGCCGGCCGCAAGGGCTCTCCGTAGCGGCCGTCATCCATCCCGTGGAACGGAAGGGGCTCCACCGTCTGTCCGGCGACCGTGTTCTTGTCGGCATCCTTGTCCCATCCGTCGAGAACGAGGACCCAGTCGCGCACCCACCCCTCCGGGGGCGGCGGAATGGCGCGGGCATCGAACTCGAGCCGGACGGCGTCGCCGCCCTTCAGCACGACATATCGGTCGTCCACCGCGTCCAGAAGCTCGCGCACGTCGCCGAACCGCGTATACATACCGGCCATGTCCGCCCAGCGCGGCGAAGTCTCGACGTCGTCGTGCACGAAGACCTGCGGCCCGTCGGGAGTCTCGCGCGTCATCCTCGAGAAGCCGCGGAACGACAGGTTCGCGCGGAGCAGCGGCGCGGCCGTCTGGCGCGTCGGGGCGGGGGCTTCGTCGACCGTGTACGAGATGCGGTCCCAGAAGATCGCCAGGTTGGTGCGGATGCGCACGCGCGGATCCCGGCGGTCGAGCACCGCGGAGAGGTCCACCGGCATCGTCTTGGTCTTCCCGGCCGGATAGCCCATCGCCGCGAGCGCCGTCTTCCATCCGCCGCGGCCGTCGGGAATCTGCAGCTCCGGCCCGAGAGGCCGGATCGCGCCGCCCTGCGAGAGCGACACGTTGATCGACGTGTCGGCGTAGAAGATCCATCCCGTCAGGTACAGCATCACGGTCCGCGCCTGCCGGGCGGCCGGGAGATCCAGCACCAGGTCGTGCGGGGCGACGATCCCCTGGTACCGGGTGGGCGCGAAGCCCGCGAGGTGGCGGCCGTCCCGCCTCGCGATCTCCGCCGTGCGGTCGCGGCCCGCCTCGTCGGTCGCCTTCGGCGTCAGAGGCCGGGACACCGTGAAGAGAGCCTTCGGCGGAAAGGGAGGCGGCACCATCTTCTCGTCCGCGACGAGCTCCACGCCCGCCGGGTGGTCGACGGCGGAGAGCCGGGCGAAGTCGAAGTACGCCGTCTCCCAGAGCTCCTCGGTGAAATCGAGAAGGAGTCGCCCGTTCTCGTCCGGGCGCAGCATCGATCCGGGGACGACGAGCCACTCGCGCGTGTCCGCGGCCGCCTGGTGGACGCCGTCGTAGAGAAGACCGGCGGGGCTGCGGCCGAGCGCGTCCGTCACGAAGCCCCACCGCTTGCCGTCGAAGGCGTACACGAACGGGCACGAGCCCTTCAACTGCTGGACCTCCCGGACCACGGTCCTCGCCGCCGGGCCGAGCGCGTTCTGAGGGACCCCGTTCGTCCAGACGACGCGAAGGACGTCGGGCTTCCGGGTCGTCCCGAGACCGATCCGCGTCACCGCGCGCGCGGCCGTTCGGAACGCGTAGAGCGCCCCCGCCTTGATCTCGATCTCGGAGCCGAACCCCAGCCGGTTCACCTTCGCGGACCCCGTCGGAAGGCCTTCGAGCGCCACGCCGATCCACGCGTTGGCGTTTCCTCCATCGTTCTCCAGGAGGATCGCGCCGCCCTCGGGCGTGACGAGCACGAGGTCGAGGTCGCCGTCCCCGTCGGCGTCGACGTCCTCGGCGTCGATCGCCGGCGGAAAAGTCCCCTCGACCCGGTGGAACGCGCCCGAGCCGTCGTTGCGAAAGAGACTGGAGCCGCGCTTCGACGAGAGGAAGAGGTCGAGCGCGCCGTCGTTGTCGAAATCGAACAGAAGGGGCCGTCCGCCCGCCGGAATCTCTCGCGCCGGGAGAAAGGTCCCGTCGCCCCGGTTGAGCGCCACGTACGCGGCCGCTTCAGTCGTCCAGACCAGATCGGGCCGCCCGTCGGCGTTCAAGTCTCCGGCCGCGACCGCGAGGACGGCGCCCGAGCGCGGCAGGCCCGCCTCGCGCTCCCCGAATCGCCCGCCGCGGAGGTTGTCGAGAAGGGCGAGCCCTCCGGCCGCGCGCGCGATGACGATGTCCGGGTCTCCGTCGCGGTCGAAATCCGAAACGGCCGCGGCCCGCGAGGCGGTGCCGGGCGGCAACCCCGCGCCGGCGTCGGTCCACGTCTGATCGAGGTTGTTGCGAAGGAGGTGATCTCCTCCGGCGGCGCACACGTACAGATCGAGGTCGCCGTCGGAATCGTAGTCGAGCGGGATGATGCGCTCCCCCGCGGCGATCGAGACGCGGCGGAAGGCCGCCCTGTCGGCATTCCACAGCGCACCGGGTGTCGCCAGGTCCAGGGCGCCGGAATTCTGGATGTCCGCGACCGCGAGATCGACGGCCCCGCCGGATCCCGGGAGCGGGGGGGCCGCGGGGTACCCGCCTCGCGCGGAAGCGAGCACGATCCCGTCGGCCGTGAGGAAGGCCAGGTCGCGGGAGTCTTTGCCCGCGGCGCGGACGGCGGACGCTCCTTTCACGGCCAAGAGGCCCGGAAGACGCTTCTCGGCGAAGCGCACGGGAATCGCCCCGGGCCGCGCCCGCAGGCGAGAAGCGAACGCCGGCGACCACTCTTCGAGGGGAATCCCCACGACTCCGGGTTCCACGTCGTGCCTCCCCTGCTGGTAGCGCGGGAGACCGCGCAGGAGGTTCTCGAGAAGCCGCACCTTGATCCCGGCCGCGGCGGGGTCGGCCGACGCGAGCGCCGCTTTCGCCTCGGTCAGGGCGCGATCGAGACGCGCCTCTCGGACCTCGAGAAGGCGCGCGAGGCGGTCGAGGGCGGAAAGCGCCCGGGCGCGGTCGCCGGCTTCGCGCTCGAGGTCGAGAAAGCGCACGAGAAGAAACAGATTCCCGGATGCCTGCGCGAGCGCCGCCTCGATCTCCCGCCGCGCCCGGACCCGGTCGGCCGCCGGCTCCGCGGTGACCAGACGCGCGGCGTTCCAGTGGGAGGGGAGATCTCGCGGATTCGCCGCGGCCGCCTTCTCGAAGGCCGCGACGGCAGCCGCAGATTCGCCCGCCGCCTCTGCCCGGACGCCCTCGAGGGCGAGAACGCGGGCGTCGCCCGGAGCCAGGCGAAGGGCTTCGGCCAACAGCGTCTTCGCCGCGCCGGTGTCCTTCGCGCGCAGGGCCGCGACCGCCCCGTTCGCCCACCCGAGCGGCTCCGCCGGAGCGAGCCGGCGGACCGAGGCAAAGCGCGCCTTCGCCTGCGGAAGGTCTCCCTCCTCGAGGCTGGCGAGGCCGACGTTCCTGTCCGATTCGAGCCGCGAAGGATCGGGTTCGGGAGGCGCGGCGGCGGGAGAGGCGAGGAGGAGAGCGAGGGAAACGAGAAACCCGACGAGCACTTTGGAGGGACAGTTCAGCGTCGAGCGTCGAGCGTCGAGCGTTCGATCCCCGACGGCCCCTTTTCCTCGCCGTCCCGGGCGGTCACGGCGATGTCGCTTCGAGCGTGCGCTGGATCGCTTCGGCGATGCCGATGTAGGACGCGGTGACCGGCGACGACGGCTCACCCGCCACGATGGGCCGGCCGGAATCGCCGCCGATCGCGACCTTCGGGTCGAGGGGGATCTCGCCGAGAAATGGGACGCGCAACTGTTTCGCCGTTTTTTCGCCCCCGCCGTGCTTGAAGATTTCCTCGCGGTGGCCGCACTTCGGGCAGATGAAATACGACATGTTCTCGATGATCCCGAGCACGGGCACGTTGACCTTCTGGAACATCGCGAGCCCCTTGCGGGCGTCGATCAACGAGACGTCCTGGGGCGTCGTGACGATGACCGCGCCCGAGAGATGGATCTTCTGCGTCAGCGTGAGCTGCGCGTCGCCGGTGCCGGGGGGAAGATCGATCAGGAGAAAATCGAGATGGCCCCACGCGACGTCCTGGAGAAACTGCTCGACGGCTTTCATCACCATCGGACCGCGCCAGATGACGGGCTGATCCACGTCCATCAGGAAGCCGAGCGACATCACCTTGACGCCGTAGCGTTCGATGGGCACGATCTGATTCTCGGGGTTGATGAAAGGCTTTTCGTCGATTCCCATCATCATCTGCTGCGACGGCCCGTAGATGTCGGAGTCCATGAGCCCGACCCGCAGCCCGAGCTTCGCCAGGGCCAGCGCGAGGTTGGCGGCCACCGTGGACTTGCCGACGCCTCCCTTGCCCGACGCAACCGCCACCTTGAAGCGCACGTCCCGCAGAAGCGCGGGATCGGCGGGAGCGACTCCGGCCGCGCCACGGGGAGCGGCCATCGAAGGCGGCTGCACGGACATGCGGACCGTGACGGCGTTGACTCCGGCGAGCGAGCGGAGCTTCTCTTTCGCATCGCGCTCGATCTCCTCCGCCGCGCGGGGAGACTCCGTCGTGATCTCAAGCCGGAAGGAGACGTTTCCGCCTCCGACGGCCAGGTCCTTCACGAATCCGAAGGACACGATGTCGCGCGAGAGCCCCGGGAACTTGACCGTCCGGAGAGTCTCGAGAACCTTTTCTTCCGTCAGCTCCGTGGTCGGCGGCATGGGGTCTCCCGATGGGACTTTTATCACGCGTCCCGCTCCCGCGCCGCCGCGGCTTCCTCGCGAAGCGACGACACCGCGGCGCGGATCGCGGCGGTCAGCGGGGCGCGATCCCTGGTCTCGAGCCCGGCGGATTCGATCCGGTCTCCGACGGCGAGAACGACCCGGCCCCGGCTCGGAAGGAGCGACTCCCGGGGAAGCACCTGCCGTGTTCCGGAGATCGCCACCGGAAGCAGGGGACGCGCGGAGCGGAGTGCCAGAAGCGCGGCGCCTTTCTTGAACGGCAGCAGCTCGCCGGTCCGGGTCCGCGTTTCCTCCGGGAAGATCACGACGGAGCGCCCGCTCTCCAGCCGGGCGAGGGCCGCGTCGAGCGTCGACGCGCTCCTCGCGCGGTCTCCGCGGTCCACGGGCACGAACCCGGCCGCGCGGATCGACCAACCGAGCACCGGGATGCTGAACACGCTCCTCTTCGCGAGGAAGCGGACCTGAAAAGGCACGTGGGCGAGGAGAACGAGGATGTCGGCGAGGCTCTCGTGGTTGGCGACAAAAACGACGGGCGCCGGCCCGCGGAGGCGATCCGGACGGAGGACCCGGACCGAGACTCCGGAGAAGGCGAGGATCGTCCGGGCCCAGCCGCGGGCGAACCGCAGGAACCAGTCGCCTCGCGGCGGCACGAACGCCGCGAAGATCGCCGGAATCCCGAAGAGGAGGGTCGCCAGGGAAATCCCGAGCCAGACGAGCACGGCGCGCAGCATCCGCATCGGAAGAGGGATCCTAGCCCGGATGCGCCGCGGCGCGGAGCCGGGAGAGCGGCGCGCCTCGACCGCACCCGAAGTCTTCGCCCCTCCGAGGTTTACGCACGGGCGAGAGCGGCATACAATCCCGCCGGATGCCCGCGCCCCAGCCGTCCGCGACAGCCTTTTTCTACCGAAACTTCCGGTGGCTCCGGTTCGTCGACCGCTTTGGCCGGCGCGGCCAGTCCGTTGTCGAGTACGTCGGCGGCCTGACCCAGCTGGCCGGCCAGACCATCGTGGGAGCGGTCAGCCGACCCTTCTACGGTGCCGAGGTCCTGCGGCAGATGGACGAGATCGGCGTGAAGTCCGTGTCGATCACGGGGATCACGGCCCTCTTCACGGGCATGGTGCTTGCGCTGCAGACGGCGTATTCGCTCGCGGCGTTCGGCGGAAAACAGTTCGTGGGCCGGGTCGTCTCGCTTTCGCTCGTGCGCGAGCTCGGCCCCGTGCTGACCGCCCTCATGGTCGGCGGCCGGGTGGGCTCGGGGATCACGGCGGAGCTGGGCTCGATGACCGTGACCGAGCAGGTCGACGCGTTGCGGGCGATGGCGATCTCGCCCGTGCGGCGGCTCGTCGTCCCTCGGGTCATCGCGACGCTCTTCATGATGCCCGTCCTGGCGGCGCTCGCCGACGTGCTCGGGATTCTGGGCGGGCTCGGGATCGCGATCGTCGAGCTGCAGATCACGACGCAGGACTACCTGACCAGCATCTGGAACCAGCTCCAGATCTCCGACATCATGAGCGGGCTGGCAAAGACTTTTTTCTTCGGGTTCGAGATCGCGCTCATCGGTTGCTGGAACGGCCTCCGGACGGAAGGGGGCGCGGCGGCCGTCGGGATCGCCACGACCCGCACCGTGGTCTTCGCGTCGATCTGCGTCCTGATCTCCGACTTCTTCCTGACCAAGCTCTTTCTTTCGCTGTGACGGCATGAGCACCCCGGCACGCTCCGCGCGCGAGAGAGGGACACCGCTTCCCCGGGGCGAAACCGTCGTCGAGTTTCTCGACATCTGGAAGCGGTACGGCGCGCGGGAGATCCTGGCCGGAGTGAACCTGAGCGTCTTTCGCGGAGAGGTGCTCTGCATCCTGGGCCCGTCCGGCACCGGCAAGAGCGTGGCCCTGCGTCACATCAACGGTCTGACGAAGCCGGACGCCGGAGACGTGCGCGTCTTCGGCGAGTCCCTCGTTCCCTTGAGCGAGGAGGATCTCTCCCCGATCCGCCGCCGCCTGGCGATGCTTTTCCAGGGCGGCGCCCTCTTCGACTCGATGAACGTCGAGCAGAACATCGCGTTTCCCATGAAGGAACACACGGACAAGAACGCCAAAGAGATCTCCGAGCTCGTCGCCGAGAAGCTGCAGATGGTGGGTCTTCCTGGGACCCAGAAGAAGATGCCGTCGGAGCTCTCCGGCGGAATGAAGAAACGGATCGCGCTGGCCCGCTCGATCGCCCTGGAGCCCGAGATCATTCTTTACGACGAGCCCACTACCGGCCTCGACCCCCTGACCTCGGAGAAGATCGCGCAGCTGATCGTCGACATCAATCTGCGTCTTCGGACGACGTCCGTCGTCGTCACGCACGACATCGTCGCGGCGAGGACGGTCGCGGACCGTCTGGCTTTTCTCCACCAGGGCCGCTTCCAGTTCGTCGGGACGTTCGAGGAAGCGGCTCGGGGAGCCCACCCGGTGCTCTCCGAGTACTTTCGATCCATGGGATTCCCCTGCGGCACGGGAGCCTTCCCCGCCGCGGGAGGAGGAGCGTAATTGGTCTCCGAGCCTCAGGTCGGCCGCAGGTTCCGGGTCGGGATCGTCGTTCTCATCGCACTCGTGGCGCTGATGGCGGGAATTCTCATGGTCGGACGCCGCGCGAATCTCTTTCGCAAGAAGTTTCCGTACGAGACGCGGTTCGATTCCGCCGCGGGGCTCGTGGCGGGGAATCCCGTCCGCTTGAATGGAGTCACGGTCGGCAACGTGATCGAGGTCGTGCTCTCGCCCGACCCGGCGGATCAGACCGTCAAGGTCCACTACGACGTCGACCGGCGGGCCGCGCCGCGGCTGCGGCAGGGCACCCGTGCGTCGATCAAGACGATCGGGCTTCTCGGCGACAAGTACATCGACCTCGCCGGAGGCACCGCCCAGGAGCCCGAGGTGCCTATCAACGGCACGATTCCTCCCGCGCCGGGGGCGGGCATCGAGAAGCTGCTCGAGGGAGGCGGCGACCTGCTCACGGACCTTTCGGGAATCGCGCGCTCGCTCAAGAACATCCTCGGCCGGACGGAGCAGGGCAAGGGCTTTCTCGGCGCGCTGACCACGGACAGCCCCGAGAGCGCGCGACTCGAGAGCGGCCTGCAGACCACATTGAACTCCCTGAACTCCATTCTCAGAAAAGTCGACTCCGGCCACGGGCTCGTCGGGAAATTGCTCGTCGATGAGAAATACGGCCGCGAGACGGGCGATTCCCTGCGGGGCGCGATCCGCTCGGTGCAGAGCGTCTTCGCGAAGGTCGACGAAGGGTTGCGCTCCAACTCGGGCGCCCTCCCGGCGCTCCTGTCGGACCCCGAAGGCAAGAAAAAGGTCTACGCGCTCATCGACAACCTCTCCAACGCGGCCGTCTCGCTGGCGCAGGTCACTTCTCAGCTCGAAAAGGGGAACGGCGCTCTCCCGCTGCTGCTGCACGACGAGCGCTTCGGCCGCGAGTTCACGAACAATCTCCGGAATTTCTCGAAGCGGCTCGATTCGATCGGCCGCAAGCTCGACGAGGGCGAGGGAACGGCCGGAAAGCTCATCAACGATCCCGCCATCTTCGACGCCGCGAACGACCTCGTCGTCGGGGTGCACGAATCGAAGCTCCTCCGGTGGCTGGTTCGCGACCGGCAGAAGTCCGGGATCCGGAAGAGGTACGACCAGGGACGCCGCCGGGCCGGAGCCACAGCGGACGACGGCCCCGATTCGGCCGTTCCCGATCCTCCGCCGGGCGCTTCCCCGCCGACGCCGACGCCCTCCGGGACGCCCCGTCCGAAGTGAAGATCCTCATCACGGGCGGGGCCGGATTCATCGGCTCTCACGTCGCGGACCGCCGCCTCGCCCGGGGCGATCGCGTGGTCGTGCTCGACGACTTCAACGACTTCTACGATCCGGCCCTGAAGCGGAAGAACGTCGCGCCGCATGCCGGAAACCCGAATTACCGCCTGGTCGAGGGGGACATCCGGGACCGAGACGCCGTCTTCCGCGTGTTTCGGGAGGAGACCCCCGAGGCGGTCGTGCACCTCGCGGCGCGCGCGGGCGTGCGGCCGTCTCTCCTCCAGCCGGTGCTGTACGAAGAAGTGAACTGCGTCGGGACGCTGCACCTTCTCGACGCGGCCGTGGCCCATGGCCGGCCGCGGTTCGTGTTTGCCTCCTCGTCGTCCGTCTACGGGATCAACTCGAAGGTCCCGTTCTCGGAGGAGGACCCGATCGACCGGCCGATCTCCCCCTACGCGACCACGAAACGGGCGGGCGAGCTCCACGTCTTCACGGCGCACCACATTCACGGGCTCGAGGCGGTCTGCCTGCGCTTCTTCACGGTCTATGGCCCCCGGCAGCGTCCCGAGATGGCGATCGCCCGGTTCATCCGCTCGATCGATCGCGGGGAGCCGATTCCCTTCTACGGCGACGGCGAATCCCTCCGCGACTACACCTACGTCGACGACATCGCCGATGGAGTCGAGGCATCGCTGGAGGGCCCGCCGGGGTTCGACATCATCAACCTCGGCGGCTCGCGGCCGATCACCTTGAGCCGCCTGGTGGCCGAGATCGAGCGGGCGCTCGGCAAGACCGCACGGCTCGAGCGGCATCCGAATCAGCCGGGCGACGTGCCCGTGACGTACGCGGCGGTTGAGAAGGCCGAACGTCTGCTGAATTTTCACGCCCGCGTCCCCCTCGAAGAGGGAATCCGGAGGAGCGTCGAATGGCACCGAACTCCGGGATCGGAATCCTGAGCCGATGAACATCTGCATGGTGGGGACGGGTTACGTCGGTCTCGTCACGGGAGCGTGTCTCGCGGACTTCGGGATGAACGTGACCTGTGTCGACAAGGACGAGGCGAAGATCGCGGCCCTCCAGAACGGCCAGATTCCGATCTACGAGCCCGGCCTCGAAGAGATCGTGGCAAAGAACGAGCGCGCGGGGCGCCTGAAGTTCTCGACCGACTTGAAGTCCGCGATCGAAAGCTCCCTCGCGATCTTCATCGCGGTGGGCACGCCGCCCCGCGCGGACGGCGCACCGGACCTGACCTTCGTCCGCCAGGTGGCCGAGGCTGTCGCGGTACACATGAACGGCTACAAAGTGGTCGTGACGAAGTCGACCGTGCCGACGGGAACGGGAAAGATGATCGAGCAGATCATGCGCGACAACGACGGGAAGCACGACTTCTCGATCGTGTCGAACCCGGAGTTTCTCCGCGAGGGCTCGGCGATCGCAGACTTCCTGCGGCCCGACCGCATCGTGATCGGCGCCGCCGACCGCCGCGCGGTGGAGGTCATGCAGGAGATCTACTCCCCTCTGTACCTGATCGAGACTCCCTTCGTCATCACGGACGTCGCCTCCGCGGAGCTGATCAAGTACGCGTCGAACGGTTTCCTCGCCGTCAAGATTTCCTTCATCAACGAGATCGCGCGCCTGTGCGAGCTGATGAATGCGGACGTGCACGACGTCGCGCGGGGGATGGGACTGGACAAGCGGATCGGCGGCAAGTTCCTGCACCCCGGCCCGGGGTTTGGTGGATCCTGCTTTCCCAAGGACACGTCGGCCGCCGCGGACCTCGCGCGGCAGCACGGCTACGAGTTTCGGATCATCGAGGCGACGATGCAGGTCAACCGCGAGACGAAGGCGCGCATGGTCGAGAAGATCGAGCGAGCCGCCGGCCCGCTCGCGGGACGCACGGGAGCTCTGCTCGGCCTCTCCTTCAAGCCGGAGACCGACGACATCCGCGAGTCGCCCGCGATCGCGGTGCTCGAGGGTCTCGTCAGGGCCGGAGCCACGATCCGCGCCTTCGACCCGGCGGCGATGGAGAACGCGCGGGCGCTCCTTCCCGACATCCACTACGCGACGGACGCCTACGATTGCGCGGCCGGGGCGGACTTCCTCGTCCTCGCCACCGAATGGAACGAGTTCCGGGCGCTCGACCTGCCGAGGCTCGCCGGGGCCATGAAGTCCCGGACGATCATCGACCTCAGGAACGTCTACGAGCCGAAAGCGATGAAGGAGGCGGGATGGAACTACACCGGAGTGGGCCGAGGATGAATCGGGGCGGGAGGCGGGAGCCTTCCGGACCCGAAGGGTCGGCCTGATGCGCGTCGTGGTCACGGGCGCCGCCGGCTTTCTCGGGAGCCATCTCTGCGACCGGCTCCTCGCCGAGGGACACGACGTCATCGCGATCGACAACCTTCTGACCGGCAACCCGCGGAACATCGCGCATCTGGTCCCTGAGAAGCGTTTTCGGTTCGTCCGCCATGACATCACACACTTCATTTTCGTCGACGGGCCCGTGGACGCCGTCCTGCATTTCGCGTCTCCGGCGTCGCCGATCGACTACCTCGAGCTTCCCATTCAGACGCTGAAGGTCGGCTCCCTCGGCACGCACAACGCGCTCGGGCTCGCGATGGCGAAGGGCGCGCGCTTCCTGCTCGCCTCGACCTCCGAGTGCTACGGCGACCCGCTCGTGCACCCGCAGCCCGAAACGTACTGGGGCAACGTCAACCCGATCGGCCCGCGAGGCGTGTACGACGAAGCGAAGCGTTTCGCGGAAGCGATGACGATGGCCTACCAGCGGCACCATGGGGTGGAGACGCGGATCGTCCGGATCTTCAACACCTACGGCGAGAGGATGCGGCCTCGCGACGGGCGCGTCGTTCCCGCGCTCATTTCGCAGGCGCTCGTCGGCGAGCCGATGACCGTGTTCGGCGACGGCTCGCAGACCCGGTCCTTCTGCTACGTGTCCGACCTGATCGAGGGAATCTACCGGCTGCTGCTCTCCGTCGAGAAGGAGCCGGTCAACATCGGAAACCCGGCGGAGCTGACCGTGCTCGATTTCGCCAGGACCATCCAGAAGCTCACGGGGACTTCGAGCGAGATCGTCTACCGGCCCCTGCCCGTCGACGATCCGAAGGTCCGGCAGCCGGACATCACGAAGGCCCGCGCGAAGCTCGGATGGGAGCCGAAGGTGAAGCTCGAGGACGGCCTCGGAAAGACGATCGAGTATTTCCGGAGCCTGAAGGACTGAGATCCTCGAATCCGGTTCCCACGCGAATCCGAGCGCGCTTCAAAAAAACGGGGAGAAGGCCCCACCCCTCTCCCCGCCCCGGAACTTCGGCGTTCCGGCCTCCTCCGATCACTCGCTTTTCTCTTCTCGTCCTTGCGGCCCGCCGGGCGTTTTTTCGCTCTCGCGACACCGCGCCGCAGCCGACGCGGCGTATCTTACTTCTCCCCGGGGTCACCTGCGAAGGGAAGTTTCCGGCGGGGCGGGGCGGGACGGAGAACCGGACCGTCAGCGGGGACGCGGCCCGCGGCTCTCTTCTTCCCTAGGAAGGCGCCCCGTTGTCCCCGATCGCTTCGACGGGACAGGAGTCCATGGCCTCCTGGCATTGAGCCTCTTCCTCGGGTCCCGCGGGCTGCCGGAACACGTAGGAGTACCCCTTGTCTTCTTCGCGCTGGAAGTTGGCCGGCGCGGTCACGCGGCAGACGTCGCAATCGATGCACTGCGTGTCCACGTAGTACTTCCCCGGCATGGTCTCGGCCACTTTGTCTCTCGGATCCGCCACGCCGCAAAGCTAACAGAGTCGCAGCGGCCGTTCCCGGCCTGCGGCCTGCGCGCGGGACCCGCGGGAACCAGCCGGAACCGCAGCGAGCGGCCGACGCCGAGGAATCTCTTCAAAATCCGCCGGGCGACTTCTCCCTCCAGGCGGTTCGCGCGAAACCACGCTAGACTTCGCGCCGTGTCGCGCCGCATCCGTGCGCTCCTCCTCTCCGGCGTGGCGCTCTCCATTCTCGCCTCCTGCCGGGAGAACAGGCTCCCGGAGGGCGACGGCCGAACGAGGGCTCTGGCCGCCGGACGGCGGATCTACGAGAAAAAGTGCG
>JBDUBP010000220.1:0-10735 GCA_040004075.1 Acidobacteriota bacterium | reverse complement strand
ACTAGTTCTCCGTTCTCAGTTCCGCGGCGAGGCGGACCGTCTCGAAGTGGATGGCCACCGTGCCCTCGATGGAACGCCCGTACCCGCCCGCCATCGTGACCGCGGCGGGCACTCCGGCGCCCCGAAGCCAGCCGAACACGAGGCGGTCGCGCGCGGCGAGACCCTCCCGCGAGACCCGGAGGCGTCCCAGCCTGTCGCCCTCCCATGGGTCGGCGCCCGCAACGTACACAGCGAGGTCCGGTCCGGGAAACCGGCGCCGGGCCTCCGCGAGACCGCCGGCGAGCGCGCCGAGATACTCCGCGTCCTGCGCTCCGTCCGGCAGCTCGACGTCGAGATCGCTCTTCTCCTTTCGGAAGGGGAAGTTCCTGGCGCCGTGAATAGAAAACGTGAACACGCTCGGATCGTCGCGGAAAATCGCCGCGGTCCCGTTGCCCTGATGCACGTCGCAATCGATGACGAGGATTTGTTTCACCCGACCCGCGCTCTGCAGAGCTCTTGCGGCGACGGCCGTGTCGTTGAACACGCAGTAGCCCTCGCCGCGGTCCGCGAACGCGTGGTGTGTGCCTCCGGCGAGATTGACCGATACCCCGTCCTCGAGGGCGGCATGGCAGGCGGCGATCGTCGCTCCCGCCGACCGCCGGGACCGCTCGACCATCTCTTCGGACCACGGAAAACCGATGCGCCGGATTTCCTCGCGAGTGAGAGAGCCTGCCGACACGCGCGCGACCCAGTCCCGAGTATGCGCTCTGACGAGATCCGTGTCCTGCGCGGCCTCGGGCTCGAGCACGGTGTGCCGCGCCCCGAGCTCCTCGACGACGCGCTCGGCCAGCCGCGCGTACTTCTCCATCGGAAACCGATGGCCGTCGGGCAGCGGGAGCACATAGCGGGCCGTCGAAAAGATCTTCACGGTCACCGCACCTTACAATCACGCGCCCCGCGTCCGAAGGAGACCCATTGCCCGAGACCCGCGCCGCCTTCGAAGCGGCAATCGCCGTCACAGGACTCACCAAGCGCTTCGGCGACGTCGCCGCCGTGCATGGTCTGTCCTTCTCGGTGGCTCCCGGCGAGATCTTCGGACTGCTTGGCCCGAACGGCGCCGGAAAGACCACGACGATCCAGCTGCTGCTCGGATTGACGACCCCGACGGCGGGGGACGTGAAGGTGCTCGGACTCTCGATGCCGTCGGATCGCCTCGCGATCCTCCAGCGGGTGAACTTCTCCTCCGCCTACATCTCGCTGCCGTCGAATCTCACGGTGCGGCAGAACCTGCGCGTGTTCGCCGGACTCTACGGGGTGCACCGGCCGCAGGCGAAGATCGACGCGCTCCTGGAGCTCTTTGAGGTCTCGGATTCCGCGACGCGGCCGACGGGCGCTCTCTCCTCGGGCCAACTGACGCGAGTCAACCTGTGCAAGGCATTCTTGAACGACCCGGAAGTGCTCTTTCTCGACGAGCCGACAGCGAGCCTCGATCCCGACATCGCCGACAAGGTCCGCACCGCGCTGCAGAAGCTGCAGAAGGAACGGGGCGTCACGATCGTTTACACCTCCCACAACATGCGAGAGGTGGAGGTGCTCTGCGACCGCGTGCTCTTCCTGGCGCACGGCCGGGCCGTCGCCGAGGGCAGCCCCTCCGAAGTCCTGGCGCGCGCGAAGAGCGACTCGCTCGAGGACGTGTTCATCGCGATCGCGCGCGAGAACGCGCCCGCGGAGCCCGAACCATGAGCTCGCGCATCGGGGCGCTGCTGCTCCGATACCTCTACCTTTACCGGAGGAGCACCGCCCGGATGATGGGCGTTCTCTTCTGGCCCGTCATGGACCTTCTCGTCTGGGGGTTTCTCACTTCGTACCTCGAGCGGATCGCGGCGCCCCCCGGGGTGACGTTCCTCCTGGGCGCCGTGATTTTCTGGGACATTTTCTACAGCGCGCAGCAGGCGATCACTCTCTCGATCACGGAAGACATCTGGGCGCGGAACATCCTGAACGTCTTCGTGGCCCCGGTCCGTACGTGGGAGCTTCTCGTCGCGACGTCGCTCGTCGGAGTCCTCCGGGCGACGGTGTCCGCCGGGGCGCTCGCGATCCTCGCGCGGCTCTTCTACGGATTTCCGCTCTTCGCGATCGGGCTTCCGCTTCTCCCCTTTTACTTTTCGCTTCTGCTCTTCGGCTGGGCCATGGGGATGTTCACGATGGCGCTCGTGCTGCGATTCGGCCAGGCCGCCGAAGCCCTCATCTGGGGGATCCCCTTCCTCATCCAGCCGCTCTCGGCGGTCTTCTATCCGGTCGCCGTGCTGCCTGCGTGGCTTCGGCCGATCGCGCTCCTGCTCCCTTCGACGCACGTCTTCGAAGGGATGCGTTCCGCCCTCGCGACGGGGCACGTCTCAGGAGGAGTGCTCGTGGCGGCGGTGGGCTTGAACGCGGTCTACCTGGCGGCGGGCGCGGCGTTCTTCGGGTGGATGCTCGGACGGGTGCGCGAGAAGGGTTATCTCGCGCGCCTCGGGATGGATTGAAAGCCTCGGCCCCTCTAACGTTCTGCCGCGACGGCTCCCGCGCCCGTCAAGACCGCCGGCGTCCACCAGGACAGGATCCGCTTGACGTAACCCACCGTCTCCCTGTACGGCGGCACTCCGCCGTAGCTCTCGACCGCGTTCTCTCCGGCGTTGTAGGCGGCGAGGACGAGCTCCGGCTTGCCGTCGAACCGGTCGAGAAGCTCGCGCAGATAGCGGACGCCTCCGCGGACGTTCGACGCGGGGTCGAACGGACGCTGGACGTCGAGCCGGCGGGCGGTGGCGGGCATCAGCTGCATCAGCCCGCGCGCGCCTTTGCGGGAGACGGCGCGCGGCTCGTAATTGGACTCGGCGCGGATCAGCGCCGAAACGAACGCCGCGTCGACGTCGTAGCGCTTCGCCTCGGCCTCGATGACCGAGTCGTAGCGGGTCTTGAAAAGCGGTTTGCGGCGGGCCTGATACCGCATGTCGTAGGCCACGGCGGGACCGGCGGCAGGGCGGGCCTCCGCCACCGCGGCCGGCGGCAGGATCACCTCGTCGTCGACGATGCGCTCGACGCGGTCGAGGTCGACGGAATAGCTCCCCCCGCCGGGAAGCCGGATCTCGACCTCGCTGCCCCGCACCTGATACGACGCGGCCTTCACCACGCGGCCATCCTCGAAGACGACCAGCTCCGCGCGCCCCGCCGCAGGCGCGGAAAGCAGGGCGAGGACGAGAGGCACAGGAAGAAGTCGGGGCATACGTCTCTCGGGAACAGCCGGGAGATAGCCAGAATTCCCTTTGTTCAGAAGAGGCGAGCCGTCCACACTGAGGTCGGCGAGGACAGCACCACGCCACGCGTCAACGTTTCGTTTTCCTTTTCCCGTTTCCCGTTTCCCGCTTTTTCTTCCTTCCCGCCCGCGGGTGAAACTGATCGTAGACGCGCCGGAGCCGGCCGCGCGAGACGTGCGTGTAAACCGCGGTCGTCGAAATATCCGCGTGTCCGAGCATCATCTGCAGGGCCCGCAGGTCGGCTCCGTGGTCGAGCAGGTGTGTCGCGAAGGAATGCCGCAGCCCGTGCGGCGTGAGGGGCGAGCGGATCCCGGCGGACCGTCCGTATCCTTCGAGGATCTGCCAGAACCGCTGGCGCGTCATCGCCGTCCCTCGCGAGGAGAGAAACAGGGCCGGAGACCTCCGGGTATCGAGCGAGGGCCGCGCGGCCTCGAGATAGCGTCGGAGCCAGGCTTCCGCGCTGGCCCCGAACGGCACGAGCCTCTCCTTGCCGCCCTTGCCCGTCACGCGGAGGATGCCGGCGGAGAGATCGACCCCGTCCCGGGGCAGCCCGACGAGCTCCGAGACGCGCAGGCCCGAAGCGTAGAGCACTTCGATCATCGCGCGATCCCGCAGGCCGAGCGGCGTCCCGGAGTCCGGCGCGTTCAGCAGGGCCACGACCTCGTCTTCCGCGAGCGCCTTCGGAAGAGACAGGCCGAGCTTCGGATTCGCGAGGTCCGCCGTCGGGTCGTCGGGAAAATCGAGATGGAGAGCGGCGTACGCATAGAAGGCGCGCACGGCAGAGAGCGCGCGCGACGCCGAGCGGGCGGAAAGCCCCCGCGCGCGCACCGAACCGAGATAGCGCCCGAGGTCCGCCCGCGTCGCCGTGCGGGCCGTTACGGACGAAGCGCCGAGAAACCGGCCGAATGCGGAGAGGTCGCTCCCGTAGGCGGAGACCGACGCCGGGGAGAGACCCCGCTCGACGGCGAGGTGGTCCAGGAAGGTCGGAAGCTGCCGGGTCAGAAACTCGGATCCCGCCGAGGCTGCCGCCCCCGCCACCCGCGCGGGTGCTTTCGGGATCCTAATGGGCGGTCGGCGCGTCCGCGAACGCATGGACGATGGCCAGGATCTCCTCGTCGGCGAGGATCTGGTCGCTCTCCTTCGCCCGGCGGAAAATCGTGTCGACGAGCTCGGGTCGCGCCTCGAGCCCCCGGTCCTGCAGCCAGCAGTGCACGTTGGACAGGCCGCTCATCGGTCCGATCTCGATCACCTGCCGCCTGCCGACCATCGCCGCGGGAACGCCCGAATAGACGCGGTCGGCGAGCCACTCGTCGCCCTTCTTGCGGGCCTTGATGATGGCGGCCGCATGCACTCCGGTGCCCGTCCGGAATGCGTCGCGCCCCACGACCGGGTAGTTGTCGGGTATCGGGACTCCCGTGGCCTCGGAGACGAGCGAGGAATAGTCGTGCAGGCGAGTCAGGTCGCGGTCGATCCAGCCGAGCAGCTGAAGATTCACGAGGAGCTGGTCCATCGGCGTGTTGCCCACGCGCTCTCCGATCCCGAGAGCGCAGGCGTGCGCCCGGTGCGCGCCGGCTTCCAGTGCCCACAGCGCGTTGGTGACGCCGAAGCCCCGATCCTGGTGGCCGTGCCAGTCGACCTTCACGTCGGGATTGACCCCGTTGACCATCTGGACGACGAAACGGATCAGGTTCTGCACGCCGTTCGGCGTCGCATGGCCCACGGTGTCGCAGACGCAGACGCGCTGGGCTCCCGCGCGGATCGCCGTCGTGTACATCTGGCGGATGTGATCCGGATGCGCGCGCGTCGTGTCTTCCGTCACGTACATGACCGGCAGGCCTTCCTTGACGGCCAGGGACACGGCGTCTTCCGAGAGACGGAGCATGCGGTCGAGGTCCCAGTCTTCGGCGTACTGCCGGATCGGAGACGAGCCGATGAAGCAGGAGACTTCGATCGGAATGCCCACCTTCTGGGAAATCTCGATGATCGGGATGATGTCGGCCGCGACCGTCCGCGCGGCGCAGTTCGGACGGATCTTCATCCCCGAGTCGACGATCTCGCGGGCGAGCCGGGTCACAGTCGCGACGACGTGCGGACCCGCCCCCGGAAGACCGATGTCGGCGGAGTCGATGCCGAGCGCCTCCATCAGGTGGAGAAGCTTCAGTTTGTGCTCGATCGAGGGGCTCTTGACGGACGGGGACTGGAGCCCGTCCCGAAGAGTCTCGTCGTCGAGCTCGACGGTGCCGCGGGCCGGGAACACGGCGCCGCCGGCGCGGTTCCAGTCGTAGATCAGGTCGGATTCGGGCGGGTGCACGGTGTCCTCTTCGTCAGTTTAACAGGCCGGGAGCCTGGATTCGTAGAGGCGCGGTGCGCGCCGCCGCTGCTCTCGCCGCGGCCTCCCCACGCCTGCCAGCACTTCCGGTCCAGGAATCCTAGGTCCCCGTGAACTTCGCGGGTCTCTTCTCGAGAAAGGCCGTCATGCCTTCCTTCATGTCCGCCGTCGCCGCGCACAGGCCGAACAGGGTGGCTTCGAGAAGCCTCCCTTCGGCGGAAGGCATCTCGATCCCGCTGCGAATCGCGTCGAGCGCGTACCGCACCGCGGCGGGGCCGTTGGCCGCGATCGCGCGGGCCATTTCCCGCGCGGCGGAAAGGGCCTGGCCGGCCGGCACGACGCGGTTGACGAGCCCGATGCGCTCCGCCTCCGCAGCGGTGACGCCCTTCGACGCGGTCAGAACGAGCTCGTACGCGCGGGCGCGCCCCACCAGTCTCGCGAGCCGCTGCGTCCCGCCGTAGCCGGGCAGGATGCCGAGGGACGTCTCGGGCAGGCCCATCCGCACGTTCTCCGAGGCGACGCGCAGCGTGCACGCCATGGCGAGCTCGAGGCCGCCTCCATAGGCGAAGCCGTTGATGGCGGCGATCGTAGGAATCGGGAGGTTCTCGATCCGATCGAGCACCCCCTGCCCGTGGCGCGCGTGCTCCCGGCCCTCGACCGGCGTGAGCTTCGCGAGCTCTCCGATGTCCGCTCCGGCGATGAACGCCTTCTCCCCCGCTCCCGTAACGATCAGGCACCGGAGCGACGCGTCGCGGCCGGCGTCGATCACCGCGGCGTCGATCGCTTCTAAGACCTGCGCGTTCAGCGCGTTCAATTTCTCCGGACGCTGGACGGTGACCGTCCGGATCCCTTCGGAGGTCTCGACCCCGACGAGCTCGCTCACTTTCCGCCCCCGTATTCGTAGAACCCGCGGCCGGACTTCCGGCCGAGCCGTCCCGCCAGCACCATGCGCTTCAGAAGCGGCGGCGGCGCGAATCGCTTCTCCCGATATTCGTCGAACATGATTTGCGAGATGTAGTACGTCGTATCGAGTCCCACGAAATCGAGCAGCTTCAAGGGCCCCATCGGATGGCCGCAGCCGAGCTCCATCCCCTTGTCGATGTCTTCCGCGCTGCCGACCCCCTCCTCGAGAGCGCGCACGGCATCCAGAAGGTAGGGGACGAGAAGCCGATTGACGACGAACCCCGAGTTGTCGCGCGCCCGGATCGGGTCCTTTCCGAGCGACGTCGCGAACTCGAATACGGTCTCGAATGTCTCCTCCGACGTCGCGATCGTCCGTACGACCTCCACGAGCTTCATCACCGGCACGGGATTGAAGAAATGGAGCCCGGCGAAGCGATCCGCCCGAGAGGTCGCGGCGGACATCTCGGTGATGGTGAGAGAGGAGGTGTTGGAGCAGAAGATCGTCTCAGGCTTGCAGAGCCGGTCGAGCTCCCGGTACGTCTCCTTCTTTAGATCGAGGTTCTCGATGATGGCCTCGACGAGGATGTCGCAGTCGGCGAGGTCGGACAGGTTCGTGGTCGTCGAGAGGCGCCCGCGTGCCGCGTCCCGTTCCTCCGGAGCCAGCTTCTTCTTCTCGACCGCCTTGGCGAGCGAGCCCTCGATCCTCGCGAGTCCCCTCTTGCCCAGCTCGTCCGAGACCTCGCGCACGACGGTCTCGTATCCGCTCTTCGCCGCGACTTCCGCGATCCCCGAGCCCATGAGCCCCGCCCCGAGCACCCCGACCTTACGAATCGTCATCGCCGTTCAATCCTCTTTCTTCCTCGCCGGGTCGCGATCCGGCCTCTTCGCCTTCGGCCTCATCCTCGGACGGAGTCTCCCCGCAGAACTGTCTCAAGGTCAGATCCCGTGTGAATCGAGCCCCGGGAAGCGCCGTCAGAGGCGAGTGGGGCGCGACCACGATCCATTCTTTCAGAAGCCAGTGCCGCAGGGCGTCACGGCAGAGGCTGCCGTCGTTGAACGTGACCAGCACGCCGTTCAAGTCGGCCGCGCGGTGCGCCTTCAGCTCCTCCAGAAAGGAGGCGACGGCCGCCGTGCGGACCGGAAATCCCAGAACGCGTTCCGTCCAGTCCAGCGCCGCTCCTCAGGAGCCCGCTTCGAGCACCACCGCGATTCCCTGGCCGCCGCCGATGCACGCGCCGGCAAGCCCGTAGCGGACGCCTCGACGGCGCATCTCTTTCAAGAGCGTCAGGGTGCAGCGGGTCCCCGTCGCGGCGAGGGGGTGGCCGAGGGCGATCGCGCCGCCGTTGACGTTCAATTTCTCCCGGTCGAGGCCGAGCTCGCGGATGACGCCGAGGATCTGCCCGGCGAAGGCCTCGTTGATCTCCCAGAGGTCGATTTGCTCCTGGCGAAGCCCCGCCTTCTGGAGGGCCGCGCGGGCGGCGGGCGCGGGACCGAGACCCATCAGCTCCGGCTCCACGCCCGTGACGGCCCAGCCGATGAGGCGGCCGAGCGGCTTCTTCCCCCGGGCGCGGGCCTCGTCGGCCGACGTGACGACGACTGCCGCCGCGCCGTCCACGATCCCGGACGCGTTGCCTGCCGTGACCTGTCCGCCCTTGCCGAAGGACGGGGCCAGCGCGGCGAGACCTTCGATCGTCGTGTCCGGCCTCAGGTGGTCGTCCTTCTCGACGCGAACGGTCTTCCGCCCGGCCTTGACGTCGATCGGCGCTACTTCCTCCGACAGGCGGCAGGCGGCCCAGGCGGCCGCGGCGCGCTGCTGCGAGGAGAGGGCGTACTCGTCCTGCTCCTCCCGCGTGATCCCGTATTTTTCCGCGACGCGGTCCGACGTCTGCGCCATGTAGAGACCGCAGTACGAGTCGAGCAGGGCGACCATCAGCGAGTCCTCGAGCGTCCCCTGTCCGAGGCGCAGACCCTTGCGCGCCCCCCGGATCACGTGCGGGGCCGCGGACATGTTCTCCATGCCGCCGGCGAGCACTGTCTTCGCCTCGCCGAGGAGGATCCGATGCGCCGCCTGCACGATCGACTCGAAGCCGGACCCGCACAGGCGATTGACCGTGAGGGCGGGGACTTCCTTGGGAACCCCTGCCTTCAGGCCGACGTGCCGGGCGCCGTAGATGGCGTCCCCGGAGGTCTGGAGTGCGTTGCCGAAGATGACGTGGTCGATCTGGCCGGGATCGGTGCCCGTGCGGGCCAGCGCTTCGCGCGCGGCGTGCGCCCCGAGGTCGATCGCCGAGACGTCCGAAAACGCGCCGTTGTACTCCAGCATCGGAGTGCGCGCGCCGTCGAGAATCACGATGTCGGACATGAGAAAACCCCCAGCTGTCGAATTTACCAGACGGGCGGGAGCCGGGAGGCTGGGAACAGACAACCGGCCGGGAATCGGGAATCGAAGGAATTGGCCGCCAACTCCCTGCCGCCTACTGCCTGCCGATCTCTTCCTCGAGCACCCGCTCGTGGAAGCGCCTCCGAACCGCGTTGAAATCCCCCTCGACCCTCGGATGCACGCGATTGGTCAGCAGGACGGTGATTTCCTCCCGGGCGGGGTCGATCCAGACCGACGTTCCGGTGAAGCCCGTGTGGCCGAACGATTCGGGGGAAAAGCGATCCTCGGGAATCGACCTTGCGCCGCGGGCGCCCTGCCACGCCAGGCCCCGGGCCTCGGCGAGCTCCGGCGTCCGGTCTCGGGTGAGCTCGCGTCGGCCGGGGTCGAGCCAGGGGCGCGCCAGCCGCCAGACGTCCTCCGCCGTGCCGAAGAGTCCCGCGTGCGCCGCGACTCCCCCGCGGCGGAACGAGTTTCCATCGTGGACCTCGCCGCGCACGACCCCCGTCCGGAAATGCGCGTAGGAAAGGCCGAGGGCCGCGGTCATGTTCCGCTCCGTCGCGTCGTCCTGCTCCGTCGCGGCGCATCGGGCAGGCTCCGCCGGAAGGTACCGGGCGCCGGTGCCCGCCGGGATCGCGACTAGGTCCGTGAAGAGGGGGTCCCAGGGCGCGCCGAAGAAGACTTCGAGGACGTCGCCCATCACGAGGATCCCCAGATCGCTGTACACGACGGCCGCGCCCGGGAGAGCCTCGGGCTCGATTCCTCCCAGGGTCCGGCGGTATGCGGCGGCGCCCTCGCCCCGCACGTACAGGGGGAACCACGCCGGGAGCCCGGAGGTGTGCAGGAGAAGCATTTCGAGCGTGATCCCGTCGTAACGCGTCTTCTTGAACGGCGGCAGGAAGCGGCCGGGCGAGGACCCCAGGTCGAGGCCCTCCGACTGCGCCGCCAGCGCGAGTCCGCCGGTCGCGAGCGGTTTTGTCAGACTGGCGAGGTCGAAGAGCGTCGCGCCGTCGAGGGGCGCCTCGTCGGGCGCGACGGCGGCCCGCCCCCCGTGCGCGTGGGCCACGATCCTCTCCGCATTCCCGACCAGGGCCGCCCCTCCCGGAAAGGAGCCCGCCGCGATCTCCTCCTCGAGGATGTCCGGCAGCGTCAAGGAGGGCCGTCGATCTCGCCTCGGCGGGCGGCCACGAGCCGGGCGTTCGCGGCGAGCGCTGGGGGCACCGCTTCCGGCCGCCGGAGCTGCGCCCTCTCCCGCTCGAGCCCCGCGATCTGTTCGTCCACGGTGCGCGCGGTGGCCGGATCGCGCACGGCGCGGCGGGTTTCCCGGAGCGAGGCGATCGTCTTTCCGTACACCGCCTCGGAAGCGCCGCGGACCCTCCGCCGGTCCGCCTCGAGCAGTCCCTCTACGATCCGGGACCGCACCCAGTCGAACTCGTCGGGATCCACGCCGACCGCGCGGGACGCCTCGGCGTCGGTGCGCCCCTTCGCGGCGCGGCGGACCTTGACGTACAGATCAATCTGGGATCCCGTCAGCGCTCCGCCTGCCGGGGGGCGGAAGGTCGCGGGCAGCGCGAGCCGCGCCGTGGACCGGGCGGCGCGCGCCAGCCGGTCTGCCGGGGCGTCTTTTCCGCAGCCCGCCGCGGCGCAGGCCGCTCCGACCGCGAAGACGAGGGCGATCTTCCGCATTCCCCCAGATTATCGCGGGCCTTAGCGGGAGGCGCTCGTACCTCCCGGGCCCGCTTCGTTTAGACTGTTGCGACCCATATCACTGGACCAGATGACCCAGAAAACGATCGGAAAATACGAGATCTCCGAGCAGATCGGGGTGGGCGGCTTCGGCGCCGTTTACCGCGG
>JBDUBP010000211.1:0-10850 GCA_040004075.1 Acidobacteriota bacterium | reverse complement strand
AGTACAGCCCGGAAGAGATCTCCGCGTTCATCCTGAAGGAGATCAAGGAGTTCTCCGAGGAGGCGCTCGGGGAGGAGATCACCGAGGCGATCATCACCGTCCCGGCGTATTTCGACGACGCGCAGCGGCAGGCGACGAGAGACGCCGGCCGGATCGCCGGCCTCGAGGTCCTTCGCATCATCAATGAGCCGACGGCGGCCTCCCTCGCGTACGGGCTCGAGCGCAAGGGCAGCGAGATCGTGGCGGTGTACGACCTCGGCGGCGGCACGTTCGACATCTCGATCCTCGAGCTCGGCGACGGGATCTACGAGGTCAAGGCAACGGCGGGCGACACGTACCTGGGCGGCGAGGATTTCGACAAGAAAATCATGGACTGGCTCCTGGACGATTTCAAGAAGTCGACGGGGATCGACCTGCGGCAGGACCGGATGGCGCTTCAGCGCCTCAAGGAAGCCGCGGAGAAGGCCAAGTGCGAGCTGTCGACCGCCACCGAGTCGACGATCACGCTTCCGTTCATCTCGGCCGACGCGTCAGGGCCCAAGCACATCAACCGCACGCTGACGCGCGAGCGGTTCGAGACGATCGTCGCCGACCTGATCGACCGCACCGCCGCGCCGTGCCTCGACGCTCTGCAGTCCGCCAACCTGAAGCCCTCCGACGTCGATCAGGTGATCCTCGTCGGCGGCCAGACGCGCACGCCGAAGGTGCAGCGCATGGTGGCGGAGCTCTTCGGACGGGAGCCCAACCGCGAGATCAATCCGGACGAGGTCGTCGCGATCGGAGCGGCGATCCAGGGCGGCGTGCTCAAGGGCGAGATCAAGGACGTCGTCCTCCTCGACGTGACTCCGCTCTCCCTCGGGATCGAGATGCACGGCGGCGTCTTCGAGAAGTTGATCGAGCGCAACTCGACGATCCCCACAAAAAACACGAAGGTCTTCACGACCGTCGCGGACAATCAGGGTGTCGTCGAGATTCACGTGCTGCAGGGCGAGCGCGAGGTCGCGCGGGAAAACAAATCCCTCGGCCGCTTCGAGCTCGTCGGGATCCCGGCGTCGCCGAGAGGAGTTCCCCAGATCGAGGTGACGTTCGCAATCGACTCGAACGGCATCGTGAACGTCTCGGCCAAAGACCTCGCCACCGGCAAGGCCCAGGGAATTCAGATCAACCCGGCGGGCGGGCTCTCCCAGAGCGAGATCGACAAGATCATCAAGGAAGCGTCGTCGTTCGCCGAGGCGGACCACGAGCGCCGCGAGATCGCGCAGGTGCGCAGCCGCCTCGACGGGATGCTTGCTTCGAACGAGCGCGTGCTCTCGGAGTTCGGCAGCGCCCTCGCCACCGACGAGCGGGAGCGGATCGAGGAGACGCTGAAGCGTTCCCGCGAAATCTCCACCGGCGACTCGCGCGACGCCTTGAACGAGGCGATCTTCGACATGCAGGGCGTCTCGAAGGTGCTGACGCGGGTCATGCTGCAGCGCGCCGGAACCGGCGGCGCCACAGCCGCGAAGGTTTGACGGGAGAGTCGAGAGTTCAGAGTTGAGAGTCCGGACAGGCCGAGAAGAACGGGCAGAATTTTGAAGCGCCGCCTGTTTCCGCAACCGGCAGGTCCGAACTCTCAACGCTGAACCTTTAACTCTCAACTCTCAACTTTCCCATGACCAAGCGCGATTACTACGAAATCCTCGGCGTCGAACGGCAGGCGGACGCCGGACAATTGAAGTCCGCCTACCGGCGTCTGGCGCTCCAGCACCATCCCGACCGCAATCCGAACGATCCGGCCGCCGCGGAACACTTCAAGGAGGCGTCGGAGGCGTATGCCGTGCTCTCCGACCCGGAAAAGAGGGCCCGCTACGACCGATTCGGGCACCCGGGAGTCGGAGCTTCGCCCGGCGGCGGTTTCGGGTTCGATCCCTCGAGCTTCGACCTCTCGGACCTGTTCGGGGAGATCTTCGGCGGCTTCGGCGGAGGCAGCGGGGGAGGTCCGAGCCCGGGCAGCGACCTCATATACCGGATGGAGATCTCTTTCTCGGATGCGGCGTACGGCGTCGAGGCGCCGCTCGTGCTCTCGAGGCTCGAGCGTTGCGCCACGTGCCAGGGCTCGGGTGCCGAAAAGGGGACCAAACCGAAGACGTGCCCCGATTGCCGGGGGGCCGGCCGCCAGCGGTTCTCCCAGGGATTCCTGACGGTCACCCGCCCGTGCGGCAACTGCCGCGGGGAGGGAAAGATCATCGAGAGGCCGTGCTCCGACTGCGAAGGGGAGGGCCGGCGGCGGGAGAGCCGGGATTTGAAGATCCGGATCCCCGCGGGGGTCGAGACGGGAAGCCGCCTCCGCCTTTCTGGGGAAGGGGACGCCGGGGCGACCGGGGGCGCGCGAGGCGATCTCTACGTCGTTCTCGCAGTCGCCGATCACGACGTCTTCGCGAGGGAAGGTGACGACATCGTCCTCTCACTCGAGGTCCCGTTCCCGACGCTCGTTCTGGGCGGAGAGATGACCGTCCCGACGCTCGAGGAGCCGGAGAAGATCTCGATCCCCTCGGGGACCCGCGTCGGCTCGGAGATCCGCCTCCGCGGCAAGGGGTTCGGACGGCTGGGCCAGCGCGGGCGCGGCGATCTCGTCATCCGCGCCTCGGTCCTGGTTCCCGAATCGCCGTCCCACGCTGAAAAGGACGCGCTGCGCCAGTACGCGGAGATGACGGGCGCGCCCGTCGAGCCCCGGGGAGTTCTCGGAAAAGCGAAGAAGATCTTTTCCTAGCTGAAAGCTCTCCTGCCCCGCCCTCTCTTTTCGCGCCTGACGGTGCCGCGACGCGCCGGCGACGACACGGTGGTCGGCGTCGTTTCGCTCTTTGCCCCGCTCGGGTTCGTCGAGGAAGGAAAGGATCTCGTGGCGTGCTTTCGCGAGGGCGGCGCCGCTCTGCGTGCCGCCGCGGCGCTCGACTCGCGGGGAATCCGCTCGAGCCTGGTGACCGATATCGCGGAAGGCGACCCGCTCGAGGCGTTTCGCGCGGCGTCGAGGCCCTTCTCCGTCGGCGAGCGCTTCTGGATCGATCCCGGTGATCCCTCCGACGCCGTTGCCCCCACCGGGAGGATCGCGCTGCGTCTTCCCGCCTCCCGCGCGTTCGGCACGGGCGGACACGAGTCGACGCGCCTCGCTCTCCTCGCGCTCGCGGACGAGCCCCCCGAAGGGCTCGCCGTGCTGGACGTCGGCACGGGCTCGGGAGTCCTCGCGCTCGCGGCGGCGGCGCTCGGAGCGGCGAGGGCCGTCGGCCTGGACGTCGACTCGGATGCCGTTTTCGTCGCGCACGAGAATCTGGGGCGCCACGATTTCGGCGGGCGCGTCCGCCTCCTCGCCGGGCCTGTCTCCGCGATCGGTGGCCGCTTTCCCATCGTCATCGCGAATATGCTGCCGGAGGAATTCTTCGCGATCCGGAAGGACGTGGTCTCTCGAGTCGAGCCGCGCGGCCGCCTGATCCTCTCTGGAATTCCCCGTGATCGGGAGAGCGGCGTCGTCCGGCGTCTTCGATCCTCCGGTTTCTCTCTCGGCGGACGGCGGGCCGAAAACGAATGGGTGTGCGTGTGTCTCGACCGCGTTTCATAGTCGCCGCGCTTCCCGCGGCGGGGGAGCACATCTCTCTTCCCGAGGAACAGCGCCGGCACCTCCGGTCGCGCAGGATCGCGCCCGGCGACGCCGTCGTTCTGATCGACGGGACCGGCGCGGAAGCGGACGCGGAGATCCTGCCCGGGAGCCCGGGCGCCCCGGTGATAGCCCGCGTCCTTGCGGTCCGCCCGGCGAAGGAGCGGGACTCGGCGGTGTGGCTGGGAGTCTGCGCGGTACGGCCCGAGCGCCTCGCGTGGGTGGCGGAAAAAGCGGGGGAGCTCGGCGTGGCGCGCCTCGCGATCGTGCTCTCCGAGCGAGCGCAGTCGTTTCGCGGCGGGCCGGGCACCGTGGCGAGGCTCGACCGGCTCGCGCGAGAGGCGGCGAAGCAATCCGGAGAAACGCGCTGGATGCAATGCGAGGGGCCCGTGACTTTCGCGCGCGCTCTCGCCTCCGCCCCGGGCGCGTTCCGCGGCCTGATCGATTTTTCAGGAGAGGATTTCCCTCGATCGGGAATTCCGGATTCTGCGGCCCTGCTCCTCGGTCCGGAAGGAGGTTGGACGCCGGCCGAGTTGGACGCCGCAAGATCGGCCGGATGGCGCTCGCTGCGTCTTCCCACCCCGACGCTTCGCACTGAGACGGCGGCCATCGCGGCGGTCTTGCTTACGAGAGCCGGCATGACGGAACCTGTCCCGTTTCCTTTCGGAGCTGAGAGCTGAGAGCTGAGAGCTGACAGCTTCGGAATCATCTTCCGCCGCCTGTCCGCTTGAGAGATACTGCGCCCTGCCCGCCCTGGAGCCCATCGACAACGGAGGCCGCGAGATGTCCTACGAAGACGTCAAGAAAGTCTGGATGAACGGAAAGCTGGTCGACTTCGCCGACGCTAAGATCCATGCCTTCTCTCACGTCCTCCACTACGGCTCCGGGATGTTCGAAGGCCTCCGCGTGTACAAGACGAAGACAGGAACCGCCGCGTTCCGGCTGGACGAGCACATCGAGCGGATGTACCACTCGTGCAAGGTCTACCGCATGGAGGTCCCGTACTCGCGCTCCGAGTTCAAGGACGCGATCTTCGAGACGATCCGCGCCAACGGATACGAAGACTGCTACGTGCGGCCCGTCGTCTACCGCGGGCTGGGCGCGCTCGGCGTGAATCCGTTCCGCAGCCCGGTCGAGATGCTGATCGCCGTCTGGAAGTGGGGCAAGTACCTGGGCGAGGAGGCGATCGAGAGTGGGGTGGACGTCTGCGTCTCCTCCTGGAACCGCATGGCGCCGAACACGTTTCCCGCGATGGCGAAGGCGACCGGCAACTACCTGAACTCCGCGCTCATCAAGATGGAAGCCATCACGAACGGCTACACCGAAGGGATCGCCCTGGACAACGCCGGGCGCATCTCGGAGGGCAGCGGCGAGAACATTTTTCTCGTCTACGGCGGGCGGATCCTGACACCGCCCCTGGCCGGGACCATCCTTCCGGGCATCACCCGCGACTCGATCATGACCCTCGCCCGCGACGCGGGCTACACCGTCGTCGAGCAGCAGATCGCGCGGGAAATGCTCTACATCGCGGACGAGGTTTTCTTCACCGGGACGGCGGCCGAGATCACGCCGATCCGCTCCGTCGACCGCATTCCGGTCGGCCCGGGCTCCCGAGGCCCGGTGACAGAACGGCTCCAGAAGGAGTTCTTCGGCCTCTTAGCCGGCGAGCGCGAGGACCGCTACGGTTGGTTGACCCCGGTCCCGGTCGAGGCCCCAGTCCAAACCTCCCTATAAAACCTACAAATGCTCAAAGTCAGCCGCCCCGCAACCCAGCCGCAGAGCGGTTAACCACGCTCCTCCTCGCCGCCGCACCGGCGCGTCCCGGACTCCCAACAATGCTCAGAATCAAGGCCTCGCGACGCATCGGTCCGCGCCCGAAACCGCCCCGCCGAGCCGGATCTCCTTCCTTTCCCGCCCAAACCGGCGTACCCTAATCTCAAAAAGAGGCCAATTCATGCACATCAACGATCTCCTGAAGGTCGCCGTGGAGCGCAAGGCGTCCGACCTCCACCTGAAGGTCAGCGCTTTCCCCGTCCTGCGTGTGGACGGAGTGCTCACGCCGATGACGGATGTCCGTCGTCTGATGCAGGAGGACACCATCGCCATGGCGTTCTCCATCATGTCGGCGCGCCAGAAGGAGAAGTTCAAGAACGACTACGAGATAGACATCGCGTACTCGGTTCCGAACCTCGGCCGGTTCCGGTGCAACATCTTCCAGCAGCGGGGCACGGTCGGCCTCGTCCTCCGCGTCATCCCCGCCCGCATCCTGAGCATCCGCGAGCTGCTTCTCCCGCCGGTGCTGGAGAAGATCTGCGCCGAGCAAAGAGGCCTCGTTCTCTGCACCGGGACGACCGGCTCCGGGAAATCGACCTCGCTCGCGGCGATGATCGACCACATCAACACGATCCGCAACGAGCACATCATGACGATCGAGGACCCGATCGAGTTCCTGCATCGCGACAAGAAATCGATCATCAACCAGCGGGAAGTCGAGGTCGACACCAAGGGCTTCGGCGTCGCGCTGCGAAGCGCCCTCCGGCAGGATCCCGACGTGATCCTGGTCGGCGAAATGCGCGACTACGAGACGATCGAGACCGCGTTGACCGCCGCCGAAACGGGCCACCTCGTCTTCTCGACCCTGCATACCCTGGATGCCACCGAGACCGTCAACCGCATCATCGCGGTCTTCCCCCCGCACCAGCAGAAGCAGATCCGGCTGCAGCTCGGCGCCGTCTTGAAGGCCGTCATCTCGCTGCGCCTGATGCCGCGGGCGGACGGACTCGGGCGCGTCCCCGCCGCGGAAATCCTCGTCCGCACGGCGTACGTGCGCGAGTGCATCGAGAACAAGGAAAAGACCAAGCTCATCAAGGACGCGATCCAGGCCGGCACGTCCCAGTACGGGATGCAGACCTTCGACCAGTCGCTGTACGGGCTCTACAAGTCCGGGCTGATCACGCTCGAAGAGGCCCTGAAGCGCGCGACGAACGCGAACGAGTTCAAGCTGAAGATCCAGGGAATCCAGTCGACGGCCGACCTCGCGCGCGAGGAAATGGACGCCGAGCTCGAGGCGCCCTCGGATTTCAACCCGATCGCCGAGGAAGAGTCTCCCTTCGACTTCAGCCGCCAGGGAAACCCCGGGCACGGAAGGGGCTGACGGGGGGAGGTCGGGAAACGGGAGCCGAGCGACCAACGGGAGCGAGACGGCCGCGGTACTCCGCGGTCAACTAGATCGGGAATCGGGAATCGAAGGTCCCGCCTCCTGACGCTTCCCGCACGCTGCAAGGAGAAACACCGCGGAGAGCTGACAGCGGAGAGCTGACAGCTTTATTCTTCCGCGGTGCGCTCTCGCCGGCCCAAATCGCCCACGGATCCTGCGTCCGAATCGGCCGTCCGGCAGGTCGCCCTCCGGCTCCTGACCGTCCGGGCCCGCGGGTCGGAAGACCTCGCCCGGACGCTCGAGCGCCGGGGATTCGAGCGGGTTGCAGTCCGCGCCGCGATCGAGCGGCTGACCGCCGAGGGCTGGCTCGACGACCTCGCGGCGGCCCGCTCCGTGGTGCGCGCGCGGGCCGCCCGTTACGGCAGGGCGCGGATCGTTCGCGAGCTCTCCGTTCTGGGCTTCACGAAGGAGACCGCGAACGCGGCTCTCGAGTCGGAGGGCGCCGGCTCGGAACAAAAGGCGCTCTCTCGCGCGTTTGGGGCTCTCTGGAAGCGAACGAAGGATCTCGACCCCGCCGCTCGCAGGCGCCGCGTCGCGGGCGCGCTCGCCCGGAAGGGTTTCCCGGGAGACGCGATCTCTGCGATGATGAAAGGCTCTCATGACGACGAAGATTTGGACATCGGCTGAGGTTCGCGAGCGGTTCCTGAAGTTCTTCGAGGAGCGAGGGCATCGCCGCGTTCCGTCGTCCTCCCTGATCCCGGCGGAGGACCCCACGCTTCTCTTCACGAACGCCGGGATGAACCAGTTCAAGGACGTCTTCACCGGGCGAGAGAAGCGCGACTCCTCGCGCGCGACGAGCTCGCAGAAGTGCGTCCGCGCCGGCGGCAAGCACAACGACCTCGACAACGTGGGCTATACGGGCCGCCACCAGACGTTCTTCGAGATGCTCGGCAACTTCTCCTTCGGGGATTACTTCAAGAAGGACGCGATCGCGTACGCCTGGGAGCTCATGACCTCGAGCGAGACGGGTTACGGTCTGGCGCCGGAGCGCCTGTGGGCGACGGTCTATACCGACGACGACGAGGCGGCGAAGCTCTGGGAGGCCTACCTCCCGAAGGAGCGGATTCTCCGCTTCGGCGAAAAGGAAAATTTCTGGTCCATGGGCGAAACGGGTCCGTGCGGTCCCTGCAGCGAGCTCCACTACTACCAGGGGGAGGACCCGGCGGACGCCGCGAAAAACCGGCCCGAGCTGGTCAACGGCGAAGGCGACACGACGATGGAGGTCTGGAACCTCGTCTTCATGCAGTTCGAGCGCGACGCGTCCGGGGCGATGACGCCGCTTCCCAAACCGTCGGTCGACACCGGCGCCGGACTCGAGAGAATCACCGCGATTCTGCAGCGCGCGAACAACAATTTCGACACGGATCTCTTCCGCCCGATCATCGAGAGGATCGAGGAGCTCACCGGGAAGACGTACTCGGGAAGGATGGCGGTCGAGGACGCGCCTTTCCGCGTGGTCGCGGACCATGCGCGCGCCGCGACGATGCTGATCGCCGACGGGGTTCGGCCTTCCAACGAGGGCCGCGGCTACGTGCTCCGGCGGATCATCCGGCGCGCGCTGCGTTACGCGTCCCGCCTGGGTGTCGACTTCTCCGCCCCTTTCCTGAGTGAGCTGGTGCCCGCCGTGGATCACATCTTCGAGAACGTGTATTTCTTCCCCGAGAGACCCGGAGCGCAGGAGACGTCGCGCGCGATCGCGGCGACACTTCGTGACGAAGAGGCTCGCTTCGCGAAGACGATGTCCGAGGGCGCCGGCCGCGTGGGCGAGGAGATCGAGCGCCTGAGGCGGCGGGGCGAAACGGCCTTGACAGGCGAGACGGTCTTTCGTTTCTACGACACGTACGGGATTCCCCTCGACCTGATCGAGGAGATCGCCGGGGACGAGGGGGTTTCCGTGGATCGCGGCGGCTTCGAAGCGCTTCTAGAGCGGCAGCGCGCCTCCTCGCGCGCTTCGGCGCGCTTCGACGCGTCGGACGGGGCCGTGTTCGAACGGATGACCCTGCCCGAAGGGCATTCCGAGTTCCGCGGCTACCCGGAGCTCGACTTCACTTCACTGAAAGGCGCGGCCGTCGTGGGGCTCGCGCGCGATGGCGCACCGGTCGAGGCGCTCGCGGCGGGAGAGACGGGCGATGTCGTCACGGATCGCACCGTCTTTTATCCCGAGGGCGGAGGTCAGGTCGCCGATCAGGGCCGCTGGACCTGGCCGGACGGCGAGGCGGAGGTCGAGGACGTTCGCCGCCCCGTTCCGAACGTGATCGCGCACCGGGTGCGCGTGATCCGGGGCCGGCTCACTCCGGGAACGCGCGTCGCTATGGAGATCCCCGAGTGGACGCGCCGGCGCACTCAGGCCAATCACACGGGAACGCACCTTCTTCACGCCGCGCTGCGGCAGGTTCTCGGCGGGGGAGCGCGGCAGATGGGCTCTCTCGTGGCGCCGGACCGCCTGCGCTTCGACTACGCGATCGCGACGGCGCCCACTCCGGAGCAGATCGCCGAGATCGAGCGGATCGTCAACGAGGCGATCCTGCGCGACGCGCCGGTTTCCAAGGAAATCATGGCGATGGAGGACGCCCGAGGGAAGGCCGCCGACATGTTCTTCGGCGAAAAGTATGGCGAGCGCGTGCGGGTCGTCTCGGTGCCCGGAGTGTCGGTCGAGCTCTGCGGTGGGTGCCACGTGAACCGCACGGGCGAGATCGGGGCGTTCAAGATCGTCTCCGACAGGGGCCTGGCGGCCGGGGTCCGCCGCCTCGAAGCGGTCACGTCTCTCGGCGCGGTCGAGCTTCTCCAGCAGGATGAGCGGACGCTCGCGGAGATCTCCGCAGCCGCGCAGGCGCCCCGGGAGGCGCTGCTTTCGCGATGGCAGGAGCGGGAGGACCGGCTGCGCGCGCTCGAGCGCGAAGTCGCGTCGTTGAAGATGAAGCTCGCTTCGGGCGAGGGCGGCGGTCCTGCCGCCGAGGCGACGGACGTCGACGGAGTGCGGGTGCTGACGCGGATCGCCGGCGGCCTCTCGATTCCTGAGCTGCGCCACCTTTCCGACACGCTGCGCTCGAGGCTGAAGAGCGGGATCGTCGTCGTCGGCACCGCGAAGGACGGGAAGACCTCGGTCGTCGCGGCGGTCACGCCGGATCTCGCCGCGCGCATTCCGGCGTCGCGCGTGGCGGCGCGAATCGGCAAGGCGCTCGGCGGAAGCGGAGGCGGCAAGGCCGATCTCGCCCAGGCGGGTGGCAGGGACGAGGCGCTCCTCGCGGGAGCGCTGAAGGAGGCCGAGGCGGCCGTCCGCGAGATTCTGGCGGAATCCGTAGCGCCCGCATAAGCGCCGCGAGCGCAAGGGGTTGCGCCTGAAACTCTATCCCCGTTGGCGCCGCAGGAAGCCGCCCGGACTGCCCCGGGAGGCCGGAGGGCGCTATAATTCCGCGGCTCGCAACCTCGACAAAAACCAGCAGGAGCAGATGAAACGTCGCGTTGTCCTCGCGCTCGGGGCCCTTCTGGCGCTCACCGGAACCGCTCCTGGCACCGTCCGGGTCGGTGTCAGGGCGGGCAAGCATTTCATCTACAACGACGGCGTCGGCTCTTCCCCGCGAGAGTCGATCCACCGAAGCGACGCCTGGCTCGCCTCGAGGGTAGGTATTCCGTCTCTCTACGACGGGCTCATCGACCAGGCGTCGCGCGCGGCGGCCGTCGATCCGAAGCTCGTGAAATCCGTGATGCTGATCGAGTCCGCCTTCAATCCCGCCGCCCTTTCCCGCAAGGGAGCCCGTGGCCTGATGCAGCTCATGCCGGAAACCGCGGGTCAGTACGGCGTTCGGAACTCGTTTGATCCCGCCGAGAACATTTCCGGAGGCGCCCGCCATCTGGCCTACCTGCTCGGCGTTTACAATGGCAACGTCGAGAAGTCCCTGGCGGCGTACAACGCCGGCGAGGGCGCCGTGGAGCGGTACGGAGGAATTCCTCCCTACAACGAGACGCGCCTCTACGTGAACAAGGGCCTGACGGCGTACTACGGCA
>JBDUBP010000136.1:0-10854 GCA_040004075.1 Acidobacteriota bacterium | reverse complement strand
TCGGCGCGAATCACCGCGTCCGTCTGGATCCTCGCCCTCTCCTGCCGCGGCGTCGCCTCGGGCGCGCCGCCCCGGGCGGTGAGCGAGGAGTTCTTCATCGTGTCGTCGGTCGATGCCGGCCGCGGAACGATGGTCCTGAAGCGCCCGACCGAAGTGACGCTGACCATGCGCTTCACCGCGCAGACGCGATGCCGGTCGGAGGCGGGAAAGCCGACGCGGCCGTCGGATCTCAAGGCGGGAGATACCGTGTTCATCGCGTCGGCGGCCGGCCCGGACGGACCGGTCGCCTCGACGGTCCGGGAGGGAATCATGACGGTTCCCGAGCTCCAGCGCCGCTACCTCGGCCGCGGCGGCGCGGACCCTTCGGCCGGCTCGCGGTAGGGGCGGGGCGGCGGTACCCCTGGCGCGACAAGGGCTTGACAGGCCGGCCGTCATTTCTATAGATTTCGATATATGGAGACAGCGCCCGTCATGCCCTTCATCGAGCCGGCCGTCCCGGCCGACTACGACGGCGTCGTCCAACTGCTGATGGCGGCTCGATTGCCCGTCCAGGGCCTTTCCTCACGGCTTCCCCACGCCCTGATCGCGAGGGATTCCGAAGGCCGCCTGGCCGGCTGCGTGGCCCTCGAAGTCTACGGCTCGGTCGCCCTTCTCCGTTCCCTCGCGGTCTCCCCGTCACGGCGCGGACAGGGGCTCGGCGAGCGGCTTGCCGGCGAGGCCCTGAAGCTCGCGGCGCACGCGGGCGCTCGAGACGTCTATCTCCTGACCGAGACCGCGGCGGGCTTCTTCCCTCGTTTCGGGTTCGTTACGGAGGATCGCTCCCTGGCGCCGGCGCCGCTCCGAGCCTCTGCGGAATTGCAGTCCGCCTGCCCCGCGAGCGCGATCCTCATGCACGCGAAGGTGCGGACGTGAAGACCGAGGTCGACATCGTGACCGTCTGCAGGGCGCTGGGAGATTCGACCCGTCTGAAGATTCTCGACCTTCTCAAGGCGAAGGGCCGTTCCTGCTGCGACCTGATCGGCCGCGAGGAGCGGGGGCTCTGCGCCTGCGACATCGAAGAGGCGATCGGTCTGTCGCAGGCCGCCGTTTCCCATCACATGGCGCTTCTCCGGCGCGCCGGGCTCATCCGCGCGGAGAAGCGCGGACGGTGGATGTACTACTCGCGCAACGACGCCGCCATCGCGAGCGTCGCGGAGGCTCTGGCAAAGGCGGTCTAGAGAGAGTTTTGCCCCGACCCATCGAACTTTGTCGATGTGTCTTCCGGAGGGTACAGCCATGGCGTCTTCCGTTCACGTTTCGCTCACCGTTTCCGATCTGGCCAGGTCGATCGACTTCTACCGCGGCGTCTTCGGCGAGCCGAAGAAGAACAGGTCCGATTACGCGAAGTTCGTCAACGCGGAGCCGGAGCTTCACCTCGCGCTGCGTCCCGGCCTCTCGTCCCCCGCGACGGGCGGCGCGCTGAATCACCTCGGCATCCGGGTGGATTCGACCGGCGACGTGCGACGCTGGAGGGAGGAGATCCGGCAGCGCGGCGTCGTCTCCGAAGAGGAGAAGCGGGAGGACTGCTGCTATGCCCTCCAGGACAAGTTCTGGCTGACGGATCCCGACGGAAATCGCTGGGAGGTCTACACGGTCATCGAGGACCGCGACGAGGTCGAGCAGGCCGGATCCGCGTGCTGCAGCCAGTGAACGAAGATCGCGGGACGCAGGAGAGCCGAGACACGCGGACGCCTCGGGTGCTGTTTCTCTGCACCGGCAATTCCGCGCGTTCCCAGATCGCGGAGGCTCTCCTGCGCCATCTCGGAGGGGAAGCTGTCGAAGTCTTCAGCGCGGGCAGCCGTCCCCGGCCCGCGATCCACCCCATCGCGCGGGAGGCCGTGAAGGGTCTGCTCGGCCTCGAGATGTCGGGCCAGCACCCGAAGGGTCTCGATGACGTGGCGGGCCCGTTCGAGTGGATCATCTCCGTCTGCGACCACGCGGCCGATTCGTGCCCGATTCTCCCGTCGAACGGGGAGACGATCCGCTGGAGTCTCGCGGATCCGGCGGAAGTTCCCGGCAGCGAGGAAGAGAAAAGGCGGGCCTTCCCTCAGACCGCCCGCGAGCTCCACCGCCGGATCGAGGCGTGGCTTCGGTCTTCCCCGATCGCGAAAGCGCGCGCGTCGTCGAGCCCTGGTGGTTGAGACGCGAAGCGCGTCCCTCCGCGAAGGCGCCCCTCGTCCCGCGGCGACGCGATCGATCGGGGCCCGCGCTCTCGCGGAATCGGTCGGGACCCTGTTTCTCGTCGCGACCGTGGTGGGATCCGGAATCATGGGAGAGCGGCTGTCGGGAGGAAACATGGCGATCGCTCTCCTGGCCAACTCGCTCGCGACAGGAGCGGGGCTGATCGCCCTGATCCTCGCGTTCGGCCCCGTGTCCGGCGGGCACTTCAACCCGGTGGTCAGTCTCGTGGAGAGCCGCCGCGGCCTCCTCCCCTGGCGCGAGGCCGGCGTCTACATCCTCGCGCAGATCTGCGGCGGGCTCGCCGGGGTCGCGGCCGCCAATCTCATGTTCGGCCTGTCCCTGGTCACGCCGTCTCGCCACGTTCGGGACGGACCGGCGCAGATGCTGGCGGAGGCGGTGACGACCGCCGGCCTGGTGCTCGTCATCCGGGGCGCGAGCCGGCTCGGCACCCTCGCCGTTGCGATCGCCGCCGGCGGCTACATCGCGAGCGCCTACTGGTTCACCGCGTCCACGTCGTTTGCGAATCCCGCGGTGACACTCGCCCGAAGCCTCACCGACTCGTTCTCCGGCATCCGCCTGGCCGATACGCCCGCGTTCATTGCGGCCCAGCTGGCCGGAGGCGCAGCGGCTCTCCTTCTCGGCTCCCGGATCTTTCGCCAGTCCGCCTGACCCGGCCGCGGGCACGGATCCTGCGCGGGCATGGATCCTGGGGCTGCCTTGCGAAGTGTTGCTTACGGAATGTTGACCGACGAAATGTTGCCTCGCGGAATGTTCCGGCACCCGAGACTCGCCTTCGCGGCCGTCCTCCTCGGGTGCTGGAGTGCCGGCTGCGCCACGGCTCCCGCCGCTCCTCCGGCCAGCGGCCCGGGTGGTCCCGCGGCGCCGGCCTCCGCCGCCGATTCGGGGCCGGCGGAGGCTCGTCTCCCGCGCCGCGTCGCCCGGAGCGTCGTCGAGGAGGCGAAGCGCTACGCGACCGACGCCCTCGCCTTCGTCGTGGCGCCCGCGAAATGGGATGGCGGCGACTGGCGGCGCGCGGCCGGCGCCGGCGCCGCCGTCGGAGTGCTGTTCGTCGCCGACGAGTCGATCGACGGCTTCGCGAGACGGCAGCGCTCGCGGTTTACGGATCGCGTCTCCGGAGCGACGACGTCCCTCGGCGGCGCCACCGGGTTCCGGATCCCCGCGGTCCTTCTCGTGAGCGGGATCGTTTTCTCCGACCCGAACCTGCGGGACATGGGCCGGGACGGGCTGGAGGCCTGCCTCCTCAGCAGCCTCGTCACGAAAGGCATCAAGAACCTGGCCGGCCGCGAACGCCCGTTCGAGACGGACGGCGAGACCACGTTCCAGCCGCTGTCCTCACGGGACTCGTTCCCGTCCGGCCATACCACTCAGGCGTTTGCCATCGCGTCGGTGGTCGCGATGAGGTCCTCGGGCTGGATCGTCCCGACACTCGCCTACGCCGCCGCCACGGTCGTCGCCTTCGACCGGGTCAACGACCGCGTGCACTTCGCGAGCGACGCCGTCGCCGGGGCGATCATCGGCACGGTGACGGGACGCTTTCTCGTGGCCCGGCATCGGCGGCAGGCGCCGGATCAGCCGGTCCGCGTCGAGCTCGAGGTCGCTCCGATCCGAAACGGGCTTCAGGCGCGTCTGCGCTTCTGAACGGCTCTCCTACTGGCCCACCCGCCGGCCGCTCCCCGGGGACGGCCACGGGGGGCTTCGAATCGGTAGCTCTTGTCGGGATCGCAATGGAGGATCACGTAGGTGAGGCCGGAATCGTACGGCGCGATGGTTCCCTGAAAGCCGATGATCTCGCGCGCGGCGACGCCGCTCAGCTCCAGGGCCGGGCCCGCACCTCGACCCGAAGGTCCGACGCGGCGAATGACGTGGCGCACTGATTGCGAGCCGTAACCTTCAGCTGAACGCCCGTCGAGACGGCGACCGCTCCGTCCTTCTCGAGCGCGAACGTCAGGCAACGGCCCATCTCCTCGTAGAGCGTCCGACGACGGGAGGCATCCGCGGGCGTCGGATCGGGCTGCGGTTCGAAGTCGTTCTGCCGCCCGCCGATCGGATCGGGAGCGGGAATCCGGAGCGTGTGCCCGGCATGCTCGAACGGCGTGGGCGGAGACGTCTCCGATGCCGCGGGCGGCGCCGCGTCCTCCGGAACGGGAGTCGGGGTCACGACGACGGACACGACCCGGGGAGAGACTAGGGGCGGCGGAGCGAAGGCCGCCTCCGGCCTGGGAGGCAACCGGCGACCGCCAGCGCCGCGAGAATCCAGATCGTGTGCGTCCGCGTCGCGAGGAACCTCAAGCGTCCATTCTCCGTCCCGAAAGCCCCGGTTCTCCGCGAAGAAAGGGACTGCGCTAAAATGGGGTCTTCCGATCACGAACAAATCCCGCATCGGTGGCGGCGACTGAGACGCACGCCGCGCCGCGGCGATTCCGCCCGCGCCCGAGGCGCGCATCAAAAGGAACCCGACCATGAAACCGGTCCGCGTCGCCATCCTGGCAAATCGAGAGGACAGCTTCGTGCGTCCGATGGCCGAGGGGCTGGAGCGCATGGTGACCCGGGCCGGCGGGGTACCGGTCCTCCTCCGGGACGGTCTGGAAGCGTTGAGCCGCCTCGGCGATCAGAACATTCGCACGGAACTCCGGCGGCTGATCCGCGAAGTCCCTTCGGAGCGCCGGTTTCTGAACCGCGTCCGGGACTGCAACGTGATCGTCGTCGTCGACAGCACGCCTCGACCTTTTCTTCGCGGCGTCTGGCAGGTCGAGGAGCTGCGCCGGCTTCTTCCCGACAAGCCCATCGTCCTCTACGACCTCTTCTACCTGCCGACCCGCGTGTCGTGGCCGCGCTGGATCCGCGAGGGAAACCCCGCGAAGGGATTGCCGCCCGGAGGATTCGGACTGGAGCGCTTCGACTGGTATCTGTGCGCCTCGGTCGTCAGCGAGATCGGCTTTCCGGCCGAGCCTCAACCGTGCTCCCTGATCGGGGTCGACCTCGACGACCTGACTCTCTGGCCGAGCCGCAAGCGCGAGTTTCGCGCGCTCATCGACTTCGAGCACGGGCCGGACGCGGAGGAGCGCGCGATCCAGATCCAGGCGTGCGAGCAGACCGGGACGCCCCACACCGCCCTGCAGGGGCACTACCGGATCGAAGAGATCCGCGAGATCTACCGGCAGACGAGCCTCTACTTTCTGGCGAGGCGCGAGAGCTTCGGCCTTCCCATCTGCGAGCTCCAGGCGTGCGGCAGCTACGTGCTCGCCCCGTATTCGGCCTGGGCGCCCTCGCACGGACTGAAGACGGACCTCGGGCTCTCCGGGCCGGGACAGCTCTCACCCAACTTCATCGTCTACGGAAACGACTTCGACCAGCTGAAGCGGGAGATCGAGCGGATCAAGGCGTCGCACGACCCCCAGCGCGTGTTCGAGACGTTCCTCCGTTTCCACCCCCAGCTTTTCCGGGGCGACGTCCCCCAGCTCGCGAGGTTCCTGCGCCAGATCGCTTCCGGAGAGATTCACAGCGAGCGGCATCGGGAGCACCCGGCTCTGCGGCGGCCGCTCGAAGCGTCCGAGCTCTCGGAATCCGACCCGGCGCCGTCGCCCGCGATGCGACCGCCCGGAGCGCCGGACGGCCGGGGGGAATAGGAAAAGGCGGGGCCGCCTTCCGCCTCCCCCGCCCACAGCGTCCCTCTGAACCTCTCCCCGGGCGCGGGGAGAGGGCCGGGGTGAGGGGCGAGTTGAAACAGAAAACCTCCGGTTGAAAGTAAAAGAAGGCGGCGCTCGTCTTCCTCTTCCATTCGAAACGGTCGGCGCGAATCGCTCGGCGCGCTTCCCGGGCCTACCCGTCCATCTCCCGAAGCCACGTCTCGGCTTTCTCCCACAGCGCCTTCGGCGCGCGCGGATGAAAGAACCCGAAGTGTCCGAGCCGCGGCAACCCGTAGTCGGCGGGTATGAGCGTCTCGCGGCGCACGCGCGCCGCCGTGTAGAGACGCGTTAACGCCTCGACCGCGGGAGGGGGGGCGAAATCCTCGTCGTCGGCGACCGTGACCGCGGTCATGGGTCCGTGGAACCGGCCGTAGCGCGGCTCGAGGACTTCTCCCTGCTCGTTCGTGAACACTCCGGTCCTGCCCCACCGCACCCACTGGCGAAGCGCGCGCCCGGAGCAGTGTTCCGGCAGCGTGAAGCGGGAGACCGGGAGGCCGCCGGTCAGCCGGATCAATACGGGAAACAGCGCGTACGCATAGAGCACGCGCCAGTACGACTTCTTCGAGTACAGCCGCGGCATTCCCCTCTGGGCGGAAATCAGCAGCGCGGCGCGGAACCGCGGAAGCGCGGGGCTCTGCCCGAGAAGTTGTCCGCCGATGCTGTGCGCGACGGCCACGAGATCCGGCGCGCCCCCCCGGCGCATCGCCTCCGCCGCCGCCGCCGGAAGATCGAGCTCCACCCAGTCGTCGAGGGTCGCGAGATCGTCCGCGCCGTCACGCGACCCACCGACGCTGCGGTAGTCGAACGTGAGGACGCCCCATCCGCGGCCGGCGAGGTGCCCCGCGAACCAGCGGAGGTATTGCTGCGGGGCGGCGATGCCCGGCAGGAGAACCGCGGTGCGCCGGGCGGCGTCCGCCCCGGGCCACCAGCGTCCGGCGAGACGCCGGCCGTCGGCGGCGGAGAACTCGATCGGCTCGCCCGGGACCACCGCCATCCCGACTCCTCCGATTTTCCCGGGGCTAGGCGCGCAGCGGAGCGAGCTCCGGCGTTTCGGGCAAGGGCTCGGCGTCGGCGCGCGCTGCGGCCGCCGCCATCCGGCTCTTCTGGAGCGACGCGATCAGCTCGCGGCGGTCGGTGCCAAGCACCTTCAGCAGGGGAAAGATTCCCTGCTGCAGAAACTGGTCGGAGCTGATTCCAACGCCCGCGACCTTCAGCCTCTCCTCGTACTCGGGGATGAGCCCGACGCCCGGCATCTGAAAATTCGCGACGACGTGGGCAAGGTCGGAGATCGTCCCCTCGCGGTCGTCCTCGATCTCGAGCTGCAACACCTTCCGGTAGAAGCCGTGATGGGCCGCCTCGTCGCGGCTGATGAAGAAGAACAGTTTCTCGAGAAGCTCGGCGCCCTCGCGCTTCGCCTTCTCCTTCTGCGCCTGGTAGATCAGATAGGTCGCCGACTCCTGGAGCGCTCCGTAACACGTCATCTGGCGCCGCGTGTGGAACGGCAGGTTCCAGACCTGGCCGAAGATCTTGTCCTCGAAGGCGTAGTACTGCTCGAGCGTCCGCAGCCCCGACTGAATCAGGTATTCGCGGAACACGAGCCCGTGCTTGGATTCCTCGTATCCCCAGTTGGCCTGGAACCAGGCGTGCCCGAAGATGTTCCGCGTGAGGTTGAACCCGTTGGCGGTGTAGTCCGGCACGTACAGCTCGACACCGCAGAACGTCTCGAGGCAGATCGCGACCTCCTCGGAGTTCTTGTCCTTGTCCATCTTTTCCCAGGGGATGTCGTTGAACGGATGCCAGCGCCGCTTCCGTTCGGCGAGGTCGAAAAACTCGTTGTACGCCCGGTAAGCCCGCTCTCGCTGCGCGATGGAAATGCTCATGACAGTCTCCTATGGCTTCTGCGCCGGTTGGGCCGCCACGCCGTGGCCCCGAATCAGATCGGTCAGCCCCCCGATCGTGTTCAACTGGGCGAGCTCGTCGTCCGGAAACCGGATCCCCAGCTTGTCTTCCAGGTATCCGACGATCTCCAGAACCGAGATCGAGTTGATCCCGAGCTCCGCGATCGTGTCCTTCGGCTTCAAGGACGCTCCCGCGAGCCGCGGCTCGGCGAACGCCACCGCCTCTCCGATCAGGGACTGGATTTCCGAGTCGTTCATCAGGCCTCCTCGCGCGCCCGCGTCAGTCGACTCTCCGCAAGAGCATCTGCACGAGCGATTGATATCCCTTCGCAAAGGCCATCACGCACGCGGCCAGATACCGCTCGTACTCCTCGTATCGGTCGCCCCATCTCTCACGGATCTCGGTCTCATGGGATCTTAACCGGCGCAACCACTCGGCGGCCGTTTTCTCGTAGTGTTCCCGGCGCGTCTTGACCTCCAGGACCTCCCAGTACGGGTTCGTCGAGGCGATGATGGCTTCCAGCCTCGGCGTGATCGCGCCCGGAAAGATGGTGTAGGTCGCGTGCGCGATCTCGCGCAGGTCCGTCGAATTGCGGGGAACGCGGTCGCCGATCACGCTCTGGAGCCCGAACCACGAACCCGGCGTCGTCCAGCTCCAGACCCGCTTGAAGTAGTCGCGGTAGATCGCGATGTGCTTGCCGGCGCGGGCTTCCTCCGGCGTCGCGATGTGCTCGAACATTCCGATGGAGATCGCGGCATCGAAGGGGCGCTCGGGCTGATAGTCCTTGTACGAGACGCACTCCACCTTCACCCCGGGAATCCGCTTCGCCTCGATGGCGGCGAATTGGGCCTTCGAGAGCGTGATCCCGGTGAGGTCGGCGACTCCCATGTCACGCGCCAGGAACTCGAGGTTGGCTCCCCAACCGCACCCGACGTCGAGCACGCGCTTCCCGGGATCGACGCGCGCGCCGTCGTGGAAGTAGCGCAGCTTGTTGACCTGCGCCTGCTCGAGGTCGTCCGTGCGTTCGAAGAGCGCGCAGGAGTAGTTCATGCGCCGGTCGAGCCAGAGCGCGAAGAACTCGTTCGAGACGTCGTAAGAGACGGCGATGTCTTCCTGGGTCGACATGGGTTCTCCTGCTAGCCCGGCAGCTCGGTCAGCCCTGAATCCCGCGGCCGGGCGGCCTCGACGGGAATGGAGGATGCCTCGACGCCCAACGCCTCGAGTCCCTTACCGGCGAGCACCGGCAGCGCGCCGGCGAGGAGAAGCTGCCGCGCGCGGGCGCGCTGCAGCTTCCCGCTCGACGTCCTGGGAAGGGAGCCCGAGGACACCACGGCGACGAAGTCCGGGTCGAGGCCGACCGATTCGCTGACCCGGAGCGCGATCGCGCGCGGCAGATCCGCGGCGTCCCGAGGCTCCGCTTCGGCGATCAGCGCCAGGCGTTCCACGCCCTCCTCTTCGATGGAGAAGGCGGCGACGTTTCCGCGCCGCACTCCCGGCAGGTCGCGAACGGCCCACTCGATGTCCTGCGGGTGGTAGTTGGCCCCCCGAACGATGATCAGATCTTTCCGGCGGCCGCAGACGTACAACTCGCCGGACTCGAGGTATCCGAGGTCGCCCGTGAAGAGCCAACCCTCGCGCCAGGATTCGGCGGTCGCGTCCGGGGCGTTGAAGTAGCCGGCGGTCACGCTCGGCCCTCTCAAGGCGATCTCCCCGACGCGGCGCTCCGGCAAAGCGCGTCCGCCCTCGTCGAAGATGGCGATCTCGTGTCCCGGAAAAGAGGTACCGCAGCAGACGAGCTCGGCGGCCGCGGGGAACCCCGGCGGGACCGACGCGGCCTCTCCGCGCTTCAGGGCAGCGGGGTCGACCGCGTCCGTGTGCATGCCCGTTCCCCGGCGATGAAAGCTGACGGCGAGCGTCGACTCCGCGAGACCGTAGCTCGGCAGGAGCGCGTCGGCCCGAAAACCCGCCGGCGCGAAGCGCTCCCCGAAGGCGCGGAGCGTCGGGGCGTGGATCGGTTCCGCGCCGCATCCGGCCACGCGCAGGCATCCGAGATCGAGGGTCTTCAAGTCTTCGTCGCGGATCCTTCTGGTGACGTGCGCGTAGGCGAAGTTCGGCGCATACGTGATCGTCGCCCTGCGCCGGTGAACTTCGCGCAGCCAGATCCGCGGGTCGCGCCCGAACGCGCTCGTCGAGAGGATCGAGACGGGAACGTCCCCGATCAAGGGGGTCAGAACGAACCCGATCAGACCCATGTCGTGAAACAACGGCAGCCAGCTCACGGCGACGTCTTCCGGCCCGCAGTCGAGCCCGTGGGGACCCAGATAGGCCCGCGCGTTCGCCACGAGGTTGGCATGCGTGACCATCACGCCTCTCGGCGACGAAGTGCTGCCGGACGTGAATTGCAGGAAACAGAGGTCCGACGGCGACACCGGGGGCGGCCTGAACGGCGGCGGCTCTCCGGCGAAGACCGTCTCCGCCTTCCAGACCGCCCGCGATACCCCCTTCCCGGCGAGGAGGGATTCCAGGATGGCGGCGGTCGGCCCCGAGGAAAGCACGGCGCTCGCGTCCGCGACTTCGAGGATCCGGGTGAGAGTGTCGCCGTATTGCTCGAGGGCCCTGGCCGTCGCGGGAGGAAAGACCGGCACCGGGACGATCCCGGCCATCACCGCCGCGACGAAGCTCAGAACGAACTCCGGCCCGTCGGAGATCACCAGGGCGAGCCGGTCTCCGGGAGAAAGCCCGCTTGCCGCCAGATGGGCGGCGCGTTTCCCGGCCTCCCGGCGGAGCTCGTCCCAGGAGAAAGAGCGCTCCTGCGGTCCGAAGCCGATGAACCGGAACCCCCGCTCCGGATCAGATGGAAGCCGGGCGATCGCCGAGACGAGAGTCAGGCTCTCGTCGGCGTGCTCCTCAGCCCTGTGGAAGGCCGACGCTGTTTCGTTCATCCCGCTCCTCAGAGGAGGTCCGCAAAACCGCGCGGACGGGATCAGGGGGACTGTGGATTTGGGATGCGGAGAATACCACGGAGGGT
>JBDUBP010000070.1:0-10886 GCA_040004075.1 Acidobacteriota bacterium | reverse complement strand
CATGTCCTGCATCTCGAGCCGCCGCAGGAGACGGTTCGCCGCTTTCTCGCTCGTCGAATACGGCGGCGTCTTCTTTTTCGCGTCGCCATTCAATTTTCGCTCGATCTCACGATCGAGTTCCGGCCCCGCCGAATTCATCATCGTCCGACCAAACTAGCGGCCCGTCCCCGGGGCGTCGGTACGTCTTCGTACGCTGCGACGACGTTCTTTTCGACGCGCCCGTCTGGCTTTTGTACGCTCCCGTACGACCCGTAGGACCTCCGTATGTACGCTGCCGTACGACCCGTCACGCGCCAATCTGGATGATCTTTTTCCGAGGCTTTTCATCATTTCCCGCGGAAGGGTTTTCATGGCGAAACCCGAACCGTTACCCGTCTTCGAGAATCGCGTTCTGGCGGCGTTGCCGCAGGATGAATACGACGGGCTGAAAATTCCATGCAGGTGGTTCAACTCCAGCGCCGGAAGGTTCTCCACGAGCCCGGAAACCCGATGTCCCGCGTATACTCTCCGCGCACGGCCGTCGCTTTGATGGTGACCACCATGGAGGATGGGTCCACAGTCGAGGTCGTCACCGTCGGGAACGAGGGCCTGGTCGGATTCCCCGTTTTTCTCGGGACGGACTCCATGCCGATGGAAGTCTTCACCCAGATAGACGGCGAGGCTGTCACGCTCCCGGCCCCCGTCGTCAAAGAGGCTTCCAGCAACGGCGGCGCTCTTCGGCCTCTTCTGGCCCGCGACACGCAGGCGCTCCTTTCACAGATCGCGCAGGCGGGCGCGTGCAACAGGCTTCACCCGATCGATCAGAGGTGCGCGCGGTGGCTGCTGATGTCCCACGACCGCGTTCCGGGAGACGACTTCTCGCTGACGCAGGAGTTTCTCTCCCAGATGCTGGGCGTTCGGCGCGCGACCGTGACCACCGCGGCGAGCATCCTTCAGCGCGCCGGGTACATCCGGTATCGCCGCGGCCGCATCCAGATAGCCGACCGGGAGGGACTCGAGGCGGCCTCGTGCGAGTGTTACCGGACCATCCGTTCGGAGTACGAGCGGCTGATCGGCTCAAAAGGCGAAGGCGGCTCGTGCGGTTTTGACTCTGGGACTTCTCGAAATTCAGACGCCGTGCCGGTTTTCACCGTCTCGTCTCGCGGGAAAATCATCCGGAGCGGAGCGAAGGACCCGCTCCCGCTGTTTCACGTTCGCGGGTCCTTCGTCGCTCCGCTCCAGGGATGAGATCTGTTTCCGTCGATCGGGCGGATCAGCGCGCGTGGCCGGCGGCGAGGTCGCCGAAGGGGTTTTCCATGCTGGCGGTCTCGTCCGTCTCAAACTCGATGGACAGGGTCTCGTCCTCGTCGAGCTCCGAGCTTCCGAACCCCCGGCCGGGCCTGAACCCTCCCAGAGTGTGTCTCCTGGGATCATCGACGTCGTCGCCTCCGATGTCCCTGTAGTCCTCGATTGCCATCGCGCCCTCCGCTTTCCCATCCGAGAGTGCAACCGACGTTCCCTTAGTGACCCCCCGGACGTTCCGCTTCGTAAACCTTTGAAAATACGCGGATTGATCCCTCGCGTCCGATTAGAGCGAGGCCCTGCTCACGCCGCAGGTGACGCGAATCGGACGCCCCGCAGGAGTGCTGCGCCCATCTTTGTCGGTCGGGAGGGGCGGGCGGCGAGCGGTCTCCGTCGAGCGTCCGTTCCCCGGCTGGCGGGCGGAGCTAGGTATGCCCCCGGCACTCCGCGTGCTCGCGCGCGCACTCGCCGAATTCGATTTTTTCGAGCGCGCACGGCTCGGAGCAGAATTCCGGCGCGGCTCCCTCGCCCGTCGGCCTGCATGTGCGGGAGGATGGTTGCATTTCTCGTCCATCCGTTCCTCCGAGGGTTCCCTGTGCAACGGCCGGGCCCGCCGGCTCCCGCCTGCCGCCTACCCCTCCCGCCTACCGCCTCCGGGATCTGATGCTGGCCTCCGAATTGCTCCGGCCGAGGCATGCTGCGACAGCTTCTGACGCTCGGATCGCGGAGAAATCTCGCGGAGGTGATCGCGCCCCGGCGGACCTTCGAGGACGTCGTCCTGCCGCGCCGGACCCGTCAGGCCCTCTCGGAAGCCCTCGTCCAGATCGAGAAGCGCACTCTTCTGTACGACGAATGGGGGCTGGGCGAGCGGCACGACACGGGGCTCGGCCTCGCTTTTCATTTCGCCGGACCGCCCGGAACCGGAAAGACGATTTGCGCGGAAGCGGTCGCGCGCGCGCTCGGCCGGCAGCTGCTCAAGGTCCGATACGGGGAGATGGAAAGCGCCTGGGCCGGCGAGACCGGAAAGAACGTCGTGGCCGTTTTTCGTGAGGCGCGCTCCGCGGATGCCGTCCTGTTCTTCGACGAGGCGGACGCCATCGCGAGCCGGCGATTCGCCGGGACGTCGCACGGCTACGAGCGCGAGGCCAACCACACCGTCAACATCCTCCTCGAAGAGCTCGAGTCCTTCCCAGGAGTCGTCATCTTCGCCACGAACCTGGCGGCGAATTTCGATCCCGCCTTCGAGCGTAGGATCCGCACACACATCCTCTTCGAGCTGCCGGGACCGGAGGAGCGCGAGGCGATCTGGCGCGTCCAGGTTCACCCCCGGAAGACTCCGCTGGCCCCCGATGTCGACTTCGGCGCCTTGGCGCGGCGCTTCGAGCTCTCCGGCGGCGACATAAAAAACGCCGTGCTCAAGGCGGCTCAGTCCGCCGCCGCGGAAGACGGCGACGATCGCCGGAAGTCGATCCGGCAGGCGCATTTGATCGCCGGGGCCGAGAGCGTCCTCGACTCCCGCCGTGTGATGAAGCAGAGCCTCTTCGCGGTAGAACCGGCCGAGATCGCGATTTCGCACTTTCCGTTTTCGCGATGGGTCGTGATCGGAATCGCGCTCCTCCTGCTCGCCGCCGGCGGCCTCCTCGGCTGGGCGTCTAGCGTGTGGATGTCCTGAAGACGGGAGGCGGAAGGCGGAGGCGGATGGAGCTCGGGAGCCGGGAATCGGGGATCGGGGAATCGAAGCATTTCGCCCTTCGCCCTTCGTCGCTCGCCCGGCGCGGGCTGACGCGCCTCGCGCGCCGCTCCCATCGCCCCCCCGTGGCATCCCTATTGCTGAATCGGCTCGCGGAGGAACATATGAAGACGTACTCCCGGGTGCTCCTCGCTGCCGCCGCCGTTCTCACCCTCTCTCTTTCGGCCTGCCGTCTCAACGAAACCGTCGAGGGACAGACGCGGGACGCGAAAATCAAGGCCGGGATCAAATCCAAGCTCGCTTCCGACGTGGGAGCGGCGACGTTGACGAGCGTTCAGGTGAACGTGACGAACGGAGTCGTCACTCTGGCCGGGCCCGTTCACAACCAGGATGAAAAGACGCGGGCCGAGTCGGTGGCCAGGTCGGCCGAGGGTGTCGTCAGCGTGAACAACGCGCTGCAGATCACGGGCGACGCGGCAGCGAGCGGCGGCATGACCAGCAGCGCGCCGGCGCCGACCTCGACGGGAATGACCACGACGACGGGAACGACGACGACTTCTACGACCACGACCACGACGACGATGGACGTCACTCCGGCGCTCACACCGACACTGCCGGGTCCGCAGTAGAGGCAGAGAGGGAGAGAGAAGGCGACGCAAGAGCAGAACCTCGCCCTCCCCCCGCGCGCGGGTGAGGGAGTCCGGTCCTCCTCTCCTCACTCGCTCTCGATTTCACGGAAACTTCGGAGGGAGCCGCTCCGGCTTGACGCCGCACCCCCCGGTGCTTGAGAATCCGCGCGCCCCATCCCAATCATTGGCCCGCAAGGCCGCTGTGAAGGAGGTTCCCGTGATTCGTCGATTCGCACGCGTTCTAGTTCCCGTCGCCGCTCTGTTGGTCGCCCTGCCGGCGGCCGCTCAGAAACCCGCGCCGGGAGGCGCCGCGGCGCGCGGCAAATATCTCGTCGACATCATGAGCTGCAACGATTGCCACACCCCGTTCCAGATGGGCCCGACCGGTCCCGAGCCCGACATGACGCGGATGCTCTCAGGGCATCCCGCGGGCATGACGCTTCCGCCGCCGCCCGCGCCTGTGGGCCCATGGATCTGGGCGGGCACGGGATCCAACACCGCGTTTGCGGGCCCATGGGGCGTCACCTACTCGGCGAACCTCACTCCGGACAAGAACACCGGACTCGGGATCTGGACCGAGGACATGTTCCTGAAGGCCATGCGGACGGGCAAGCACATGGGAACGTCGCGTCCGATCCAGCCGCCGATGCCGTGGCCGTGGATCGCGAAGGCGAACGACGCGGATCTGAAGGCCATCTTCGCTTTCCTGAGGTCCGTGCCGCCGATCAGCAACCGCGTTCCGGACTGGTCCGAGCCGAAGTCGGCCGCTTCCAGGGCCCCCGCGGCTCGGCCGGAGACAGCCGGGAAGAAGTGATGCCGGGAGGGAGACGCTCGGGAGCCTGACCGCCCGTTTTCCGCGGGCGGCGGGCGTCGCGGAATCTAGGAACGGGCGATTCCGAGAGGACGGGTCGGCCGGCGCCTTCCGTTTTTGGAAGGATGCGTCGATTCGCCGGAGTCTTCCTCCGGCAGCGGCTCGCCGAGATCGAGCGGGGGTTCGGCTTCCGGCGCCGCGGCATGCCGGTCCCACTCTGTCTCAGGCAGAGCCTCGGGCATCACGCCGAACGCCAGCGCGTCGGACAGAAAATCGTTGAGCGAATAGCCGTCCGAAAAGGGGTCCTGGGGGGCGTCCCTGCTCGGAGCGCGAGAGGATGCCCGATCCGCCTCGGCGGAATCGGGAAACGGAACCGCCTCTCTCGGGGCTTCCGGCTCCGATTCCGGCGTCGCGGAAAACTGCGGGGGAGGCGGGAGCCTGGACGGGGTCGGGGCGGCGTCGATGGTCACGGGCCGGCCGTCGAGGCGCTTGAGAACGTTCCAGAACTGTCCCGACATCGCGCGCGAGTAGAACTTCTCGTGCGCCTGCATGAGACGAACTTCCGAAGTGACGGCCGGCTGAATCCGTCGACCCGTGACCGCGGCGACTTCGTCCACCGCTCCAATGTTCGAAGGATCCCGGAACGCGACCTTGAGGATCGTCTTTTCGAGCGCGTAGGGAATCGCCTCGAGCCGCGCGGCCCGCGTCCCGTTCAACAGGGCCACCACCTCCGGCTCCGCGCGTGACAGCGTGGCCCAGCCGACGGAAGGACAGTGGTGAAGCCGTGACAACGCATCGAGCAGCGCCTCTTCGCTCACGAGACCGCTGCCGAGCAGGACTCCCCCCAGGCGGAGACGATGTCCCACGCGTTTCTGGGCGGCGAGCGCGCGCGTCATCGCGGGCTCCGTGACGAGCCCCTCGCCGACGAGCCACTCTCCCAACCGGCGCCGCGTGCTGGCAATGACCATGTCAGAGGACATTCTAGACGGTCCCGGGCGTCGAGCGTTGAGCGTTGAGCGTTAAGTGTTGAGGCGACTCGTCTTGTGGATTCGGAGCCTCGTCGAAATCAGCTCTTCTCGCCGCTCATCTGCTCGTAGAGCGTCAGGAGGGCCTGCGTGCCGAGGTCCCCCCGGCCCTGAGCCTCGAGCGCCGAGAGGAGTTGGTGGACGAGCGCCGCCCCGGGGAGAGGGACTCCGCCCGCTCGCGCCGTCGCGAGGAGGATGGCGAGGTCTTTCTGCTGGTGCTTGATGGCGAACGCGGGCTGGAAGTCCCGGTCGATCATCTTCCTCCCGAGGATCTCGAGGGCCCAGGAATTCGCCGCGCCTCCCGTCAGAGCCGCGTGGAGGGGCTCGAGAGGCAGGCCTGACTTTTTCGCGAAGGCGAGCGCTTCGGAGACCGCGAGCAGGTTGCAGGCGACCAGGATCTGGTTCGCGGCTTTTCCAAGCTGGCCCGATCCCGAAGGTCCCAGGTGCGTCACGCGCTTGCCCATCGCATCGAAGACGGGCCTCGCTTTTTCGAGCGCGCCGGAGTCGCCGCCGACGAAGAACGTCAGGGTTCCCTCCGCCGCGCCCTTCTGGCCGCCCGAGACCGGCGCGTCCAGAAATCGATGACCGCGCTCTGAAAGGCGCGACGCGATCGACTTCGCCGCCTCCGCCGCCGTGGTCGAGCAATCGATCAGGATCGCTCCTGCCGCGGCGCCTCGCGACGTTCCCGCGGGGCCGAGGTGGACTTCTTCGACCTCGGGAGAGTCGGGGAGGCAGGACACGACGACGTCGGCCGCGCGGCCGACCTCCTCGGGAGTCGCGAAGGCGCGGACGCTCGCATTCTGCGGAGAAAGCTCGGCGGCCAGGGCGTCGGCCTTGGCCCGCGTCCGGCTGGCGAGCGCGAGCGGGAATCCGGCGCGGCCGAGATTCCGCGCCATCGCGAGTCCCATCGTGCCGAGCCCCACGAAGCCGACCCGGATCTGCGCTGCGGCCATAGGGGGATTGTAGTGAACGCGAGGGGGATCGATCAGACGTTGAGCAGGGACTTTGCAGTTCCCCGGATCCCTGACCCTGGCAGGGACTTGCCGTCCCTCGGACCCGTCTCTATAACGACGGAGAGGACAGGCGGATCCGCTCGAGCCGGGCCTGCCGGGAATGGTCGCTCGCCTGCCGGAACGCCGCCGCCGCGCGCTCGAACGCCGCGCGCGCTCCTGCGTGGTCGCCCGTCCTCAGGAGGCGCTCGCCTTCGGATTCCTGCCCGCGGCCCGCGCCGAAAGCGTCGGAGGCGAGATCCCGAGCCTCTCCACGCTCGGCCTCGATCCGCGCCCACGCCGCCTGGAAGCGGGAGTCCTCCGCCTCCCTGCGCGCCGCCGCGGCATCCGCCGCTCGGGAAGACGGGGACGCGGGGGGGTGCCGGGCCTCAGCGGCACGGTCGGCGGAAGCAACGGCAGGAGCTCCATCCGCCCGCGGCTGCGGCTGGCGCGCCGTCACGAGCCCCGCGCGGACCGGCGCTTCGAGCGGAGGGCGGGCGGCCGTCGCGGATCTGCCCGGGGCGGCGCGGGAACTCTCCGCCGAGCGGCCGAAGGAAGTCGCCGCGGCGGAAGCGGCGACCGGCAGCCGGCCGGCGGCATTCGGACGCGCCGCGGAAGCGCTCGAAGACGGCTGACCCGCCGCGACGGCCGCGCGCTCGCGGTGAATCGCGAGGCCTTCGAACCCGAGGATGATTGCGGCCGCGACGCCGAAATACGCGGCTCCCGAGATCCAGCGACGCGCCGTCGGCCGGGGCAACGCGGCGGAGGACCGACGCCCCGCCGGCGCGATCGCGGGCGCGAGAGGCTCCGGGGAGCGGGGCGACGACGGCCCTGCCGCCGCGTCGTCCGACTCCTCCGACGTGAAGACCGGGGTGATCGTCGCGTCTTCAGGGTCGTTCAGGCGCCTTCCGAGGAAGGGAGTCTCGATGTCAGCCGGTTGCATGTCCTCGGCCGAGACCGGGTTGGTCGACTCGTGGTCGCTCGGCGGGACGCCGCGCGACTCCGGGTTCAGGAGCGTATAGAGAAAATAAGCGAGATCCGCGGAGGAAACGGGCGAAGCGCCCGCCGCGGGCTGCTCCTGAAGGGCGCGGTGCAGCTCGAGGATGGAAAGCCGTTCCTCGGGGGGCGCGAAACAGCGGTCGAGCAGGCCGTTCACGCGATCCGGGAAGCCACCTTCCGACCGGAATTCGGGGCGGGTCGTGACCAACGGACGCCGGCAGGTGAGCAACTCGAGAAGAAGTACGCCGGCCGAATACGCGTCGGTCGCGGGTCCCATCCGCCCGCTTTCCCGGGCCTCCGGCGCGACGTACGGCGCGATGTCGCGAGCGAGCCGGCCGCGCATCACCGAGGGAAGCACCGCGTCGGCGAGGCCGAACCCGCCGAGCCGCACCTCCGCATCGATGGAGACCGAAATAAACCCGGGCCACAACAGGCCGTGTCGAATCGGCTCTCCATCCTGAGGCGAGGACCACGCGTGCTCGAGAGCGGCGCAGACGCGTTCGGCGATCAGCAGAGCGAACGGCGTGGGAAGGGCGGTCCCCGCCGCGCGCAGGCGCGACAGCACGGTGTCGAGCGTCCAACCCGCGCCTTCGTACCACGCGCAGTACGGCGAGCCGTCGGCGACGGCGAGCTCCGCCTGCTGGACGATCGCTTTGTGGGCGAGATGCGCGACGGTCTCACCGTGCCGCGCGATCGCCGAAAAAACCGCGGGAGGCGAAAGCTCCGGCGACTGAAGAATGCGCAGCCGAACGAAACGCTTCTCGTCGGTGGCGTGCAGCGCGCGGAAAATCGTTCCGAGGCAGTCTTCACCGAGAGCCGCCACCAGCAGATGGGGACCGATGCGTCGCGGTTGAAAAGATCCTGATGTCATGACCTCTCCCCGACCCGGACGCTCGGAGCGCTCAGGAGAGATCGGGCTTCGCCCGACGACTCCTCATCGTCCGGAGGACCGGTCGCGCAGGGAATTGTAGGCCATTACACCGTAAACCCCAGCCGGGAAAGGGGAAGCGGGCGGCGACCGGCGCGCGCGGCGAGAAAACACCCCCTCGGGCGAAACACTACCTCTTGTGTCGGGATACGGAAAGAGCGCTATTAGCGGCGGGTGGCCCGTACGCCACCGTACGGGCACCCGCCGGGAGTCGGAGAACAGCGGGCGGCTACCAGATCTGACACCTCTCCGCGCGGACCATCGCCTCGCCCGGCTTGCATGAGAAGGCGCGTGCGAACTCCGGCATGTTCGACGGGGCACCGATGGCGCGGAACCGGTCGAGGGGATGCGGGTTGGTGTTCACGATCAGCCGGGCAAACTCCGGCCGGTCATTGGCGGCCCACACGCGGGCCCAGTTGATGAAGAAGCGCTGGTCGTCGGTCAATCCGTCCGTCGGCGCCGGCCTGGTCTTTCCTTCGAGGCTCTTCTGGTAAGCGCGGTACGCGATGCTCAACCCGCCGAGGTCCGCAATGCTCTCCCCGAGCACCAGCTTTCCGTTCAAGTGCTGCTCGCCCTCGAACTTGTAGCCTTCGAACTGTTTTTCGACGCAGGTCGCGCGCTCCTGGTAGTTCTTGAGGTCCTCGTCCGTCCACCAGTTCTTCAAGTTCCCCTCCGCGTCGAACTTGCGGCCCTGGTCGTCGAACCCGTGCGTCATTTCGTGGCCGATCACGGCTCCCATGCCGCCGTAGTTGACGGCGTCGTCCGCGTTCTTGTTGAAAAAGGGGGGCTGGAGGATCCCGGCGGGAAAGACGATCTCGTTTTGGAGCGGGTTGTAGTAGGCGTTGACCGTGGGCGGCGTCATGCCCCAGTCGGTGCGATCCACAGGCTTTCCCACTTTCGCGAGGTCCCGCGCCCGCTCGAACCGCGTCGCGCGCATCGCGTTCACGACGTACGGGCCGCGGTCGATCCGGAGCGTCGAGTAGTCGCGCCACTTGTCGGGATATCCGATCTTGGGATTGAAGGCGTCGAGCTTGGCGAGCGCGGCCTTCCGCGTCTCGGCGCCCATCCAGGGGAGCGTCGCCAGATCGTCGCGCAGCGCGGCGATCAGATTGCGCACCATCCGATCCGCGCGCTCCTTCGCCTCGGGCGGAAAGTACTCGGCGACGTAGATCTTCCCGAGCGCGAAGCCGAGCTGCCCGTCGGTGGCGCGGACGCAGCGCTTCCAGCGGGGCTGGATCTTCTCCGTTCCCTGGAGGATCCGCTGGTTGAAGTCGAAGTCCTCGTTGACGAACTGCGACGAGAGCGCCGGAGACGCCGTCGCAAGAAGCTGCCAGCGCAGGTACGTCTTCCACTGGGGAAGGGGCACGGTCGTGAGCTGCTTGTCGAGCGCCTGGAAGAATTTCGGTTGCTGCACGTTCAACGCGGACAGCGCCGGCGGCGCCTCGATGTCGTGGAAGTAGGCCGTCCAGCTGAAGGACGGCGTGAGCGACTTCAACGCCGGCGGCTCCATCCGGTTGTAGGTCGCGTCGGGATCGCGCTGCTCGACGTTCGTCATCGACGCCTCGGCGAGCCCCGTCTCGAGGGTCATAACCGTGCGGGCGTTGGCCGCGGCGCGCGCGGCGTCGTCTCCGGCCAGCTGGAAGACCTTTGTGACGTGCGCGAGGTACTGCTCACGAATCTTCTTCGAAGCGTCATCGGTCTTCGTGTAGTAGTCGCGGTCCGGCAGGCCCAGTCCGCCCTGAACCGCGGTCGCGATCACGTCCGTGCTCTTCTTCCGGTCCTGCTCGGAGCCGAACTGGAAGAGCGCGTTGACTCCGGCCACCTGAAGCCTCGCCACTTCCGTCTGGAGGTCCTTCAGGTTCGCGATCTTCGCGATGCGTTCGAGCTCCGGGGCCAGCGGCTTCAGGCCCTGAGACTCGATCGCCGTCTCGTCCATGCAGCTCGCGTAGAAATCGCCGATCTTCTGTTCTTCCGAGCCGGGCTTGGCGCCCCGGTTCTTCGAGCTGCGCTCCAGGATCCTGCGCAGGGCGTCGCGATTCTTTTCCGCGAGCTCCTGGAAGGTGCCCCAGGCCGGGTACTCCGGAGGAATGGGATATTTCTTCGTCCACCCGCCGACGGCGTACTGAAAGAAGTTCTGGCAGGCCGCCGCCGTCTTGTCCATGTCCGTCAGGTCCACGCCCGGCACGGGCTTGTCGAGAGGCGGGGGAGCCGCCGTCTGCGCGCCGAGGAACGTCGCGGCCGCAAACGCGAGGAGCGGTGCGCCCCGGACAGCTCTTCGAGAGAAAGATGTCGTCACGATTCCTCCTGTTAGATCCCGCGGCGGCTCGGACCTGGTCCGGCGCCGGAGGGCCGGATCCGTTCCACGTCCCCCTACGCGCCTGCCGGAGAAAAGTTGCCCGAAAAGCATACTTCCCCGCGCTCGGTTCTGCCGCCGGGGGGCGCCGGCCGTGCTCTCAAGGTCGGGAGGAGGCATGGAGGGGCGGCGGGTGTCGATCCGGCGGCGCTCCCGGCCGGCAGGGGCGGCCTTTCGACCC
>JBDUBP010000021.1:0-34323 GCA_040004075.1 Acidobacteriota bacterium | reverse complement strand
TTCGCCCTTCGCCGTTCGCTCAGCCCACGCCCGGCGCCGCTTTCCCTACCGCCTCCCCCCTCCCGCCCGGTACCGATACACCTCTCCCCCCTTCATCACAAAGACCACCCGCGTCAGCGCCGTGATGTCCCGGTCGGGGTCGCCCTCGACGGCGATGATGTCCGCCTGCATGCCGGGCGCCAGAGAGCCGAGGTCGGCGTCGAGACCGAGCGTCCGGGCCGCCGCCGACGTGGCGGAGACGATCGCGTCCCGGGCCGACTGCCCCGCCCGAGCGCGGCAGACGAGCTCTTCCGCGTTGCGGCCGTGCGCGCCCGCGACGGCGTCTGAGCCGAACACGAGCTTCAGCCCCGGGGTGGCGAGCGCCTGGCGGAACATCGCTTCCGCCGTCGGAAGGACCCGCTCCATCGTGGCGAAACCCTCCTCGGTGTAGTTCCCGATCCCGAGAAAGCGCGGCTTGTTGTCGAGGTAGTTGCGAAACACGAGGCAGATCTGAGGATCGAACCACGTGCCCTTCGCCGCGAGCGTCTCGAGCGCCTCGGCCGTCGCAAAGATTCCGTGCTCGACCTGGGTGCATCCCGCGAGAGCGGCGGCGCGCATGCTCTCGGGGCTGTGGGCGTGCACAAGCGTTCGCAGCCCGACCCTCCGCGCCTCGCCGCAGGCCGCCTGGAGCTGCTCCAAGGACAGCGTCTGCTTGCCCGCCTCGCGGATGCTTTTGGACGCGAAGAGCTTGATGACGTCGGCGCCGTCTCTCTTGCGGTCCCGCACGCCCTGCCGCAGCGCCTCCGGCGTGGCCTTCTCGTCCAGGAAGGGCTCGAGCGACGTGAGGACCCGGGGGCCGGGCAGCGCGCCTCTCGAAACCGCGTCGCGAAGGTCTTTTTCCGACGCGGAACCGACGCTCTGGACGGTCGTGAATCCCGCCTGCAGCGTGCTCCAGAGATTCCCGGCTTGCGCGAGCGCGGTCTGCGCTGCCGTGTCGGGATCCTTTTCGGTATGCAGCCGGCCTTCGGCGTTGAACGTCCAGGAAAGGTGGACGTGCGTGTCGATCAACCCCGGCAGGAGGGTGGCGCCCGTCAGGTCGTAGTCGGCCGGAGCCGCCGTCTTACTGTCCTGGTCGATCGAGAGAATCTTGCCGCCGGAGACCCTCAGACGAATCGGACGGTCGATCCGTCCTCCGCGGCCGTCCACGAGAGCCCTCGCGCGGATCGTCACGGGCGTCGTCTGCGCCGGCAGGGCGGCGGAGAACGGGATCAGAAGGAGAAGCGCCGCGCACGGCGGCCGAAGCGAGAGAGAAGAGCGCATGGCCTAGTCTAGCGTCGCGCCGCGTGGTGCACGCGTCGGCGCATTTATTCCCGCCGCGAACCGCGCCGTCACGGCTCGATCGAATTCCGAACGCGCGCCGGCCGTAATCTTCCCGGCACTGCCGTTCGTCTCTCCATTGTCGGGAAAACGGGTTCCCGAAAAAAAGGAGTCTCATGAAACGCCTGAATCGCATCGCTTCCATCCTGGCCTTCGCTCTGTTCGCGTCCGCCGCCGCCGCCCCGGCCCTGCAAGGAGACGGTCTCCGCGCGGCCGGCCATCCGCGGCCGGGAGACGGCGGTTTCGCTCTCCACTCGCTGCATCGGTGCGTGTCTCTCGTAGATCTGACCTCGGAGGAGAAGGAGGCCATCGACAAAATCTTTTCCGTTGCGCGGCCGTCCCTTCAGGCAGACATGGAAGCGCTGAAGGCGGCGCGGCAGAAGGTTGAGGCGGATGTCGCCAGCGGGGCGGACAAATCCGTCCTCGGGGATGACGTTCTCGCGCGGCATGCCGGCGCGCAAAAACTCCACGCGGACGTCGCCGCTGTCCGGGACCAGGTCCTGGCAAAGCTGACCGCTGATCAGCAGAACCGGCTTCAGGGGTGTCTTTCTTCCGGAAGGTCGAGAGTCAGGAATTGAGAGTTAAGAGTTGAGAGTCAAGAGTTAAGCAGCCGGGCCGAGGTCCGCGGCGGAAACGCCGCCCTCGGCCCGATCCTGATCCGGAGGGCGGAAGGGAGAACCGAGCGGTCAGACTCTCGACTCTGAACTCTCAACTCTCAACTCTCAACTTCCCGTCCTTATGATTCACTGATGTCGTGACGAAGGACCTCACGGACTTCCAGCGGCAGCATGAGGCCATCCGCGCGGAATTTACCCGTCAGGCCGCGAGCTGGAGCAAGGATCCGGTCTCCGAGGACCTGCGTTGGGCTGTCGAACGCCTCGCGCTCGACAAGGAAGACGACGTGCTCGACGTGGCGGCCGGCACGGGGCTCTTGAGCCGCGCGATCGCGCCGAAGGTGCGGTCGGTGGTGGCCATCGATCTGACGCCCGAGATGATGGAGCACGGCCGTCAGGCCGCCGAGCGCGAGGGGCTCACGAACCTGAGATTTGAAAAAGGGGTCGCGGAGGATCTACCCTACGACCCGAGCTCGTTCGACATGGTCGTCACCCGGTTTTCCGTTCATCACTTCCAGAACCCGGCCGCCGTGCTTCTCGAGATGGCCCGCGTCTGCCGGACGGGCGGGCGCCTCGCGCTCATAGACATCGTGGCGCCGGATGATCCCGAGCTTGCCGCGCACTACAACGAGCTGGAGCGGCTCCGGGATCCGACGCACACCCGCGCTCTCTCGGCGGGAGAGCTCGATCGGCTCGTCCAGCAGAGCGGGATCCGCATCAGCGGGAAATTTCTGCGCGACGTCCCGAACGTCCTGGAGGACTGGTTCGATCGGACCTCCACGACGGCGCCGGCGCGGGAGCAGATCGTCCGGGACCTGCAGGCGGAGCTCGACGAGGGTCCCCCGACCGGGATGCGTCCCTTCGTGCGGGACGATCGTCTGATGTTCCTCCACACGTGGAGCGTCGTCGTCGGCGTCAAGAAGCGCGAGGCGGGGGACGTGAGGCGTTAGGAAGCTCCCGCCGGGGCTCTTCTCGAGTCAGACGGGCGGAACCAGGAGGGATCGAAGCCGCGCGATCGCCGCCTCGGCCTCGCGAACGAGTCGGAGGACGATCTCGCCAGCCGGCTCGAGAGCGTCGATCAAGCCGGCTTCCTGTCCGATGAAGAGCGGGGCGCCGGCGGCGTCTCCGTCGCGAAAGGCCTTTTGCATCGCGGTCCCGACTTCCGAGCGGCGCGCCCGGAGCTCGGCTTCGCGTCCCCCCCACGTCTCGATCAGACGGTTCCGCACGACCCGGGACCAGGCGCCCGGCCAGACCCGGCCTCGCGCGATGTCGGGGATCTCCGTCAGCAGCGTGTCGTGGCCGTCCGAATCGAGCACCGCCTGCTTGAAGCCGGCCGCAATCGGAGCCTCCGGCGTGGCGAGAAAGCGGGTCCCGAGAAGCGCGCCCTCGGCGCCGAGCGCGAGCGCGCCTGCGAGCCCCTCCCCCGTCGCGATCCCGCCGGCGGCGAGCACCGGGACCGGGACCTCGCGCACCACCTGCGGAACTAGGGCGATCGTCGTCATGACTCCGACGTGGCCGCCGCCCTCCGTTCCCTGAGCGACGATCACATCCGCGCCCGCGGCGGCAGCGCGGCGCGCCTCGGAAACGGAGGAGACCATGTGCACGACGAGCGCGCCCGCGTCATGCGCACGCGAGAAGTACGGGCGAAGGTCCTGATCCGGCCATGGCCAGCCGGTCGAGAAGACGCGCGGCCTCGCTTCCAGGACGGCTTCGAACGCGTCCTCCTCAACTTCGAACAGCAGAAGGTTCAACCCGAAGGGACGATCCGTCACGGCGCGAACCCCTCGGGCGGCTTCGAGGATCCAGGCGGGATCGCGTCCGGCGCAACCCATGATGCCGAGGCCGCCGGCCGCCGACACCGCCGCGACGAGATCCGTTCCGGTGGCGGAGCCCATCCCCCCGAGGACCACCGGATGATCGATACCGAAGAGCTCCGTCGCGCGGGTTCTGAGCATGGTCCGTTCTGAGTTTTCAGTTTTCAGTTTTCAGTTGTAGGGGGCCGTCGCCGGGGCGGGCTCGGCGGAGGCGTGGTCCACGACGTAGACCCAGCGGCCGTTTTTCTTTTCCGCCACTTCGGAAAAGCGTCCTGACATCGTCACGGGCTTGCCGCTGGCCCTGGGAACCAGGGTGAGCTGAAATTTTCCCCAGGCCAGCGCGCGGTCGCCTGCAGCCTCATAGCGCGCGTCGGAGAATTTGACGTCTTCGACGTCTGTTGGCCGCCAGGAAAGCCCGGTACGATTCCCGGATCGCCGCTTCTCCGCGCGCTTCCGGAATTCCGGCAGCCAGGCGACGGCATCCGGCGCGTAGCAGCGCATCATCGCGTCCAGGTCGTTCGCCTTCATAGCGGCGGCCCAGGCCTCATCGACCGAGCGAACGGAGTCGTTGCCGGCGGCCGCGCGCGAGAGCCTGCGCGCTCATCGACCCGGGAACGGCAAGCGAGGCGGCGAGAAACAGGAACAGGGTTTTCTTCATCGTTTTCCTCCTGATGTTCCGAGATGGCAACTCAACGAACCGAGGACGAACGAACGCCCATTCTAACGACGCCGGTCCGACGCACCGAGCGAAAAAGAAGCGGCAGAAAGTTCGAAACCATTTTCGGCATTCGCCGTTCGTCGCCCTTCGCCGCGCGCGCAGAGCGGGAACTGCGTTAGCCTCGGCGTCCCTACAAGGAGGTTTCGCATGAAACGGAAGGCCTCGGCGGAATGGCAGGGAGACTTGAAGTCGGGGAAGGGGAAGATTTCGACGGAGAGCGGCATCCTCTCCTCGACGCCCTACTCGTTCACAACGCGCTTCGAAAATGAGAAGGGGACAAATCCGGAGGAGCTGATCGCCGCCGCTCACGCCGGATGCTTCACGATGGCTCTTTCGGCGGAGCTCGGCAAAGCCGGCCTGACGGCGGAAAGCCTCCGGACGTCCGCCACCGTGACGCTCGACAAGGTGGACGGCGGCTGGGGTGTCACGGAATCGCACCTGGAGGTCGTCGCGAAGATACCGGGCGCGTCCGACGAGGCGTTCCAGAAGGCGGCGCACGCCGCCGAGACCGGCTGCCCGATCTCCAAACTGCTGAAGGCTAAGATCTCGCTGGATGCCCGACTCGAAGGCTGAGGAAGTTCAGAGTCGAGAGTTGAGAGTTGAGCGTCGGGCGGCCGCCTTATCGTCTCAACCTCACTCTCAACTCCTAACTCCTAACTCCTCACTCTCAACTTCGCGACGACTCCCGACAGAAGCACCAAGCCGAGCATCAGCTGTGCACGCGGATGAAGCAGCGGTGGGTCAGGACCCCGCAGCGCGCATGCAGGTCGGAGCGAATCGGCGCAACACCGCGTTAGAATCTCTCTCGACGATCGCGTCCGTGTTGTGGGGTAGTTGAACTGGTACAACACCCGGCTGTTAACCGGAAGGTTGGGGGTTCGAGTCCCTCCCCCACAGCCAATGAGATGGAAGGCTTCGGGAAGATACCGTAGCCGCCCTCCTTCGGCTGCCGGAGCCGCCGTGGGGTGTCGCCGGCAATTGCGTCGTCATCGATCATCAGAACGGCGAGTTCAGTGTGCTGGCACACATGCAGCCCGCTTCGGTCCGCGTCAAGAAGGGGGACCATGTGAGGCAGGACGACGTACTCGGCAAGCTCGGCAACTCAGGTGCGACGACCGGGCCCCATCTCCACTATCACCTCATGGATGGTCCCAATTTGCTGCGGAGCGATGGGCTCCCGGCACGGTTCGAGAACACCTGCGTGCCGGTGCCGAAACCCGGCCAGTGGTGCGACGCGAAGTAGTCACGAGGCGCCGGCGGTTAGGGAGAATCGTGTCATGAAAGGCCGCTGAGACTCCCGCAACCAGTTGAGCCCTGCGACCTCCGAGGCTTCTAGCCGCCGTCTCCGGCGCGGATTTTGGTAACTTCGGAGGTCGTGATTCTCACCGGACGGGCAATCTTATTGCGTCCTCATCGACGTAACGCGTAACGGGACCACCACTGCTCGATCCGTTACTCCGGATCGCTCAACCGCAGAGAACTTCGCAGCGTCCATCGACCTCGTCCTCGAATTAGGATCGGCGCATTCAGACCGAAGTGCCGTTTCGGCTCGTGGGAGGCGCGCAACCGCTGGCTGGTGTTCTCGCGTGGCTGAACGAGAGCGGCCCGTACTGGTTTGCACTCGATACGGGGGCGGGCCCCTGCGTACTGTCGAGCAAGACTGCCGCCCGCGCATCTGTAAACGTAACCGACGGACGGCCGGCTCACGGAGCCGGTTCGGGCGCGGCCGTGCGAGTCGGCCGCCTCGACGCCCTGCGCGTCGGCGACGCGGAGGAGTCGGACCTGCAGGTCGCCGTGACGGATCAGGTGGAGCGCATCGCAGCCGCCGTCGCTTCCCTCGACGGAATCCTGGGCCACGCCTTTCTGGGCCGCTACGATCTGGAACTCGACTACGCCCGCGACACGCTGGCCCTGCGAGAGCCCGGTTCGGCGGCGGAATCCGAGAGGCTGGACGCGGCCGTCATTCCGTTCCGGCTCGCCCATCCCTCCAATTCCCTGATACTCGTGGAGGCCCGCTTCGGGCCGTCGCTCCACCTTCTCGTCGCCGTCGACACCGGCGCCTCGACGACGGGGGTCGATCAGGAATCTGCGGACCGGCTCGGCATTGCGCGGCGTGTTTCCCGGCTTCGAATCGCTCTCGCGCGTGATCGGCGCGGCGATCCACGGCATCGTGGCCTACAACTTCCTGCGCGAATTCATCGTCACGATCGAGTACGGAGCCTTGCGCCTCCATCTGCGAAGGCCGTCCAGGAAGTGAGCGGCGCTCCGCGGCGTCACCGGTTCCCGACTCACGCGGATATGCTTCGCCTCTGAAAAGGGAGGTTTTTCCATGCGGGTTTCCATCATGCGTCGGCTGTTCGTCTGTGCCGGATGGCTGATCGCCCTGTCGGTGTCCGCCCAGGACCTCACGGTCCAGTCGAAATTTACGATGGGCAACACCGACTCTCCGATGACCCAATACATCACGTCCGAGTACGGCCGGTCCTCGTCGGCGCAGGCCGACTCGATCGTCCACTTCCCGACCGGCCGGATGACCATGATCGATCACAAGAAGAAGCAGTACTGGGAGGCGACGGTCGAAGACATGACGGCGTACTGGGAGAAGCTGACGCGCGACATGCGGGGAACGCCCCTCGAAGCGATGTTCGGGACGCGCGACGACCCGAAGCTGGAAAAGCTGCCGGGCAAGCAGAAATTCGCCGGTTACGACTGCGAGCGCTGGTCGCTCTCGATCGGCGACGTCCTGGAGATGGACCTGTGGGCGGCGCCCGGGCTTCAGCCCCCTCATCGATATTACGACAGCCGGAAGCTCGCGGCGGCCTCCATGGGTCCCATGGGCCAGCTCTTCCAGAAGGTCTACGAGGAGCTCCGAAACGTGAAGGGATTTCCCCTCTCGACGGCGATCATCATCCGCACTCCGATGTCGCGCACTCAGACGCTCGAGGAGGCCACGGAGGTGAAGAAGGGCGCGATACCGGCTTCGACCTTTCAAGTGCCCGACGGCTACAAGAAGGTGAAATCGCCCTTCGTCAAGTAGTGTCCCCGCGCTGTTGGATAGACTCCTCTCTCATGAACAGAAGAACGTTTCTCCAGGGCGCCGCGGCGGGCGCGGCCACCCTCGCTCTTCCTGCGCGTCTGAAGGCGGCGTCCGGAGCCGATCTCCGGCCCGTTCTCGGCGAGGTGGAAAAACACCATGGCGAGGCCGTCAAGCGGCTGCAGGACTGGATTCGTCAACCCTCGATCGCCGCGGAGAACCGCGGGATGTCCGAGGGCTGCGAGATGCTGATCCGCATGCTGCGGGAGGCCGGGTTCGGGCGGGCGGAGAAGGTCCCGACCGACGGCTCGCCGGGCGTCTTCGCGACTCTGGACGCCGGCGCCCCGAAGACCATCGGCATCTACTTCATGTACGACGTCAAGCAGGTGGACCCGGCCGAATGGTCCTCTCCCCCGTGGGACGCGGCGATCGTCGACAAGCCCGGGCTCGGGAAGGCGCTCGTCGGCCGCGGCGCCGTCAACCAGAAGGGGCCGGAAGCCGCGTTCCTGGCGGCCCTGCACGCGTTCCTCAGCGCCAATCGAAAGCTGCCCGTCAACCTCGTGCTCGTGGCCGAAGGCGAAGAGGAGATCGGCTCTCCGCATTTCCCGCAGATCGTCCGGCGTCCCGAAATCCAGTCCGCGCTCGGCCGTTGCTCCGGCGTCTTCATGCCTTTCGCCAGCCAGGGTCTCGACGGCCAGGTGACCGTGACGCTGGGGGCGAAGGGGATCATCGAGCTCGAGCTCACGTCGACGGGCGAAAAGTGGGGCCGCGGACCGAAGCTCGACGTCCATTCCAGCAACAAGGCGCGGATCGACAGTCCCGTATGGCATCTCGTGCAGGCGCTCGTCACGCTCGTCTCGCCTGACGGCAACACGCCGATGATCGAGGGACTCTCGGACCGCGTGCGTCCGCTCTCCGCCGCCGAAAAGGCGATGATCGCGGAGAGCGCGCGCCGGCTCGATGAGGCGTCTCTGAAAAAGCAACTGGGCGTCGCGCGCTGGTCGAAGGACGCGACCTTCATCGAGTCTCTCGAGCGGCTCGCCGGGGAGCCGACAGTCAACATCGAAGGGCTCGTCGCCGGATACACGGGTCCCGGCGGAAAGACGATCCTGCCCCATAAGGGCGTGGCAAAGATCGACATGCGCCTGGTGCCGGACATGACCGCCGCCGGAGCCCTCGACGCGCTGAAGAAGCACCTCGCGACGAAAGGCTTCGGAGACATCGACGTCAACATGACCGGCGGCTACGACCCGACCACCACGCCGGCAGACTCCGCTCTCATCCGCGCGCAGCTCTCCGTCTACAAGCGCTCCGGGATCGACCCGATCCTCTGGCCGCGGCTCGCCGGCTCGTGGCCGGGGTACGTTTTCACGGGAGATCCGATGAAGCTTCCCGCGGGCCACTTCGGGATGGGGCACGGCTCGGGCGCGCACGCCCCCGACGAGTACTACCTGATCGAGTCCTCGAATCCGAAGATCCAGGGCTTCGACGGGGCCACGCGCTCGTTCATCGAATACCTCGGGGAGCTGGCGTGATGAGAGTCGCCAGTCGTCCGTTTTCAGTTTTCAGTTCGGAATCCGCGCGAGCATTTCCGGACTCTCGACTCTCAACTCTCAACTCTCGACTCCTCTCACAATGAAGCGGCTCGTCGACCTCACGATGGCAGACCTCGCCGCCACGGCCGTTTGGCGCTACGAGGGGGGAACGGGCGACGACGCGACGGTCGTTCCCGCGGAGCGCGACTCGCTTTCGGCGATGGACGACGAGGTCTTCCTCGCCGCGACGGAGTTCACGCTGCCGGATGGAAGCCGGCACCCCGGATTCTGCTTTCCCGTGGACGACAGCGGCATCGACTACCTGCAGCCCGTGATCGTGACGAACAAACGCCAGGTCCGGTTCTGGTTCGAGGGACCGGTTTCCGCCGAGACCCTCGCCGCCCAGTGGGCCGCGCTCGGCCGGGGCGGGGCGGAGGTCTTTCCCGTGACCTTCCGGTGTCCCGTCCCGGTGGACGGGCGGATTGTGACGGGTGTCATCCCCCAGATCGAATTTTCTCCCGACGTTGCTCCTCCGGCCCCATCGGCCGCGATGTCCGGATCCGAGGCCGAGGAGGTGGACGCTCCCCGCAGCACGGTCACCGGCGTGAGGCGCGCGAACGGATCGTTTCTTCTCGCGCGGCCCGTTCGCGCGCGGCAGCCGCCTCGAACCGGAGCCGAGCCCGGCGAAAAGCGCAGAGGTCCCCGGCATCCCGTCGAGATGACGGTCGATTTCTCCCAGGATTCGTCCCAGGGAACGGGCGTGATCTCCAACATGTCGCGCGGCGGCATGTTCGTGCGCACCCCGCGAGTCCCGAACACCGGGCCGCAGCTCCGGTTGACCGTTCATCTGCCGGACGGCCGCACGTTGCTCCTGAAGGGGAAGGTCGTCCGCAGCGCCGCGGGTCCCGAGCCCTCGCCGAACGTTCCCGCGACTGGCTTCGGTGTGCGGCTGGCGGCCGACTCCCCCGACTACGCGAAGTTTCTCTCCCAGCTCCAGAACAAACCGAAGTAGCGGGCGCCGAGGCTCCGGAGGTCGCCCCCACGACGTCGTCCCGACCGAGAGACGTAGTGTGATGCTGCCTCCAGGGCTCGCCCCGCGATCTCCTCGTGGGCCTTTCGCGCTCGTCCTCGCGCTGCTCTCACTCGCGCAAACCGCAGCCGCCGCCGGTTCTGCCGGGGGACAGATCGCGCGCGGCTCCCACCTCGCCAATGGCGTCGCCCGTTGCTTCTGGTGTCACTCGCCCCTCGACAAGGGTGATCCGGCTTCTCCAATCCGATCGACGCTCGGCTCGGGAGACGTCCTCGACCCCACACGGCCCGTGACGGCCCCAATCTGACTCCGGATCGCGAAACCGGTCTCGGGACCTGTACCGATGCGGAAATCGCCCGCGCAATCCGGAGAGGCCGTGGCCGCGATGGCCGCACTCTTCAGCTCCATCCCTCGACCTACTTCCGTGTGCTGGCCGACGCCGATTCTTCCGCCTCGTGGCGTCCCTCCGATCGTTGACGCCCGTCCGGCACGTTCTCCCGCGCAGCGCGACCTCCCGAGGTCGGCGGACGAGGGTTCAGCTCGAGACTCCGCCGGCGCGCGAGAAGAATCTGGCGGACCCGGTCCGGCGGGCCGCCTCCCTGGTCCACTCGGAGAGCGCGTCGGGCTACCATACGCCGAAAGGGAGGACGGCCGTGCTCCGCCGGGGATGCGGTTTGCGGGCGGCCGCAGGCTTTTCCTGAAAGGCGGATACGGAGACGAGGTCAGCGGGAAGCCTCCGTCCGGTGCGACCGTCGTGGCCTCCGCGAACTTGCCGCCCGACCCGTTCGGCATCCCGCACGACACATACCGTCCCCGGGATCCGGACGCTCGACTCGAAACTCTCAACTCTCAACTCTCGACTTCCCAGCTGATACAAAGGTCCCCATGAACAGACTTCTCCACGCGGTCTCGGCGGTGCTCCTCTGTTTCCCGGCCGGCGGTGCTCTCACGGCGCAAACGTCCACGACTTCGAACGCCCGGCAGGCGGCGGCGCCCGCCCGGGCGAACTCGCTCTTGACCGTGAGCCCGCTGCCGTATCAGGCGCCGCCGTTCGACAAGATCCAGGAGAGCGACTACGCCCCGGCCCTCGAGGAGGGGATGAAGCGGCAGATCGCCGAGATCGAAGCGATCGCGAACAACCCGGAGCCTCCCACGTTCGCCAACACCCTGGAGCCGATGGAGCGCTCCGGCGAACTCCTGACGCGGGCCGCGAAGGTTTTCTTCAACCTGACGCAGTCGAACACGAGCGGCGCGATGCAGAAGATCAAGGCGGAATACGCGCCGAAGCTCGCCGCGCATCAGGACGCGATCTACCTGAACTCGAAGCTGTACGCGCGCGTGAAGGCCCTCTACGACGCGCGCGACGGCTCGAAGCTCGACCCCGAGGCGAAATTCCTGGTCCAGCGATATTTCCTGAACTTCGTCCGCGCGGGCGCGAAGCTGACCGAGGCGGACAAGGAGACGCTGCGCGGCCTCAACCAGGAAGAGGCGAAGTTGACGACCGACTTTACCGACAGGCTACTCGCCGACACGAATGCCTCCGCCGTCGTCGTCGAGACCCGGGCGGAGCTCGAGGGCCTGAGCGAAGGCGACCTCGCCGCGGCGGCCGACCGGGCGAAGGAGCACGGGATTCCCGGCAAGTGGGTCCTGACGCTGCAGAACACGACGCAGCAGCCCGCCCTCTCGACTCTCAAGAACCGCGCCCTGCGCCAGCGGCTGTTTCAGGCTTCGGTCCAGAGAGGGAACCACGGCGGGCCGAACGACACGAAGGCGCTGATCACCCGGCTCGCGCAGCTCCGGACGCAGCACGCGAAGCTGCTCGGGTACTCGACCTACGCCGGATTCGTTCTCGACGACCAGATGGCGAAGACGCCGCAGACCGCCGAGAAGCTCATGACGGATCTCGCGCCTGCCGCGACCGCGAAGGCGCGCGATGAGGCGCGCCGGATGCAGAAGGTGATCGACGCGGAGAAAGGCGGCTTCCAGCTCTCCGCGGCCGATTGGGAGTTCTACGCGGAAAAAGTGAGGAAGGCGGAGTACGACCTCGACGAAGGGGCGATCCGCCCGTATTTCGACCTCGAGCGCGTTCTGCAGGATGGCGTGTTCTTCGCCGCCGGCCAGCTCTACGGAATCACGTTCCAGGAGCGGAAGGACATCCCCGTGTACCAGCCAGACGTCCGGGTCTTCGAAGTCTTCGACGCGGACGGCAAATCGATGGCGATCTACTACGGCGACTATTTCTCGCGGACGAACAAGAGCGGCGGAGCCTGGTGTGACAGCTTCGTCGACCAGAGCCATCTGACTGGAACGAAGCCGGTCGTCTTCAACGTGACGAACTTCACGAAGCCCGCCGCAGGTCAGCCCGCGCTGTTGAGCTTCGACGACGTGACCACGCTCTTTCACGAGTTCGGCCACGCGCTGCACGGCATGTTCTCGAACATCCGCTACCCGACGCTCGGCGGCGTCCCACGCGACTTCGTCGAGTTCCCGTCGCAGTTCAACGAGCACTGGGCCCTGGAGCCCGCCGTGTTCGCGCGCTTTGCAAAACATCACGAGACCGGAAAGCCGATGCCGGCCGCTCTCGTGGAGAAGATCAAGAAGTCGCGGACGTTTAACCAGGGATACAAAACGACCGAGTACCTGGCCGCGGCGCTTCTCGACATGGCGTGGCACAACCTGACCGCCGACGCCGCGCCTCAGGACGTGAACGTCTTCGAGCCCGCCGCGCTGCGGCGGTTCCAGGTCGACATGGCGGCCGTTCCGCCCCGGTACCACTCGACATACTTCGCGCACATCTGGGGCGGCGGCTACTCCGCCGGGTACTACGCCTATCTCTGGAGCGAAGTCATCGACGACGACGCGTACTACTGGTTCAAGGAGCACGGCGGCATGACGCGCGCCAACGGACAGCGCTTCCGCGACATGATCCTGTCACGGGGCGGCACCGACGACGCGGCGGCGCTCTACCGCGCGTTCCGCGGACGCGATCCGAAGGTCGAGCCGCTCATCGAGGAACGCGGATTGAAGCCGACCGGCCGCTGACCGGCCTGCGGAAGGAGGAGACCATGCGCCCTGGACCTTGGATCGTTCTCATGCTTCTTATCGGGGCTCCCGCCGCGGCGGCGCCGCCCGAGGATCCGGTCCGCCAGGTCGAGAGCCTCGAGCGGGAGCTCGTCGCGGCGATCGCCAGGACCGATCTGACGGCGTACGACCGCATCGTCGCCGACGATTACGTCGCCATCGAGGCGTCGGGCAAGGAGCACGCGAAGACGGAGATCCTCGCGTCGTACCGGGCCGGCACCTTGCGCTACACGAACCTCGAGATCTTCGACGTCAAGGGACGGATCTTCGGGGATACGGCCATCGTCGGCGCGCGAACGAAGGGGCTCCGCCGCGAAGGCGACCGCGATGTTCCGAACAACGTCCACTACATCCGGGTCTACGCGCGCAGGGACGGCCGCTGGCGGGCGGTCGCCCAGAAGTCTTCGCCGGTTCCCGACGCGGCTCAGTAGCCCCGACGGACGTTCAGACCAGGGCGATCTCGTCGATTTCGACGAGCACGTCCTTCGGCAATCGCGTCGAGCCTTCGTACGATCCGCTGCGGCAGGATCCTCGCTTCGAGGCGATCGCCCGGAAGATCGGGGTTCCGCGGTGAGAGAAAATGCCTTGGAGCGGGAGGCGAGCGTCACCAGGACCTCGAGGAGAAAATCATGAGAGTCATCGTCGTCGGCGCCACGGGAACGATCGGGAGCGCGGTCGTGCGGGCCCTCGAGCCGCGGCACGAGATCGTGCGCGTCGGGCACAGCCAGGGCGAATTCCGGGTCGATTTCGAGAAGCCGCGATCGATCGAGGCGATGTATTCCGCCGCGGGGCCCTTCGATGCACTGGTTTCCGCGGCGGGACAGGCGCGATTTGCCCCGCTGGCATCTCTGACCGACGAGGATTTCCGATTCGGATTCGGCCACAAGCTCATGGGGCAGATCGATCTCGTGCGCTTCGGTCTTCCGACCGTGCGGAAAGGCGGCTCCTTCACGCTGACCAGCGGGGTCCTCGCCGCCGAGCCGGCACCCGGAACCGCCGCCATCAGCGCCGTAAACGCCGCTGTCGAAGCGTTCGCCAGGGCCGCCGCCCTCGAAATGCTCCGGGGAGTCCGCGTCAACGCCGTCAGCCCGCCGTGGGTCTCGGAGACCCTGTCCGCGATGGGGCGGGATCCCGCGGAAGGGATGCCCGCGGACAAGGTCGCCGCCGCTTACGTCGAGTCGGTCGAAGGCCGCCGCAGCGGCGAAGTGCTCGATGCTCGCAAGTTTCGCTGACGCGCCCGCTGCACGTCAGACCCGAATGCTCTTTCGAGGAGGAGATCGATGACCACCTTCATCCGCTTGCCCGCTTCCCTTCTGCTCGTTCTTCTCGGCGCCGCCGCGGCAGTCCCGGCGCCGGGTGAAGTCAGCGACGTCGCCGACAACGGATTCACCTTCCGGTCGGCCATCACGGTCTCCGTTCCGCCTGCCCGCGCCTACGCCGCCATGGTCGACGTCGGGAAATGGTGGGGGCCGGATCATACGTTTTCGGGCGACGCCGCCAATCTTTCCATCGAGGCGCGGCCGCAGGGTTGCTGGTGCGAGCGTCTTCCCGGCGGCGGCGGCGTGCGGCACCTGAACGTGACCTTCGCCTCGCCCGGAAAGCAGATTCGATTCGAAGGCGGTCTCGGCCCTCTCCAGTCGATGGCCGTGACCGGAAGCATGTCCTGGAAGTTCGATCCCGCCGAAAAAGGCACCACAGTGGAGGTCCGATACGCCGTCGGCGGATACAACCCGGGCGGATTCAAGGAGCTCGCGGCTGCCGTGGACGGCGTTCTCCGCGCCCAGATCGAGCGCTACAAGAGGTACGTCGAGACGGGGAAGCCATGAGGGTAGGGTTGAGCGTTGAGCGTTCAGCGTTGAGCTTCAGAAGGGCGCGCCTCCCGCCCTCGGCCCCTCCTCCATATCCGCCTTTGCCTTTCGCCCCTTCGCCCTACGCCTTCGGGTAGCCGCTCCCGCCAATCCAATCTCGCCCACCCACCGCCTCCCGCCTCCCGCCTCCCGCCTCCCGCCTCCCGCCTCCCGCCTCCCGCCAAGTGTATACAATACTCAGTATGCAGGAAACCGCCCTCCCGATTGACCGGCCCAACATCAGCGAAGCGGTGGCCTCCGCGGTGCGGGACATGATCGTCGATGGCCGGCTGCCGGCCGGGGAGCGGGTGAACGAAGTCCACCTGGCGTCCCGGCTCGGCGTCAGCCGGACTCCTCTCCGCGAGGCGCTCGGACGGCTCGCTGCGGAGCAGGCGCTCTCGAGCGTTCCGCGCGTGGGCTACTTCGTGCGGCCGCTCACGAGCGAAGAGTTCCGGCAGATCTACCCGATGCGCGCGATCCTGGATCCCGAGGCGCTCCGGCTCGCAGGCCTGCCGGCGGCCTCGAAGATGGCGCGCCTCGAGTCGCTCAACCGGCAGCTCCTCCGCGTGCGCGACGCCGGGAAGGTGATCGCGCTCGACGACGCATGGCACATGGAGCTGATCGGCGATTGTCCGAATCGAGTCCTGATCGGCCTGATCGAACAGTTCATGCGCCGGACGCACCGGTACGAGATCGCGCTGATGCGCGAGAGGCGGAACGTCCGCCGAGCGACCGACGATCACGACAGGATTCTCGCGGCTCTGCGGGCGCGCGATCTCGACCGTGCCGCGCAGGCGCTGCGGCGAAACATGCAGACGGGGATCGAGCCCGTCCTGGCCTGGCTGGCGAGCCGGGAGACCGCCACCGTCCCACACCGAGGAGCGAACGAATGAACGGATCGCGCGCCGTTTTCCTGCTGGCCGCCGCTCTCGCCATGACGGCTCCTTCGATCGCCGCCGCCCCTCCCGACCCTGCGGGACCGGCCGGAGAGCTCGCCGGGCTCTGGGAGGCGAAACGTCGCCTCGGGCCAGACGTCCGGGGATCCCTCCGCGTGGACCAGCGCGGAACGGAATGGCGGGCCGAGATCGCGGGCCTGTCCGCGGCCGTCCGGGTCGCGGGAAAGACGGTTGCCTTCGAGCTCCCGGCCGACAACGGCGCGTTCATGGGCCGCTTCGAGCGCGGCCGCTCGCGGATCGCCGGTTTCTGGGCCCAGGGAAAGACGCGCGGACTCGGGACCCGATACGCGTCGCCGGTGGCGCTCTCTCAGTCGGGGGCGCATTCGTGGATCGGGGAGGTCTTCCCCTTGAACGACCAGATGACCTTCTACCTGAAGATCGCAGCGAAGCCGGACGGGTCGCTCGGGGCCTTCTTGAGGAACCCGGAGCGCAACGCCGGCCGCTTCCTGACCGTCGATCACGTCGAGAAGGAGGGCGAGGCCGTGCGCCTCGTGGGCAAGCCCGAAGGCGGCAGGAAGGGAGAGGTCCTCGCCGAAGGCACCCTGCGCGACGGGACTCTCTCGATGCCGCTGCGCGGAGGGACCTTCGATTTCGAACGCGTCGAGGCGGGCCGCTCCAGTGACTTCTACCCGCGCGGGCGGGCCTCCGCGCCTTACGCGTACACGCCCCCGCCCGCCGCATCCGACGGCTGGCCGGTCGGGACGCTCGAAGAGGCCGGCATCTCCCGCGAGCCCATGGAGCGGTTCGTCCGGATGATCATCGAGACTCCGATCGACTCGGTGCATGCGTCCGACATCCACGGCGTGCTGATCGCCCGTCACGGCAAGCTCGTTCTCGAGGAGTACTTCCACGGCGAGAGCCGGGACAAGCCGCACGACACGCGGTCCGCCTCGAAGAGCCTGACGTCGACCCTGGTGGGCGCGGCTGTGCAGGCCGGCGTCCCGATCCGGACGTCGACATCTGTCTACGAGGTGATGAACGGAGGGACCTTTCCTTCGGACCTCGAGCCGCGAAAGCGCGCCCTCACGGTCGAGCATCTCCTCACGATGTCGTCGGGGCTCGACTGCGACGACCGGGACTCCGCCTCGCCCGGCAACGAAGACGTGATGCAGGGACAGGACAAAGAGCCCGACTATTACCGGTACACCCTGAATCTGAAGACGCTCCGCGACCCGGGCGAGAAGGCCGTCTACTGCAGCGTGAACTCCAACCTTCTCGGCGGAGTGCTCGCGCGCGCCGCGGGGCATCCCCTGACGGAGCTGTTCGCCCGGCTCGTCGCCGCACCTCTCCGGCTCGGCCGCTACTACATGAACCTGACGCCGACGGGCGACGCCTACATGGGAGGCGGGGTGCGGTTCCTGCCCCGCGACTTCATGAAGTTCGGCCAGCTTCTCTTGAACGGGGGCACGTGGAACGGCCGGCGCGTGTTGAGCCGGGAGTGGGTCCGCCGCGCTGCGTCTCCCCTCGTCGCGCTTCGGGAGATGCAGTACGGCTACCTCTGGTGGGTGACCGAGTACCCGTACAAGGACCGGAAAGTCCGCGCGTTTTTCGCGGGCGGAAACGGCGGCCAGGTGGTGATGGGGATACCGGAGCTCGATCTCCTGATTGCCTTCTACGGAGGCAACTACAGCGACCCGGTGCTCTACGTGCCGCAACAGGTCTGGGTGCCGAAGTTCATCCTTCCGGCGGTGGAAGCCGCCTCGGCCGGGAATCGGGAATCGGGAAACGGGAATCGAAAACAAAGGAGCACCGATTAGCCTGGCCCCCCTTCGCCCTTCGCCCTTCGCCTTTCACCCCGCCGCCCAGCGCCTTCCGGTCCCGGCGGAATGCTGAGAGCTGACAGCTTCTTCAATTCATCCGCAGCGCTTCCCAAGGCTCCACCCGCGCGGCGCGCAACGCGGGGATCGCGCTCGCGACGAAGGCGACGGCGAACAGGATGACGGCGACGAGGGCGAACGTCGCAGGGTCGCGAGGCGCGACGCCGTAGAGCACGCTCGACATCAGCCGCGTGAGAAAGAACGCGGCGAGAAGCCCCGCCGCGATGCCCGAGCCGGGCCAGGCGAGTCCCCCGCGCAGGATGAGCCGCAGAACCCGGCCGCGCGTCGCTCCGAGCGCCATGCGGATTCCGATCTCGCGGCGCCGGCGACTCACGAGATACGCCAGCACTCCCGACACACCGACCGCCGCCAGCGCCAGCGCAAGCACGGCGAAGATCGAGAGCAGCGAGGCGGTCAGCCGCGGAGTCGCGACGGAGGCGCCGACGACGGCCTGCATCGACCGGACGTCCGCCACGGGCAGCGCCGGATCGAGCGCCCGGACGGCGAAACGGATCGGGCCCGCGAGCGACAGAGGATCCCCTTTCGTGCGAACCACGAGGGTCATGTCCCGCGGGGCGAATCCGGTCGAAACCGCGAACTGCGAATGAGGAACGTAGAACTTGGCCTTGACCGCGGACGTCAGGCCGTTGTGCCTGACGTCCTTCAACAGACCGACGACGGTCATCCAGGGGCGGTTGGAATTCTGCGAGCCCATGCGGACCCGCCGGCCGATCGGATCGAGCCCCGGCCAGTACCGGCGGACGAACGTCTGATTGACGATAACCACAGGGACCGATTCCGCGGAGTCCGCACGGCCGAACGACCGGCCGCTCACGAGCCCTTCTCGCAGCGCCTCGATCGCTCCATCCGAGACCACCTGCCAGTCCCCGGTGGGATTCGTGGTGCCCCGGGAAGGCACGTAGCCCTCGACCATCAGGCCGCGGTCTCCGATCTCGCTCGCGAGAGGGAGCGACCGGACGATTCCCGCCGTCTGCACTCCGGGGATCTCCCGAACACGGTCCAGAAGGGTCCGATAGAGAGCCACGACTTCCGTCGCGCTCTTGTACGTGACTTCGTCCGGGCGCAAGCGCAGGGTCAGCACACGCTCGGGATCGAACCCGAGGTCGATGTGCAGCAAGCGGTCGAGGCTGCGAAGCATGAGTCCCGCTCCGAGAAGAAGCACGACCGCGAGCGCCATCTGGGAGGCGGCCAGAATCCGGCCCAGCCTCTGCCCCGCCGCTCCCGTCGACGTGCTCGCCGCGGACTCCCGCAGCGACTCGTTCAAGTCGGGGCGGGTCGCGCGAATCGCCGGCGCCAGCCCGAAGAGGAGAGTGGTCAGGCCCGCGAGAGCCGCGGCGAACAGGAGCATCCGCGGCTCGATGCGGATTGGAGAGAGCGGCGGCAGTCCCGTGCTCCCGTGGGTCGCGATCACCCGGACACCGGCCCAGGCAAAGGCGAGCCCGAGGACGCCGCCCGCCGCCGCCAGCACCAGGCTCTCGGTCAGCAGCTGCCGGACGAGCCGCGCCTTTCCGGCGCCGATAGCGGCGCGGATCGACATCTCGCGCTGCCGGCCCTCCGCGCGGGCGAGGAGGAGGTTGGCCACGTTCGCGCAGGCCATGAGCATGAGGAAGCCCACCGCGCCGAAGACGAGCAGGAGCGCTCTTCCGGCGCCGCCCCGGATCTCCTCTTCGACGGGCACGGCGAACGCCTCGAAGCGCATCGCCGCCGGATAGACACCCTGCCGTGTCAGATTCGCGGTCACCGTCTTCAGCTCGGCCGTCGCCTTCGCGGCGCTCGCCCCCGCCGTCAGGCTCGCGGCGGCATAGTAGTTGTGAGAGTCGTGCGTGATCGCGGCGGTGTCCACCTGAAGTGGGATCCACAGGGACGTGGGCGCCGCCACGTCGGCCGTAAAGTCCGTCGGCAGCGCGAATCCCCGCGGCATCACGCCGACGATCCGACGCGGGATTCCGTCGAGCCGTATGGTCCGCCCGACCGCGCCCGGGTCGCCTCCGTACCGCGTCTGCCAGAGCGTGAAACCGAGGACCGCCACCGGGGGCCCGCCCGGGCGGTCTTCCTCACTCGTGAATCCGCGGCCGAGAAGTGGGCGCGCCCCGAGCGTCTCGAAGGTGTTGGCCGTGACGGTGCCGAGGCCGACCCGGATCGGATCGCCCTCGTCGGTGACGTTCGCCTTTCCGGAACCCCAGGCGGCGACGCTCTCGAGGCTCGGGCACAGCCGCCGGTAGTCGTCGACCTCCGCGTCGGCGACCCACGTCTTTTCAAACGCGCTCCAGCGGCTCCAGATCATGACGCGGCGCTCCGGCTGTTCGTAGGGCAGCGGCGAGAGGAGGACGGCGCGAACCACCGAAAAGATCGCGGTCGTCGCCCCCATACCGAGACCGAGTGTCACGATGGCCGCGGTCGCGAATCCGGGCCCCCGGCGCATGTTTCGCAACGCAAACCGGACGTCCTGGAAAAAAGTCGCCATGAAGCCTCCCCTGTGGCCGACGGACCTGCCGTGAATACGACCGGCCCGGGAACAGGTTACGCGCATCATCCTCTTCTCTCTCAACGCTCGACGCACAACGCTGAACGCGCAACCTCGGCGCTTCCAGCGCGTACCAACCCGGATGAACAGAATGGTCCTGCCTCGACGCCGGCGCGCGTCCGTCGTCCTCCTCGCCCTTCTTCTGCTTTCCCGGGCCGCGTCCGGTTCCTCTCCGGATCCCCCCGGCAGGATGGCCGACGTCGGAGGCCACAGGATCCACGTCGACTGCCGGGGAACGGGCGGTCCGACGGTCGTCGTCGAGAGCGGACTGGGAGACTTCTCCTTCGACTGGGCCCTCGTCCAGTCGAAGGTCGCCACGCGGACGCGTATCTGCACATACGATCGCGCCGGCTACGCGTGGAGCGAGCCGGGCCCCATGCCGCGCACCTTCGACCAGCTGAATCTCGAACTGCGGGACGCGCTCGCGAAGCTCGGTGAGACACCTCCCTTCGTGCTCGTCGGCCACTCGTTCGGAGGACCGGTCGTGCGGAATTTCGCGGCCCTCTCTCCTTCCGACGTGGCGGGAATGGTGCTCGTCGATTCGGTCTTCGAGGACCAGCGGGTCACGATTCAGGGCAAGGCCGTCCGCCTTCGGGAAGGCGCCACGGGAAAACCGATCCCGCCTCCGCGCCGCGGTCCCGGGGAGAGCGCGCCGCCGCCGCGGGTGGAGACGGGCCCTCCTCCCGCGCTCGATCCGCTCTACCGGCGGCTTCCGGAGCGCGAGCAGGGATTTCAGATGTGGGCGCAGTCCCTCCCGGGGCTACAGCAGGCTGAGAACAGCCAGCGCGAGTGGTCCTCGGAGTATTTCGAGCGGATGCACGCGGCGCCGTCGCGGGGCACTCTGGGCGCGATACCGTTGATCGTGCTCACACGAGCGCGCGGCGGGTATTCCGACAAGCTCGACGTCCCTGCCGCGGAGCTCGAGCGGGAGAGGCTCGCCGGCCAGTCCAGCCTCGCCGCACTCTCGACGCGAGGCCGTCACGTCGTCCTCGAGTGCGGTCACAACATGGAGCTCGAGGCGCCGGAGGAGGTCGCCAGAGCCATCGAGGACGTCGTCAACAAAGCGCGGGCAGATTCAAAATCAGTTCGGTGACGCCTCGCCCCACGAACTCCCGCCGGTTCGTGGGACGATGACCCGGTGGCAGACGACCTTCGAAAAAAGGCAGAGCGCCTCCTGGCTCTGCATCGGCCCGGGCGGCCCCTCCTCCTGGTGAACGTGTGGGACGCCGCCACCGCGAGAATCGTGGAAGACGCGGGGCTTCCGGCGGTGGCGACCACGAGCGCGGGGGTCGCGTTCTGCCACGGCTACCCGGACGGACAGAAGATTCCCAGGGACCTCATGCTGGAGGCGATCGGCCGGATCTGCCGCGCCGTTTCGGTTCCCGTCACCGCCGACATGGAGGCGGGTTACGGCGCCACACCCGACGAGGTCCGGCGGGCCGCCACGGGAGCCCTGGAGGCGGGCGCGGCGGGATTGAACTTCGAGGACGGCACCGGCGCCGCCGAAGACCCGCTGGCGAGCGTCTCTCTGCAGCTCGAGAAGATCCGCGCGATCCGGGAAGCCGGCGACGCGCGAAATGTTCCGATCGTCGTCAACGCGCGCACCGACGTGTACCTCGACGCCGTAGGGGCGCCCGAAGCGAGGTTCGGCCAGGCGGTCGAAAGAGGCAGAGCGTACCGGGACGCCGGCGCGGATTGCGTCTTCGTCCCAGGGGTGACGGACAAGGACGTCATCGCCGCGCTCGTGCGGCAGCTCGACTGCCCCGTGAATGTTCTCGCCGTCGCGGGCAGCCCGCCCATCCGCGAGCTCTCCGCCGCCGGAGTGGCGCGGGTGTCGCTCGGCTCGGGCCCCATGCGAGCGACGATGAGCCTTCTGCAGAGGCTGATTCAGGACGCCGTGACCGAAGGCGATTATTCCGAACTGCGCGGCATCGTTTCCCACGCGAGCATGAACGCTCTCATGCGCTAGCATCCGGGCATCCGAACATCCGGGCGTCCGGGAAGCCCGCCGCCCTCAACGAGAGGAGACTCCGATGAAAAGGGTCGTGACGATCGCTCTGGCGCTCCCCTTCGCGGTTCTGGGGGCGGCGCTCGCTCAGGAGAAGCCGGCGGCCGGGAAAAGCGCGCCGGGGGTCGCGGCGGCTCCCACGCACACGGTCCTGAACGCCAGCGAGATCTCATGGGGGGACGCGCCGCCGGGGCTGCCGCCTGGATCCCGGATGGCGGTGCTCCAGGGCAACCCGGGGAAGCCGGGGATGTTCACTGTGCGCGTCAAGGCCCCGGACGGATATCGAGTTCCGAAGCACTGGCACCCCACCGCCGAGCACCTGACAATCCTCTCCGGAAGCTTCAACGTCCTCATGGGTGACGGCACCGACATGTCGAAGGCCACGCCGTTGACTGCCGGCGCCTTCGCCACCATGCCCGCAAAAATGCGCCACGAGCTGGTCTGCCAGGGGGAGACCGAGTTCCAGGTCTCGGCAATGGGACCGTTCGTGATCACCTACGTCAACGCCGCGGACGACCCCCGAAAAGCCGCCCATTGATTGGGGTCAGGTCTTTATTATACACTAAGCGGTGACCCGCTCGCCCGGCGGGGCGGGTCACCGGCCTCCCGGGACGCCCGCCGGGGAGATCCACTTCACGAACCATTCGACGTTGCGTCTCATCGCTTCGCGCTCGAGCATCGGCTCGTAGTACAGGTGCGTTGCGCGCGGATAGATGTCGAACTCCACGACCTTTCCGTGCGCCTTCAGCGCCCGGTAGAACTTCCACGCGTTCGCGATCGGGACGCGCTGATCCCTCTCGCCGTGCTGAATCAGGAGAGGGGTCGTGACCCGGTCGACGAAGTTCAGCGGCGAGTGCGCATAGTACGAATCGCGCGCCTCCCAGGGCTTTCCAAAATACTCCCCGATGAACTCGCCCCCGTCGGACAAGAGGTACTGATCGGTTAGATCGCTGATGCTCGCGGCGGACGAAGCCGCCTTGAACCGCCCGGTCTGAGTGACGATCCAGTTCGTCATGAAACCGCCGTAGGAGGCGCCCATCACGCCCAGACGCTCGGGGTCCGCGACCCCGCTGGCGATCAGGTGGTCGACGCCGGCCATGATGTCCTTGTAGTCGGCTTCGCCCCACGCGTTCACGATCGCCCTCTGCCCCGCTTCGCCGTATCCGGCGCCGCCGCGCGGCATGGGAAACAGGATGGCGAATCCCGCGCTCGCCATCGCCTCGACCGGATACGGATCGACCTGTCCGACCGTGTGCATGAACTGCGGGAAAAGACCATACGTGACTCCGCCTCCCGGGCCGCCGTGGCAATACACGAGGAGAGGCAGCATCCGGCCCGCGGGGCCGGGAGGGGTCAGAAGCAGCCCCCAGATCCTCATCCCGTCGAAGGAGAGCCATTCGACGACTTCCTGTCTTCCGAGCTCCAGTCCCCGGAGCTCCGGATTCACATCGGTCAATTTCACGCTCTTTCCCGAGACGAGGTTCAGGATGGAGACGTCGCCCATGGATCTGCGGCCGACCTCCCGAAACGCGAGGCGCGACCCATCGGCGCTGGCGGAAAGCGAGTAGACGAGCGCCGCCCCGGCAATCCGTTCGGATCTCCCGTCCTCGACGTCGACGCGCACGATCGGCTGCTCGAACATGTGCTCCGCGGACGCGTACGTTCCGTCATTGGCGAGGACGTAGACCGATCGCCCGTCCCTGGCCCAGACGATCTCGTTGACCCAGGCGTCGTTCAAGCCGAAGATCCGGACAGCGGACGAAGACGAAGACCGTCTCGCCGGCACCACGGCGAGGCTGCGCGGCGCCATCAGCTCGGCGCGGCCGTTGGTCGATACGAACGCGATCTTCTCTCCGTCCGGCGACCACTGGGGTGACGTGTTCATGCCGGGACGGTCGACCACGGGGCGAGGCGGACCGCCGGTCGGCGCCACGGCGTAGAGGCGCGTCAGGTACTGAGCCTTGAAACCCGTGACGGGGGCGGCCGCATACGCGATCTCCCGGCCGTCCGGAGACCACGTCAGACCGTCGACGTACTGATCGGGGGGCGTCAGCACCCGGGCGCTCGTGCCGTCGAGCGGCTGGAGGCAGAGGCGCCTTCCGCGGTCGGGCGCATCCACATGGATGACCCAGGAGAAATCCTTTCGCTGCCGCTGCTCTTCCTGCGAGACGGCGTCCCGAGTCGTGTACGCGACGCTCTTCCCGTCCGGCGACCACTCGTACGCCAGGACGCCCTCCGGGGCAGATGTCAGCGCCCGCGCCGGCTCGCCCCCCGCGGCGGAAACGGCGAAGACCTGAGCCGGGGGCTTCTCCGCCGCCATTCCGAGAAACGAAAGGCGGCCGCCGTCCGGCGACCACCGCAGCTTCGGCGCTGGAAGGGCGGCGGTAAAGACGCGGGTTTCCTCCGCCACCCGTCGGGCCGATCGGCCGCGCGCTTCGACGACGTAGATCGAGGCTTCGTGCGCGTTGCGGTCGAGAGACGGCGTCGAAACGACGTAGGCGACGCTCTGGCCGTCGGGAGCGATCCTCACGTCGACGACGGACCGTACCTTCATCAGGTCGTCTACCGTCACGCGGGCCCCCGCTTTCACGTCGGCGCCCGCAGCGGAAAACGACGCGAAAATCCCCAGGACCGCCAGCGCTCGCTTCATGCAACCTCCGGGTTTTGGCCGGATTATCCGCCCGGGCACGCCACAAGGGCCGTCGCCGGCGCAGCCGCTCTCCGGGACGCCGCAGCAGGGCCGGCGCGCATCGCGTTTTCTCTGAACAACCGTGGACGAGGCTCCGCTGATGCGGAGGTGTGGGGCAGGCTTTTTTGGCGGGTTTGACTCTGCCTGTACATACGAGCGGGAAGGCCGGGTCGTTTCATCCTAACGCTCCCTTTTATTTCTTCTTCAGAACAGGCGAACGGGAATTTGCCCCGCGCGCATGCCGTTGTCGCTCCATTCACCACCGCCATGACGTCTTCCGCCCCGGGGCGCGCGGCCTCGCTCCGCGGACGGCGGGTCTCTTCTCCCCCTTCGTCTCCGCCTCGCTTCCGTGATGCCGAAAATCGACCTCGGTGACTTCTCCCTCGCGACCCTTCTCTTCGCCATCCTTTTCGGGCTGATCGGCCTCGCGGCCTTTCGCTACGGAAGAAAGAACAGCGAGCCCAGGCAGCTGTTTCTCGGTATCGCCCTGATGGCCTACGGATACTTCGTTTCGAACGCCTGGATCTCGCTCGCGATCGGCGCCGTGTTGACGCTTCTCCTGTTCTTCCCCGGCTGAGGCTCGAGGGCCGCCCCTTTTGCCCTCCTGGTCGAGTGGTATATGTAGCTCACAGGCTCGAAAAGACGGCAGCCGGGCTCGAAAAGACGGCAGCCGGGCTACGGCGAAAAACGATGGGAGCGGAACCATGAAGCGGATTCTCGCGTGCCTCATTCTCCTTCTCTCCGCGGCGGCGTTGGCCTCGGCGCAGTCGCTGACGGCGGCCGATCGGGACAGGGCGCTGAAGCACCTCGAAAGCACGAGGCAGAGCGTCGTCGACGCGACGACGGGCCTTTCCGAGGCGCAGTGGAATTTCAAGGCCGGCCCGGACCGCTGGTCCCTCGCCCAGGTGATGGAGCACATCGCGGCCGCCGAAGACCTCATGCGCGGCATGATCGAGGGGCAGGTTCTGAAGGCGCCGCCCCGGTCCGACGGGGAAGACGTCGCCGCCGTCGACGCGATGGTGCTCAAGGCAATCCCCGACCGTTCGCACAAGGCGCAGGCGCCCGAGCCATTGCAGCCGACCAACCGCTTCGGCTCCCCGCAGGATGCCCTCAAGCACTTCCTCGAATCCCGCTCGGCGACGGTGAAGCTGCTGAACGATCGGCCGGACCTGCGCGATCATGCCGCGGACAGCCCGCTCGGCAAGAAGCTCGACGGCTACGAGTGGATCCTCTTCATCAGCGCGCACAGCGAACGGCACACCAAACAGATGCTCGAAGTCAAAGCGGACCCGAATTTTCCGAAAAAGTAATCCGCAAGGCGGAAATACACGAAGAAAAAGGAGAACCTCTATGCAAAAACCGCAACGCATCGGCCTCGCGATCCTTCTTTCGCTCGGTGTCTCGATGGCGGCTCTGGCAGCCGGAAGCGGAAAGGACCTCGAGGCCACCCCCCAGGCGAAGGCGTATCGGGCGCTTCTGAAGGCGATCGACGCGGGCGACTACGAGGCTTACAAGAAGTGCATGATGGCCGACGCCGCGAAGGACATCGACGCGCAGGTCAAGCAGATGGGAAAGACTCCGAAGGAAACGATGGGGTTTTTCAAGGTCATGGAGCCGACGGACATCAAGTTCACGGCCCTCGACGTGAAAGACAAGAAGGCAACGCTTTCCGCCACGGGAAAATCGTCCGGCGAAGTCAACAAGGGCACGATCGAGCTGGCCGAAGAAAATGGCCAGTGGAAGATCGGCAAGCAGAGCTGGACGAACGCCAGGTAAGACCGTTCTCATTGCGACGTCGCGGGCCGATTCCTGAGAGGGGATCGGCCCGCAGTTTCTTCTCCCGCCCCCGCGGCGCGCGGCTCGAGCGACTGCACCCCTCAGAGGACGCACCATCCTCCCGTGAGAGCCGGTCTCGCCGTACATCCGCCTGAGAGCCATTCAGGCCGCAATCCCGCGCACAAGTGGTTGAAAACTCAGGGAGAACACGCGCTCCCGCAACGCCCGTCATGGCACACGGATTGCTCGTTCTCTGGACAGGAACCTAAGCAAGGAGGATTGATGAAACTCAAGTCCCTGCATAAAACGATGTTGAGTGTCGTGCTGGTGGGAGGCGCCGCCGCGACGACAGTGGCTCAGATCCCGCTGCCCCCGCTTCCCCCGGGCCTGAATGTCCGCATCACGACCGGAAGACCCCCTGCGCCGCGCCGGGAAGTCCGCCCCCAGCGTCCGGGCCCCGACTACATCTGGGTCGGCGGCTTCTACGACAATGACGGCGGGCGCTACGGCTGGATTCCCGGCCGATGGGAACGCCGCGCGGCTCCGGACGCCTACTGGATTCCGGCGCGTTACGTCCGTACGAGCCGCGGCACGATCTACGAGCCGGGCCACTGGTCGACCCAGCAGCTGGTCGTCGAAGACGACGTCCGTCAGAACCGCGAGTGGCGACGTCACGAGCGCATGCACGAGCGCGAGCTCGAGCGGGAACGCAACCGCGACTACTGGGATCGCGACCGCGACCATCAGTAAGCAGGAGGGCCGGTCTTCCGGCCGGTCCATGTGATTCAGACGGCGGCTCGCCTCGGCGGGCCGCCGTTTCATTTCCCGCTACGTCCCCGGATCGTCTCCGGAAGGCCCGTAGATCGACGGCACCTTGCCTCCCATCGGGCGCAGATAGGCGGAGAGCTGGCCGCGGTGGTGGATCGCGTCGAACAGAAAGCCCCACAGCATCTCGCCGAGCGGCGCCTCCCACATCAGCTTCCCGTCCATCAGGAACCGCGCCTTCTTCTGCCAGGCGGTGTCATCCAGCCGCTCGGTCAGCTTTTGAAGCTCCGTTGCGTTGCGCTCGTAGGCGGTGATGGATTCTGCGATCGGCGGCGCCGGCTTCTGCGCGTAGTTGACCTCCGACCGCTCGACGAGCGCGCAGGCGTCGTGAAGCTCGTCGGCAAGCAGCCAGACGAGTTCGCCCGCGGATGTCGATCGAGGATGCGGACGGTAGCCGGCGTCTCCGGCGGGCACCGCCTGAAAGACGCGGAGAAACGCGGGCCGTTCCGCCTTTAGACGCTCGCCGAAGTGCTCCCGAGAATTCATGGTCTCCCCCTTTCGCTTTCGCGGCGAGGCTCCCGTCGCCGGCCGCGACCCGCACTCTACTCGGAGTGCTCAGGGGAGCAGCTGCACCGTATCCTCGGCGACGGCGTCGCCGGAGCGCACTCCGTCCGCCGTCATCGACGCGCGGATCGTGAGACTCTGCGCCGCGGAACCGGACGGAAGAGTGCCGGACGCCCGGATGTGCAGCCGCGATTGCGAGTTCGAGTCGAGCGTGTTCAGGTCCCAGCTGACCGTCGCTCCCGCTCCGTTGGAGAAGGTGGCCGCCGTGCCGGAGGACGCCTCAGCCGAGAGGACGAGGAGCGGCGGGGGCAGCGTCACCTGGACGTGCCCGTTCCGGACGTTGTTGATTCCGACGGCGACCGCGCTGACGTCGATTACGAAGGTCTCTCCGGAGCGCGCGGAATCCGGGGCGTCCACCCGGACGTTCGCAAGGGCACCGGGAGCCGTGCTCGTCTCGCGGTCGTGGCATCCCGGGAAAGCCAGCATCAGAAGGACGGGAATTCGGGCGATGCGCACGGTCTTCATCGGAGGCCTCCTCGGTCTGTTCCTTCGGACATCCTCGACCCGAGCAACCCCGGTGCCAGCGGCGATGGTCTAATTCCCCTGTCCATGAAAGATCCGGCAGACCGGCAGAATACCTTGACGCCCTGATGCGAACGCTGGCCGTTCCGTTCCACGTCGGCGATTTCGTGGAGGATTTTCATGCGCCCGCGGGATCGACGCTTCTCCGGCCGGAGCTGCCGGCCGGCACGCCCCAGGAGAAGATGACCGCCCTCTTCGACGAGCTAGCCGGCGACATCGAGCGCGATGCCGCTTGCGTGGTGTATGCGGGCGACTGCATGGCTCCGCTCGGCGCGCTCGCCGGCCTCGAGCGGCGCGGCATCTCTCCCTTCGTGGTCTGGCTCGACGCGCACGGGGATTTCAACACCTGGGAGACGACGCCGTCGGGGTACATCGGAGGCATGCCCATCGCGATGCTCGCGGGGCACGGGGAACAGACGATCGTCCAGGCGATCGGACTTCGAACGATCGAGCCCGGCCGCATCCTGATCGCCGATGCGCGGGACGTCGATCCCGCCGAGGGGGTGGCGCTCGACGGATCCGGCATCCGCGTCGTCCCGGTGGACGAGATCCCGCGAGGGCTGCCGGCGGAGCTCCCGATCTACGTCCACCTCGACGTGGACGTCATCACCCCCTCGGAGATGCCGGCGCTTCGCTTCCCGGCCGCCGGCGGCCCCTCGCTGTCGTCGGTGGAAACCGCTCTGCGCGCGATCGCCCGGACGGGCCGCGTCGTCTGCGCGTCCGTCGCCTGCACCTGGAATCCGGCCGATCCGAAGGCGGGGGCGGCCGCGGCCGCGACCGACCGCCTCGTCGCCGCGCTCACGCACTAGGCGCGCGGGCGCCGCGCTGGCCGGGAATCGGGAATCGAAGTTCCAGGCCCCGCTACGGGACTACGGAAACGGTGCCCTCCATGTTGTCGTGCCCGATCCCGCAGGAGGAGTTCGTGCAGGCGAACCGAAACGTGCCGGTCTGGTTGGGAGTGAAGCTCATCATCACACTCTCACCAGGCGCGACGCTCACGGCGCTCAGGCCGAACGCGGCGATCCCGCTGAAGATGTGAAACGAGCTGTCCTCGGGGCCGTCGTTGAAGAGCTCGATGCGATACGCCTGTCCCCGTTTCAACGTGATGTTCGGTCCCCCGCTCTTCCCCGGACCGAAGAAGTCCCATTGCCAGCTGATCCCCCGGAGCCGGATGTCGATCGTCGCCGAGACCGTCGGAGTCGCCGTGGGCGCCGGGACCGTCGGGGTCGGCGCGGGCGGGCTCGTCGGGCCGGGAGTCGAGGTCGGGGCGGGGGTCGCGGTCGGCCGCGGCCCGGGAAGGGTCGGCGTGGGTGTTGGCCCGCCGGTGCGCCGCCTCGGAATCCGCACGATCGGCATCCGTTCCACCCCGGGGTCACTCGCCGCAGTCGCCGCCGACGCGGTCCCGGCCGCCTCGGTCGGCAGCGTTCTGGAGTCCGAGTCACAGCCGGAAGAGATCGCGGCCGCGACCGCGAGACCCGCCGCCAAAAGCGATCGCACGCGGGCCCCCGCGCGGGTGTTCTGGACGCCCGGAGTCAAGCCAGGAAGGCCAGGTTGGGCGTGGTGAACCGGGACAGCAGCGGGAACACGGTCGAGAGGTCGCTGCCCGCGAGCCCGAACCACGTCGCGAGAGTCGCGGCGTACTGGTCGACCGACGCCGTCGGAATCCACCGCCCGCGGGTGTCGGTGTCGTTCGGCCCCCCGAGGGTCAGCGTCGGGAAGACGGTGTTGTTCGGACCCTTCACGCCGTAGAAATCCTTGCCGATGACGGAGCTGCCCATCACGAACTGATGGCTGCCCCACGCGTGATCCGTTCCCACCGTCGCCGCGCCCGACCCCGCCGGCTGGAGCGTTCGCGCGAAGTCGGACAGGGTGAAGGTCGTCACGCGGGAATCGACGCCGAGCTCGACTGTGGCGTCGAAGAACGCCTTCATCGCCACCGACAACTGCGCGAGCAGGTTCTGCTGCGTCGTCAACTGATTCTGGTGTGTGTCGAACCCTCCGAGGGTGCAGAAGAAGATCTGGCGGTTCAGTCCCAGGGCCGGGGCCGTCTGGTTCAGCTTGATCACCTTGGCGACCTGCTTCAACTGATTCCCAAGGCCCGTCGCGGGAAATACGGTCGTGAGCGTGGGATCGGGGCCGCCGAGCGACGCGATGATGTCCACTGCCTGCTGCGTCGAGTCGCTCGCGGCGGCCACGAGACTCGCCGTGCGGTCGATCGTCCGGAGAAAGTCCATCGAGTTTCTACGCGCCACGTCCGCCGCGGAGGTGCTGAACCCGTTCAACACGAGCACCTGGTTCAACGCGGTCGGAGCGGCCGAGATCGCCAGCGGACGCGTCGCCAGCCCCTGCCCGAACACCGCCGCCCCGGAAACCGACGTGATGAGAGGGAAACCGCTGCCCGCGTTGTACGAGAGCATCTTGTCCGCCGTCGCGCCGCCCCACCCGACCTGGCTGCGGACGTCCGACCGCGAGGTCTGCCACTGCGCGACCTGGTCCGAGTGCGAGAACAGCTGATAGGGACGAGCGGCGCCGCTCTGATATTCCGCTCGCAGGAGCGGCTGCACCAGAGGGCCGACGTTGGCGACCACGGCGAGGCGGCTCTGGTCCCAGAGCGCCTTCAGCTCCGGCAGAGCGGGGTGCAGCCCGAAGTCCGTTCCGATGGAAGGGGGTGTGATCGAGATCAGCTGCCCCGTCCCGAGGGCGAGGCTCGACGCGTTTCGCGCGAGGCTGTAGGCGTTGTATTGAGTCGTATCGAGGGGAACGATCATGTTGTTGGAGTCGTTCCCGCCGCTCAGGAAGATGCAGACGAGCGCCTTGTAGTCGGTGGGGGCGGCCGTCAACGCGTGGGCGCTGACCAGTCCGAATTTCTCGAATCCCGCCGAAAACGCCGCCGCGCCGAGCGCCAGGCATCCCGTGCGCTTCAGAAAGTCGCGGCGGGACTGTTCCATCTTGTTGGTCATTGTTGGACCTGGTATTGCGACGACGTCGCGACGAGGTAGAGAGCGTGCTGCGCCCTCAGGCGCGGGCTCGTTCCGGGAATCGCGGAAACGGAATTGACGATGCTGTTCTGCATCGAAGCGGACATCGAGCCGTGCATCATGAGCTGATTGAGGTAGGAGACCAGCTGCACGGGATCGCCCGCGAGATTCTGAATCGGTGTGAGATCGAGCGCGGTGCCGTTCGGCGAGTTCGCGCTCACCCCGATCGTCGAGAAGACCATCGTGTTGACGAAGTTGGCGCGCCTCAAAGCGCTCGTGGAATCCATCAGGCCGAACTGCGGGGCGGAGACGGTCGTGCTCCCGGGCAGAAGATAGTCCGCCGGGTAATAGCTGAACACGGTCGGGGGCCGCAGAACGTCCTGGTTCATCGTGCTGACCTGCGGGTTGATGTACCCGTCGCTGGTCGTCGCGAGGTTCGCCGACTTCGCGTTGAAGGCGCGGAGCAGGTTCAAGGCGTACTGGGCCGGCTCCCGGAGGTGGCCATAGTTCGGCTCGGAGTGCGAGCTCCCGCGCGCCTCCGGGTCGAGCAGGACCGCCTTGACGAGAGCCGCGAGATTTCCGCGGACTCCGGTGCCGTCGTCGTTGAAGGCAGCGACGACGCGGGTGACGTACGCCGGGCTGGGATTGCTCGTCACCATCTGATGGATGAAATGCGTCGCGACGAAGGGGGCGAGGTTCGGATGGTAGAAGATGTTGTCGATCGCCGAGTTCAAATCCTGGTCGCCGGTCCGGCCGGCCAGCAGCCCGAGCCCGTTCATGAGCGTCTTGGCCGCCGTATCGTGATTGTTCGCAACGACGACCATCGGGGTGATGTAGTCGGGAACTCCCGGAGCGACGTTGGCCGCCAGGCGCCAGCCGGTGAAGACGCGAGCGAAATTCGTCACGATCGCCTGGTCGTAGCTCGGTTTGGGATCGCCGTTCATGTCGAGCTGCGTCGATCCGTCCTGGTTCAGAAGCTCCGTCCCGATCGAGAAGAGCTGCAGGATCTCGCGGGCGTAGTTTTCATTCGGACTGTTCTTCGTGCTGCTCGCCATGTTCAGGTACTGACCCATGGCCGGATTGAGCGTCAGCTCGTAGAGGATCTGCCGGTAGTTCCCGAACGCGTTCCGGTCGAGGATCTGGATGTAGGGAAGCATCCATCCTGGGAGGCTGATGTCGCGTCCCGAGACGACGAGCAGCTCGTGCAGCGTCCAGATCACCTTCTGCCGGATATGGTCCTGACCGTAAAGAGCGTTCTGGAAGAACCGGATTTGAAGCGGGTACATGCTGTAGTTGTCCCGCTGGCACGTCGCGTCGCACGTCGCGGGCACGGTCGACGGCTGCAGCGGCAGCGCGGGCCATCCCGACGACGGCGCGCTCAACTGCTGACTCAGGTAGGCCGGAATGCCGATCGACTGGACCGTGTTGATCAGCGCTTCGTTGGGGCCGAACGTCGCCTGCTCGAGAAACCGGACGACGTCTCCGAGCGGCGGACCGACCGGGATCGTCATGCCGCCGACACGCCAGTTGAGATCGCCGACCGTCGGCACCTGGAGGGAGCCCGCGACCACGGTCCCGTTCATCTGCCACACGGCGTCTCCGCCCGTCCACACGTGGCGCCACAGAATGTCGGCCTTCCCGTCGCCGGTGAAGTCGCCGACGCCCGCGATCTGCCAGTTGACGTCCGTCTGGGAAGGCATGGAGGCGAGGGAGGTCACCACCGTGCCGTCCATCACCCAGATCGTGTTCTGTCCCGTGGCCCCGTTGCGCCACAGGATGTCCGGTTTGCCGTCGCCGCTGAAATCCGCGACCCCCACGATCTGCCAGTTCGCGTCGGGGACCGGGGGAATGGGCGCGGTCGAGATCACGGCGGGACCATTCATCAGCCACACGGTGTTGGCGCCCGTCGTCGCGTTGCGCCAGAGGATGTCCGGCTTGCCGTCGCCGTTGAAGTCGCCGATCCCCCGGATTCTCCAGGCGAGGTCGAAGACGGGCGGCAGGGGGACCTGGGAGCTCAGGGCGGTGTTGTTCATCACCCAGATCGTGTTCTGGCCCGTGGCCTGGTTGCGCCACACGATGTCGTTCATGCCGTCGCCGGAGAGATCGCCGACGCCGCCGATGACCCAGTTCGCGTCCGGGATCGTGGGGAGCGACGCGAGCGACGTCACGTTCGTGCCGTTCATCAGCCAGATCGTGTTCTGTCCCGACGAGGAATTCCGCCAGAGGATGTCGGCCTTTCCGTCGCCGTCGAAATCGCCCGGCAGACGCGCCGCGGCGATCAGAGTCGCCGGGGTTGCGCACAAAACGAACACGAGGAGAGCGGCGGCGCGCCGGCGCTTCCGTGAAGGAAGAGCTTCGCCCCTACTACGCCAATCGAGAGCGATCGTCGTCCGTATACGCAAGTGTTTTGTGCTCGCTTTCGCGACAGTCTACCTCACATGCCCCCCGGCCCCGTCCACAGAAAAAAACTGATCTCGCACGCACCGAGTATCGCCTGCCGTTTCAATGCCTTCTCTCCCGCGCCGGGCTTCGGGCATCGGGAATCGGGAATCGAAGGTCAGTGCCCAGGCCTCGCCCCTCGCCCTTCGCCCGAGGGCCCGGCGGCGCCCCCCGA
>JBDUBP010000081.1:0-11178 GCA_040004075.1 Acidobacteriota bacterium | reverse complement strand
TCTCCACGCAGAGCCTCTCCACGCAGAGCCTCTCCACGCAGAGCCTCTCCACGCAAGGCCTCTCCACGCAGAGCCTCTCCACGCAGAGCCTCTCCACGCAGAGCCTCTCCGCGCAAAGCCTCGCCGCGCAGAGTCTCGCCACGCAATGCCTCGCCGCGCAGAGTCTCGCCACGCAATGCCTCGCCGCGCAGCGCCTCGCCCCTCAGCGACTCGGCACTCATGTCGGCCCTCGTCGCGTCCGCCCGAAGGGCCTCGCCCCGGAGCGCTTCGCCACGCAGGCTCTTCTGGCCCGTGGACACTGCCAGGTTCTTGCCCATGCTGGAGACGCGGATCTCGGACATGGTCTTGCCCGTCGCCGCCTTGATTTTCGCCTTCTGGGCCGCCGTCAACTGAACGCGAACTTCTTTCGCCATCGTTGTGTCCTCCTCTTTGCCTTTGCTCAACGCAAGGAGGGGGCCAGCGCGGACAATCGCCAAGTTACTGAGCCCAAAGACGTGACGCGGGAGTCATGGTTCACGGGCGATGAAAATTCCTCCGCCGGTTGGATTTTTCATCGAAAGACGAGGGAAGTTCAGAGCCGATACTTGCGGCAGAGGTACTTGATCTGGTTGGCATCGAGGCCGAGCCGGCGGGCGGCTTCCGCCTTCACTCCCCCGGCGGCAGCGATGGCGTCGGCGACGAGCTTCCTTTCGAAATCCTGGACCGCCGCCGCGAAGGAGCCAGGTGGCCCCACGCGGCCCGGAGCCGACGTTCCGCGCAGCACGCGTGGAAGGTCGTCCTCCCCGATAACCTCGTCCTCGGAAAAGAGCAAGAGAAGTTCGATCGCGTGCTCTAGCTCCCGGACGTTTCCCTTCCACGGATGCGCGGAGAGCCGCTCGACCACCGCAGGTGACATCGTCTTGAGGGGCTTGCGGTGCTTCGCGGCGTACTTCGCCAGGAAATGCTCGCAGAGCGGCGGTATGTCTTCGGGACGCTCCCGCAGGGGCGGCAACCGCAGGGGAATGGTGTTGATCCGATAGAAGAGGTCCTCTCGAAATTCTCCTGCCGCGACGCGCCGCTCAAGATCTTCGTTGGTCGCCGAGATGAGGCGGAAGTCGACCGAAATGGTCCTTTTGCCTCCCACGCGGTCGAGCTCCCCGGTTTCGAGCACGCGCAGCAGCTTCGACTGAACCGCCGGCGAGAGGGTACCGACCTCGTCGAGGAAGAGCGTCCCCCCGTGGGCGATCTCGAACCGGCCCGGCCGGGACGCGATGGCTCCAGTGAATGCGCCCCGTTCGTGTCCGAAGAGCTCCGACTCCGCGAGCGTGTCGGGAAAAGCGGACGCGTTGACGGCGACGAACGGTCGCCCCCGCCTGGAGCTTCGCTCGTGGATCGAGTGGGCGACGAGCTCTTTACCTGTGCCGCTCTCTCCCTGAATGAGCACGCTCGCTTCGGATGGCGCGACCGTCTCGATGTCGCGGAACAGCCGGCGCATCACGGCGCTTTCCCCGATGAACCGGTCGAAGGTTCTCTCCTCTCGGGCGTGCTCCTTGAGCTCGCGATTCTCCGAAACGAGCCGCCGCCGTTCGAGGGCGCGTTTCAGGATCACGAGAAGCTCTGCCGGATCAACGGGTTTTCGGAAGAAGTCGAACGCGCCGAGATCGATCGCGCGGAGTGCCGCCTGGCGGTCCTCCTCCCCCGACATCATGATCACCGTGGCGTCCGGGGTGCGGCGACGAACCTCGGTCAGGAGGCCGAAGCCCTCCTCCACAGTGCCCGTCGGCGGCAGGCGAAGATCGAAGAGGAAGAGATCGGGATCGGAGCCGAGCAGCGCTCGGCCGGCCGCCGGGTTCGGCGCGCCGGTCACCTCGAAAACGCCCTTCAGAGACCATCGAAGCTGATCGAGAAGGATCGAGTCGTCGTCGACGACGAGCACGCGGCCGAGGGGCTTCCGGACGCCCTTCCCGTCGCTCACGAATCCGATCCGGCGCCGGGAAATGAAAGGCGGACCACCGTTCCCGATCCGGGCTCGCTGTGTACGCGAATCGTGCCGCGGTGGTGTCGGACGATCTGGCTCGCGGTGAAGAGGCCCAGGCCCACGCCATCGGGCTTCGTCGTCTGGAACGGCCGGAACAAGCGCTCCTCGACGAACTCCTTCGACATGCCGGCGCCGTTGTCGATAATCTCGACGATGGCCCGGCATCGAGAGCCCGAGCTCGAGCTGAACGTCCGAATGAGGACCTTGCCGCCCGGGTGCGCCGCTTCGAGGGCGTTTTCGACCAAGCTTCGGAGCGCGTCTCGCAGAAAATACGGGTCTCCCCAGACGTCGGGCGCCGCGCCGAGCGAGAGCGACAGCACGGGCAGCCGCGAAGAGATCTCCGGCGATACCTTCGCGCCGCGCCGAGTCGCTCCGCCGGCGATTTCTCGAACGATCCCGTTCACGTCGACTTCGACCTTGACCAGGACCGCAGGCTCGTCGCGCGAATACCGGCCCACGATCCCTTCGAGCTTCTCGATGCTCGAGCCAAGGAAGTCCTGCAGAGAGCGCTTGAAGTCCGGGTCGCCGTAATGCTCTTCCAGGTTCGCCCGAAGCATCTGCAGGCGAAAGCCCATGTTCCGAATCTCGTGGATCAAAACCCGGTCCAAGGCGGACCGGAGCTTCGGAGAAGCCCGCGGCCGCCCGCCAGCGAGGGTCACGAGCGGCGCGAGCCGGGCAGTCGGACCCGGACGGCCACCCCGGGGCGCAGCGTGGCCGGCGCGGGGTTCCGGCCAATTCGCACGATCACCTCAACGGTGGCGCTTCCGGCGTCGACCGTCGGGTTGATGTATTCGACGCGTCCGTCGGCGCGTACCGTCGGCGCGTTCTCCGGCGTGACCTCGACCGGATCTCCGCGCCTCAAGCCCGCGAGATCCTTGTTTGGCACGTAGATCCGAGCCAGCAAGGGTTCCAGGGCGGTGACCTTGAAGAGGGGCTGGCTCTGGACATCTACGACCTTCTGGCCGACCCGCGCGAGCTTGTCGGTCACGACGCCGGCAAAGGGAGCGCGGATCACCGTGTAGTCCCGGAGGGTCTTGGCCCTGTCCAGCGCGGCACGAGCCACCGCGTAACGGGCCCTCGCCGTGTCGAGATCCGCCACGGACGCGAGGTTCATGCCGGAAAGGGTCTTCGCCCGCTCGAACTCCGCACGCCGCAGCTCCATGTCCTCCTGTGCCTGGCGGACGTCGCTCTCCGCCTCGCGCTGATCCAGAGTCGCGAGAGGCTGTCCCTTGTGAACCGGCGTCCCGCGGTCGACCGAGATCGACTGGATGATTCCGGTGATGCGGGAGGACACCAGGACCTCCTGGTCGACCATGAGGTGGGACGAGTAGACGGCGGTCGACGAAGCGGCGCCCGGACCCGCTTGGGGCATGGCCGCCAGGAGGGCGAGCGCGAAGAAAGCTGGGGTCATCAAGGGAACGGACGGGGATGCTATCGCACATCGGGAACGGCCCCTCCGCCCGGCGGCGCCGGCCACTCTAGCGCGAGGCCAACACTTCGACGGCGGATTGAAACATCTTCAGGCCCGCGTCATTGCCGAGGAGCGATTCGGAGCAGCGATCCGGGTGGGGCATGAGCCCGACCACGTTGCGTTCCCGGTTGCAGATCCCGGCGATCCCGCGGTCGGCGCCGTTGGGGTTCGCGCTGTCGGAAATCTCTCCGCGCTCGTCGCAGTAGCGAAAGACGACGCGGGCTTCCGCCTCGAGCTCGTCCAGAACCCTCGGGGAAGCCGTGTAGTTGCCCTCCATGTGGCCGATTGGCATCTGGACGATCGAGCCCTGGCCGTAGAGCCGCGTGAACGGGGTGTCGGGGGACTCGACCCGCAGCCGGACGTCGCGGCAGACGTAGCGCAGCCCGCGGTTGACTCGCATCGCTCCGGGAAGAAGACCCGCCTCGAGCACCACCTGGAAGCCGTTGCAGATCCCGAGCACGGGGCCGCCGTCCCGGGCGAAGCGGCCCACGCTTTCCATCACCGGGGAGAACCTCGCCAGGGCGCCGGCCCTCAGGTAATCCCCGTACGCGAACCCGCCGGGGATGATCACCGCGTCGGCGCCCTTCAGGTCGGTCTCCGCGTGCCAGACGTATTCGGCCTCGCAGCCCAGGAGCTCGCGGACGACGTGCTCGCAGTCCTGGTCGCAGTTGGAGCCCGGGAAGACGACGATCGAAAATTTCATGGCGCGCTGCTGGGGCAAAGGGGGAATCGCGACAGGCGAACGGGCTGAGTCCGCGTGCTCCGACACGTACGGAGCAGAGGTCCGAGAGCCGAGACCCGACAGTGACAGCGATCCGTCATAGCACCCGCACGTCGTATCCCTCGATCACCGTGTTGGCGAGGAGCTCTTCGGCCATGACGCGCGCCTCCGCCTCCACTGTCGCGCGGTCCTCGCCCGCGACCTCGAGAAAGAAGACCTTGCCCGCCCGGACTCCTTCGACCGTCGCATGACCTAAGCGGATGAGCGCGGCGGCGATCGCCTTGCCCTGCGGATCGAGGATCCCTTCGCGCGGATAGACCCGGACTTCGACCTTCACGCGTCGAACGGGTCGTATCCCCGTATCTGATCGGCGACGTCGAACGCGGCGGGGCACTCCGCGCGGTCGAGCGCCTGCGCGAGCACCGCCAGGACGAGGGCGGGCACGTTGTTGGTGCGGGAGAGATGGGTGGCGACGACCCGCCGGAGCCGCGGCCCCGCAGCCGCCCGCACGGCGTCGGCGGACTGCCGGTTGGAAAGATGCCCCCAGCCTCCCGAGATCCGCTTCTTGAGGAACCACGTGTAAGGGCCGTCCCGCAGCATGTCCTCGTCGTGGTTGAACTCCAGGAGGAGTGTGGTCGCGCCCCGCAGAAAATCCACGAACTCGGGCTCGGCGCGGCCGAGGTCGGAAGCGACGATCAGGCGGGACTCGTCCGCCTCGAAGGCGTAGACGACGGAGTCCTTCGCGTCGTGGGGCGTCGCGAAAGCGCGGAATCCGAGGGCGCCGATGCGCCCATCGCGGCCGGGATCGACGCGTACGAACGGGGAGAAGAGATCGCCTTCGAGACCGAGGGCGGCGGCGGTGCCGGCGCTCGTGAAGACGGGACAGCCCCAGCGCGTCGAGAACGCGAGCGCTCCCGAAGAATGATCGCTGTGCTCGTGCGTCACGAAGATCCCCGCGATGGTCTCGGGATCGATGGAGCGCGCGCGCAGCCGCCGCTCGATCTCCCGCCCCGAGAGCCCCGCGTCGACGAGCACCCGCGTCGCGCCGCTCTCGACGACGCACGAATTGCCGCCGGAACCCGAAGCGAGAACGCTGACGCGCATGTGCGACCAGAGTAGCAGACGCGATCGCGAATTCCACGGGCGACTCACGAAATGAGAACGGCGGCGAAGGCCCCTCGGCGAAACCTCGACGCCGCTTCTTCGACGGCGTTAGAGATAAGGTCGGAGTGTCCCCATCGCGAGAATTCGGAGGCCGCCGTTCCGGGTCGCCGCCTCGATTCGCAAGACGGCGTCGGGAGGGATCTCGCCGATCGGGATGTCGAACGACCAGACGCCCCCGCCGTCGAGCGGACGCCAGACCGCGAGGGGCCGGTTCTCGAGCAGAAACGTGACCAGAAATTCGCCGTCCGCCTCGACCCATCCTTTCACCAGCAGACGGTCGGGCCCGCGCACCTCGAGCGCCTGAAGCTCCCCTCGAGGAACCCGGAGAATCGACGGAGGCCGCGTCGGGAGATGCGGCGGACGCGAGAGAAGGAAGAGGTCCTGGTGGCCGCAGAGGCCGAACGGAACGAAATGGAGAGCCGCTTCGCCGCCGGAGATCCGGGCGGCCGCGGCCTCGACGAACTCCGGACGCACCCAGGAGGTCCCGTACTCGGCGGGATCGAGCCTCTCCGTCTCGCTCTGTCCGCGAAAGACCAGACCGCGCGACCAGTCCGCCTCTCCTGGCAGCAGCGACGCGCCGTGCGTGCTGAAAACCAGCAGCCCCCCGGGGTTCAAATGGGCGTAGAGCCGCGCCAGCCACTCCTCGAAGGCGCCCGCGGGGACGTGGCTGAAAAAAGAGGATGCCGAGACGGTGTCGAACCGCCGGCCGGCGTCGAAGTCCGCCGCCGCGCGGCTCGAAACGACACCCCCGACGCCGAACCGGGACCGCTGGAACGCGACCGCTGCCGGGTCGATCTCGGAGATCCAGAGGTCCGCGACCGCGCGCGCCAGGAACCGTGTGGAGCGTCCGAATCCGCTCGCGAAATCCAGGAGGGATCCGGGGTCCCCCGTCTCAAACCGCCAGCGCCGGGCCGCGAGGATCGTGTCCGCGATCTGGCGGCCGGTTGAGAAATACAGGATGGCTCCCGCGTCGCGATTGCCCCGCAGCGAGTCGACGCCGTAGGAGAACATCTCGTCGGCGGGGTGGATCTCGGTCACGAACCGCGGATCGCCTTCCGCCAGGGCGGAGACGTAATCCGCCACGAAAGGAGCGAAGGGCATCCCCCGTCCCCCGTTTAGGTGCCCGTCGAGCCGAACCCGCCGGCGCCCCGAGCGGTCCCGGGCAGCTCCGCGGTCGTTTCGAAGCGGGCCGTGACGACGGGTGAAAAGACGAGCTGGGCGATGCGGTCGCCGCGCTCGATCGTGATGGGATCGGATCCGAGGTTCGCGACGATGACCTTGATCTCGCCCCGGTAGTCGCTGTCGATCGTGCCCGGCGCGTTCAACACCGCGAGGCCCCGGGTGAGGGCCAGTCCGCTGCGGACGCGGACCTGTCCCTCGAAGCCCTCCGGGATCGCGACCGTGATCCCGGTCTCCACCGCGGAGCGCTCCCCCGGCGCGAGGGTCCGCCGGGCCGTGACCGCGGCGCGCAGGTCGCAGCCGGCTGAGCCCGGCGTCGCGTAAGCCGGCAGAGCGAGACCCTCGCCGTGCGGCAGGACCGCAACTAAGACCGTGATCGGAGTCATGAGGAAAAGGAGGGTAATGCAGGAACTGGCAAGCAGAATCGAAAACCAGAGAAACCGAAGCTGGAACCGGCTGAGAGGTAAGAGCTTCTCTTAAAGCGCCCCCGCCAGATCCGGCACCGAGACGGGAAGCTTGCCCACGTTACCGACGACGGCAAGGGAGAGGACCCGGCCGTCGAACAGCCGCTGCGCTTCCTCGCCGACGTCGTCCGCCGTGACGCACTCGACGCGGGAAATCCACTCCTCGGTCGGCATGATCCGATCGAAATAGAACTGCTCCCGGGCGTGCGTCGACATGCGGGAGACCGTCGATTCCAGGGCGATGATCATGTTGCCCTTCAGGTTTTCCTTCGCCCACGCGAGCTCCCGCGGCCGCACCCCGTCGCGCTTCAACTTCTTGAGCTCCTTCAGGGTCACCTCGAGCACGCGCGCCAGGTTCTTGGGGGCGCAGGCCGAGTAGATGGTCTCGTATCCGCCCAGACGGTAGGAGTTCAAGGAGGACGCCACGGAATAGGCGAGCCCGCGCTTCTCCCGCACCTCCTGGAAGAGGCGCGACGACATGCCGCCTCCGAGCACGATGTCCAGAAGGTTGGCGGCGAACCGCCGGTCGGAGGCCTGGCCCGGTCCCTCGACCCCGAGGCACACGTGGGCCTGCTCCAGGCCCCGGCGGGACTTCAGCTCCAGGTGCTGATGGCCCCGAGGACGCCCGGCCACCCGGGAGCGGCGCGGCGAGGAGGCCCGGGTCGGCCGCCGCCGGAAAAGCCGCTCGATCGCGTCGAGGCACTCCGACGCGCGGACGTGGCCGGCGACCGAAATGATCATGTTGTCCGGCGTGTAGTGCGACCGGTAGTAACGGTAGAGGTCGTTCAAACCGATGCTCTTGACCGTCTCCGCCGTGCCGAGGATCGGCGCCCCGAGGGGGTGCGTCCGCCAGAAAGACCGGACGAACATCTCGTGAACCAGGTCGTCGGGGTTGTCGTTGGCTTCGCCGATCTCTTCGAGAATGACCCCCCTCTCCGTCTCGATGTCGATCGCCTCGAACGCGGGCGAAAGAACGATGTCCCCGAGGAGATCGAGGGCCTCCCCGAACCGGGAGTCGAGCGTGTGGGCGTAGAAGCCGGTGTACTCCTTCGTGGTGAAGGCGTCCACGTCACCGCCCAGCCGGTCGATCGCGCGGGCGATCTGGACGCTCGAGCGGCGGTCGGTCCGCTTGAAGAGGACGTGCTCTAAGAAGTGAGACACCCCCTGGCGGGCGGGCGTCTCCTGGCCGGATCCGGCGCCGACGAAGATGCCGAGCGCCAGCGATCGCACGTCCTGCATCTCGTCGATGAGGACGGTGGCACCGTTATCGAGGGTGAATTTCTGGACCATGGACTTTGGGCTCCGGCAGGCCGGGCTATTCTATCGCGCCGTGCCCCCGCGCAAGCCCGGTGTCCGCTCGAATTTAAGTCTCTTAGATGGAGTCGTTTATCACCTGGACGGCGTCACCGGGCCGGGCTGCGGTCCGGGAGGCCGCCGGAGGCTGTTCGGGTCAAACGCCCCGCTCTCGCGGTCGGCGTCGCCGACGATGAACCGCCATTCGTCGTAAAACTTCCGGCCTCGCCATTCCTGCAGCGCCTCTTTGTGGACTCTGGAGCGGACTCCGACGATGGGGCCGGCCGTCTGAGGCGTTCCGAACGGGGAGGGCGCCGGAGTGGGAGTCGGCGCGAGACGAACCCCGCCCGGCGTGACCACGGGCGACGGGCCGCCGCCCCCGCCCTGCGGGATCGCGTCGGGGGTGTTCAGGATCAGGAGGTACCAGTCGGAACAGTTGCACATGGGGTCCTTCCACAGCTGCCGGATGCTCCGCGGGTTGTTCTCGAGCAGCTCCTTCAGGGTGTTGGGATAGCGGCCGTACCTCCGCTGGAAGATCCCGATCGCCCGCGCGTATTGCTTTCCGCGAAAGAGAAGCTCCTTCTCCCTGTCGCGCTTGCCGATTGTCCCGAGGGCGGGCCCGACGCCGGCGATGACGATCGTCAGGATCAGGATCCCGATGACGACCGCGACCATCGTGAACCCCGCCTCGGCCCTCGGCCCGCCAGGAGGAGAAGAGAAGCGGCTCCCGATGGCTCACCACTCCTTGTAGAGGGTTCCGTCCAAAGCCTTCGCGGGCGACCCGCTGTGGACGTCGATCACTCCCGGGGTGGCCGGCGCGGTCACGCCGCTCGAGTCCGCCGCGGCCGAGTCGGAAGGCGCTTCCTCGAAGGCGACGATCCAGGTATCCGCGGACTTCGTCATGGGGTCGATCGGGATCTTGCGGATATACCCGTCGGTCACCAGAGTCTGAAGGTCCGCGGGATAGTTCCCCTTGTCGCCGTGGTACTGGTCGATGACGCTGCGCAGCGTGAAGAGGTCCTCCTTGAGCGTCGCCTCGCGCGCCCGCTGCGGGGAATCGCGCAGCGCGGGGACGGCGATGGCCGCCAGGATCCCTATGATCGTCATCACGACGAGAAGCTCGAGCAGGGTGAAGCCGCTTTGAGACGGGAGGCGGGAGGCCGGAGGCGGGAGGCGAACTCGGCCACACACGAGACCTCCCGTCCTCCGCCTACCGCCTAACGCCTTCCGCCTTCCGATCTTCATTTCACCAATCCTTGTAGTACGTGCCGTCGATGGCGCGGCCGTTCGAGAGGGAATAGACGTCGTAGACGTTCTGGCTTCCCCAGGAGGTCGATTTCGCGTCGTCCTGGAAGGAGCGCAGGCCCCATTCCGGCTTTTTGGTCATCGGGTCGACCGGCACCCGGCGGAGGAACTTTTGCTTCTTGTCGATCTGGCCGACCAGCTTGGCGCCGTCGACCAGAGTCTGGAGCTCGGGCGGATACCCTTCGGTTCCGAGCTGAGGCGGGATCAGGCCCGAATCCGAGTACTGCTTGTATTTGTCTATGGCGTCCCGCACCAGCCGCAGCTGAAACCGCAGCTCGAGCTCGTCCTGCCGCTTGACCGTGTAGCGCACGACGGGGACCACCATCCCGGTCAGGATCGCGATCATCGCCGCGACGACCGCGAGCTCGACGACCGTAAAACCCGCCTGGCGCGCAGTTCTCCTCACGCCGCCCGCCCCCCGCCCTGCGCCGCCGGCCCTTCTCTCCTCACCGCACCTCCACCGTCGCCTCAGCGAAGCTCGCCGAAGAGGTCCCGCGATCGAAGGAGAGCTTCGAAGACCCGGGCTTGACGCCCTGCAGGATGATCTCAGCGAGGGCCCGGGTCCCCGTCAGAGGGATGGAATTCGGCAGGTCGAGGACCACGCGGCCAGGCTCGATGTGCGCGTCGGCGACGCCGCCCTCCGGCAGGATCGCCCGAACCCCGATGACCGAGACCATCGCGGGGTCGAACCGGAACACGAGGGACCCGTTGGCGGACCCGTCCTGCCCTGTGACGCGGACGAGAACCGAGCGCTGCTGGCCCGGGGGCACCGCGATCGACGCGGGAGCGAAATCGAAAAGAAGCCCGGTCTGCGTCGCGGCGGTCTGGACGACGGCCGCGGAGGCGCCCTCGATTCCGGTGGCCGCCGTCGCGGACGGTGAGAGGGCCGCTCCCTGGCTCCGGAAGGGAGGACGAGGCTCTTGCGGGGGGACGGCATCCCGGGGGGACGGACGGAAGGGGTCGCTCGGCGGCGTCGCCGGCGCCAGGTTCTGCGGAGGCGGAACCGCCGGGGCCGCTCCCGGCGCGGGGGCGGAGCGGGGCGGCGTCTGGTCGCGGCGGAAGTCGAACGGCCCGGCGCCCCCGGGAGACTCGATCCGCGGCGATCCCTGGAAGGAGATGTTGGCGTCGGTGCCGACGTAAACGGGGACGAGGTCCTCCTCCGTGACGTCCGGAATCCGGATGATGTGGGGCGTCAGTGTCAGCACCAGATCGGTCGTCTTGGCCTCCCGGCGTTTGTTCGAGAAGAGCCGGCCGAGGATCGGGATGTCGCCCAGAAACGGGACCGTGGTGTTTCCCCCGGTCTTGTCCGTCCGGAAGAGTCCCGCCAGGAAGTTCGTTTCGCCGTCCCGCAGGCGGATGTTGGACGAGATCGTGCGCGTGCCGATCGTCGGCTGCGACTGACCCGCCGAAAAAGAGACGTTCTCGCCGAGCTGCGAGACCTCGAGCACGAGCTTCAGCGTCACTTCCTTGTTGTGGTGCACGCGGGGTTCGACCTCGATCTTGATGCCCACGTCCTGGTACTGGAACGAGGTCACCGGGACGATGCTCCCGCCGACGGTATTCG
>JBDUBP010000072.1:0-11204 GCA_040004075.1 Acidobacteriota bacterium | reverse complement strand
CCTGGCGCGCCGCGACGCGCGCCACTGCCTCCGCCAGGCCGCCGCCGGCGCGCGACGGCGCCTCGACTTCCCGGCGGAACCGCTCGTCGAGAACGGCCAGGAGACGGGCCCGCGCGCGGCGCTGCGCGCGCCTCTCGCCCTCCCCTCCCGAGCGGAGGTGCTCGGCGTGGCGCGCGAAGGCGTCGATCGCCTCGGGAACTCCGGCGGCCGACGGGGCGACCGTGCGGACGATCGGAGGGCGCCAGCCGGAAGCCGGAGCGAGGTCGAGCATCATCGAGAGCTCCGTCTCGGTGCGGGACGCCCCTTCGCGGTCCGCCTTGTTCACGACGAAGACGTCGGCAATCTCGAGAATCCCGGCCTTGATCGCCTGGATGTCGTCTCCGAGCCCCGGCACGAGCACGACGGCAACGGTCTCCGCCGCTTTCACGATGTCCACCTCGCCCTGGCCGACTCCGACGGTCTCGAGGATCACGACGTCGTAGCCCGCCGCATCCAGGACGTCTGAAGCGTCCCAGGTGGCTCGGGCGAGGCCTCCGAGCGCTCCCCGCGTCGCCATCGACCGGATGAAGACGCCGGGGTCCGTGTAGATCTCGGACATCCGGATGCGATCTCCGAGGATCGCGCCTCCCGTGTACGGCGAGGAGGGATCGACGGCGATGATGCCGACCCGGCGTCCGGCGGCGCGGTAAGCCTGAGCCAGCCGCTGCACGAGGGTCGACTTGCCGGCCCCGGGCGGCCCGGTGATCCCGAGGGTGCGCGCGCGCCCCGTGTGCGGGAACAGCGCGGCGAGAAGATCGGGGGCGCCTCCGTTGCGCTCGAGCGCGGAGATCGCGCGCCCGATCGCCCGGGGGTTTCCGGCGAGAACCCCCTCCACGATCTCGGGGGTTCCCGGACGCGGACGCGAACGGGCGGTCAAAGCCGGATCAGGAACCGAGGAGGCTGCGCGCAATCACGAGCCGCTGGATCTCGCTCGTCCCCTCGCCGATCGTGCAGAGCTTCACGTCGCGGTAGAACTTCTCGACCGGGTAGTCCTTGATGAAGCCGTAGCCGCCATGAATCTGGATGGCCTTCTCCGTGACGCGCACGGCGACTTCCGAGGCGTAGAGCTTCGCCTGAGCCGAGAAGCGCGTCACCTCCTGGCCGGAATCCTTCGCCGCGGCCGCCCGGATCGTCAGGAGGCGCGCCGCGTCGATCTCCGTGGCCATGTCCGCGAGATAGAACTGGATCGCCTCGAACTCCGAGATCGGACGGCCGAACTGGCGGCGCTGCTGCGCGTATCGGAGCGACGCCTCGTACGCCCCGCGGGCGATCCCGATCGAAAGCGCCGCGATGGAGATCCTCCCGCCGTCGAGGATCTTCATCGAGTCCACGAATCCGCTGCCCTCTTTTCCGAGCAGGTTGTCCGCGGGCACGCGGCAATCCTCCATGACGAGCGTGCACGTGTCGGAAGCCCGCATGCCGAGCTTGTTCTCCTTCTTGCCGACCCGGATTCCCGGATTGTCGAGCTCCACGAGGAAGGCCGAGATCCCGTGCTTGACCGCTTTGCGATCCGTGACCGCCATCAGGACGGCGACGCGCGCCACCGACGCGTTGGTGATGAAGTTCTTGGAGCCGTTCAAAACCCAGTCGTTGCCGTCGCGAACCGCGGTGGTCTTCGTTCCACTCGCGTCGGAACCCGCCTCGGGCTCCGTGAGCCCCCACGCCGCGAGCCACTCCCCCGAAGCCAGTTTCGGGATGTAGCGGCGCCGCTGGGCCTCGGTGCCGAACTGAAAGATGTGATTCGACCCGAGGGAATTGTGCGCGGCCAGGGAGAGCGCGATCGACGCGTCGACGGCGGCGAGCTCCTCGACGATCGCGGCGTAGTCGCCGTACGAAAGCCCCGAGCCTCCGTACTCTTCCGGAAAGAGTACGCCCAGGAATCCGAGCTCGCCCAGCTGCCGGAACACGTCGAGGGGAAAATGCTGCGCCTCGTCCCACTCCATGACGTGCGGACGGATCTCCGCATCCGCGAACTCGCGCACCGACTGGAGAATGGCGTCGCGCTCGGCAACCTGGGTCGTCGTCACCACCCTATTCTAAACGGCACGACCTGATTTCGAGACCCCACCCCGTCCTTCCGCGGGGCTGCGGAAAAAGCCTCTTGGAAGCTTGCGTCCGAAACAATCTTGTGGGACGTTGCGGCACAGGCGCTCCGGGGCCCGGCGCAATTGCCTGAAGGTCTTCTGTAGCTAATCGAGGAGGTCGATATGTTTTCTGGGAAATCCCTGAGAATCGCGGGCTCGATCGCTGTCGCCCTCGCCTTCGGCGGGTTTCTGGCGCCGGCAAGCGCGGCGGCGCAAACGGGCACGGTGCTCGCGACCGGCCTGAAGGCGCCGATGAAAATCTCGTTTACGCCCGCCGGCAACCTCCTCGTCTCCGAGGCGGGCACCGGGCCGAACACGGGCCGCCTCTCCCTCGTCAAGCGCGACGGAACCCGGACTACGATCCTGGACGGCCTGCCGTCCGGCCTTTCCGCCGTGGGAGGCAACGCGCCGTCGGGGCCCGCCGGCATCGAGCTGCTGGGAGACTCCTGGTTCCTGGCAATCGGCGCCGGCGACGAGAGCCTCCCCGGCGCGACGCCCGGCGTCGAGATCGCCAATCCGAACCCCGCCTCGCCGATCTTGAGCTCGGTCCTCAAGCTGCGTTTTAGCGCCTCGATCGACTCCACCTTCGGGAACTTCGTCATGACCCCGACGCAGCACGCCGCGTTGAAGGGCGGAAGCGCGCTCGTCATCAACAACCCCGCGGGCGAAAACCTCCACGTCTCGCTGCTGGTCGACTTTCCGGACCTGACCGGTCCGCGCTCCTCCAATCCGTTCGGAATCCTGGCGTTCGGAGGCCGCCTCTACGTCGTCGACGCGAGCCAGAACGCGATCCAGAGCGTCGATCCCAACACGGGCGTCTACGTGACCGCCGCCACGTTCGCGCCGCTCTCGAATCCCTCGCCCCCGCCCCCCGTCGTGGACGCGGTGCCGGACAGCATCCGGACCACGAACGGCCAGTTCCTGGTCTCCTTCCTTACGGGATTCCCCTTCGCGCCCGGCCGCGCGGAAGTCCGGCTCGTGGATCCGGCGACGGGAGCCAGCACGGCGCTCCTGACCGGCTTGAACTCGGCCATCGACGTCCTGCCCGTGGTGGGCGGCGCCAACGAGTATCTCGCGCTCGAGTTCAGCGTGAATCAGTCGGCCAATGCGCCCGGACGGCTCCTCCTGTTCAATCCCGCCTCGGCGCCTCCGACCGTCGTGGCGTCGGATCTCATCACGCCAACGAACATGGCGTTCGATCGCACGAGCCGCGAGCTCTTCGTGACGGAATTCGGGCCGGGGCGCATCCGCAGGCTCACCCTGGGCGGCGTGATTCCTGCGCTCCCGTGCGGCCTCGGGTCGACCACCCTGTGCCTCGGCGGCGGACGGTTCCAGGTCCAGGCGGCCTGGAGGAGCGGCCAGGCGTCCGGGGTGGGCATTCCGGTCGCCCTGACCGACACGACCGGGCACTTCTGGTTCTTCAGCGCCGACAACGTGGAAGTGTTCGTGAAGGTCGTGCGAGGCTGCGCATTCAACTCCAAGTTCTGGGTCTTCGCGGGCGGGATGACGAACGTGGAGGTCACCCTGACGGTCACCGACACGCAGACGGGCGTCGTCAAGACGTACGTGAACCCGCTCAACACGCCCTTCGCGCCGATCCAGGACACGAACGCGTTCGGCGGGTGCCCGTTTAACTTCCCGTAGTCCCCGCGCCGGAAGAGGGCCGCGCTGGACGATCGACGCAGAGATGCGTCGACGGATCGACGGATCGTCTAGCGCGTGGAGGGGGGCGCCGCGGAGAGGGTCGACGCCGGCACGATCTGGATGCCGGTGTAGTAGTGAGTCAGGATGCGGTCGTAGCTCGCGCCCGCGAGGGCCATGCCGTACGCCCCGTTCTGGCACATCCCCACCCCGTGGCCCCACCCGCGTCCGAGAAAGAGAAACTCGGTCTCCCCCTGCGGTCCGCGAACCCGCTGGACGGTGAAGAGGGCGTCGGGCATCTCGAGCGCCTGGCGCAGGTCGAACCGCTTCATCGTGGCTTCCGCGGCGTCGGTCACCACGCGGATCTCGATGACACGCCCCGACGCGCTCCGCCGAATGATCTGGATGTCGCGCACTTCGGTCCCGGCGACGCGCGCGGCCATGCGGCGCGCGAGCTCACGGCCCGACACCCGGCGCACCCACTCGGTCCAGGAGGACTCGCGCTCGAAGGAAGGGCCCGCCGCGTCGACCTCCACCCAGAGCGCGACGACGTCGGAGCCCCGCTTCCACCACCGGAGCCGGTCCCCCGATCTCAACGTCAGGTTCGCGGCGGCCAGGAACCGGTCGCCGACGCGCCGGGCGAGCGGAAGCTCCGGGTCGACCGGTAATCCCAGCCGGCCCTCAGCGGTCTTGACCCACACGTTGGCGCCTTCCCGCCGGAGGAAGCGGCCGGATCCCTCGACGACGCCGGCCGAGCGCATGGCCGCCGAGAGAAGGAGGCCGGCGTACTCCTCCTCCGTCAGGTTGCGGTCGGGAGCGGGGAGCGATTCCCCGGCGCCGAATCGGAAGCGCAGGAGAAAGTCGTACGCCTCCTTTCCGGCTCCGGCCAGCCGTCCGGAGACCGCCGGAGTCTCGGCGTAGTACCGCTCGTCGCCCGGCAGAAGGTGGGCCGCGCGCGCCGGCGCGAAGGCGAAGGCGCTCACGATCGACGGATAGACGGCGGAAGGATGGAGGGTCGAGGGCGGCGCCCCGTCGACCGGCACGCCCGCCCAGCGCTGCGCCGTCTCGAGAGCGCCGGCGCGAGTCGCCCGGCGGCGGCCCGCGTGCTTCGTCAGGACGTAGCCGCGCCATTCGAGCCCGCTGCGGTCGCGGGCGGGCGCTCGCCGGTCGAGAGCCGCACCGGGCAGATCGGTCGTCGCGAGCTCGCCGCACGCCACGGACACCAGGTAGGGCACCGGCGTCTCGCCGAAAACGTTCTCGACGTCTTCGGTCCGGCCGCCGCAGGTCGAGATGAAGAGCGCGTCGGCGAACCGCCCGCCCGAGGCGAGCGCGAGCCCGCGAGTCGCGTCGACCGCGGCGTTCGAGAGCGGGTCTTCCGCCGAGAGCCCCGAGTAGACCTGGCACTTCGGTGTGGCGCAGAGGTCGTAGCCTTCGCTCTCGAACTGGCCCCGATGCGCCATCGCGTAGGTCCGCGCCGCGATCGACTGCGCCTTCAGCGCCTCGAGCTCGTCGAAGCGCTTCGGCCCCATCTCCGCCGGAATGACTCCATACAGATAGTCCTCGAGGTCCACGCGGTTGACCACGTTCAACGTCCCTCGCGCGTTGACGAGAATCCGGAGGCTCCCGCGGTAGGGCTTGCCGTCCCAGAGGACGGGCCCGCCTTCGGCGCCGTCGGAATACAACCCGACCGGAGAGACGAGACGGCGCACGACGCCGTCTTCGCCGGTCACGAGGATCGTCCGGGCCGCGCCCGTGGCGGCGGCGGCGCTGCCCTCCACGGGAAGAGCGTCCTGCCCCGCGGCCCGCAGCGTCACCGCGAACGCCTCGGCCGACGCGCGATCCGGGAAACTTCCCAGCAGCGCTCGATACACGCCGCGGTCCGCCGAAAACGCGACCGTCCCCGTCGTCGCGAAGTCCCGGGCGAGACGATCGACGAGCTGGCGGGCGGGCTCCTCCTGCGAGAACGCGCCCGCCTGCACCTGGAAGGAGACGGCGCGGCGGCCCTCGGGCCGGAAGCGAAGGGGCCCGCGCAGGATCTCGCCCCGCCCGGAGGCGGCCACGAGCCAGCGGCGGCCAGGGGGTCCGTAGACCAGCTCCGGCAGGTCGCTCTTCAAGCCGACTCCGAAGAGGACGCCCGAGGGCGCCGCGTCCGCCGGAGCGGCGAGCGGCGCCGGGGCGGTTCGCGGGCTTCGAGGGGCGGCCGGAGCGGGCGTCGGCGAAACCAAAGCCGCCGGCGCGGCGGCCTCCGGCGGCGACGCGGGTCGGGGCGGCGGCACCGAGCGCGCGCAGGCGGAGAAGAGGCAAAGGGCCGCGAGGACGGCGGAGGACAGGGAGGCGGGCGCCGGCGCCCGCGGGAGGAACGCTCTCAAAACCGCGATCGGATCTGACCCTGAACGACGGTCCGCCGGAAGTCCTCTCCCCGCATGGTGACCATCAGGCACATCTCGAACAGGCGGCTGCGAATCCGGCTTCCGATGCGGTCCTCCAGCCGGTCCCGCTCACCCGACTTCACGTCCGGCTCATCCTCGAAGTTCGACGTCGCGATGGTGATCTTCTTGCGGTTGTACCGGGTGTTCAGGAGGTTGTAGAGGACGTCGAGCACCCACGGGTGGGGCTTGGACGTTCCGAGCTCGTCTAAGACCAGCAGCTCCGCCTCCGCCATCGGCGAGAGGATGGATTCCTTCGACAGGTCCGCGTCGGGCCGGAAGCTCGTCTGAATCTTCATGAGCAGGTCGGAGAAGTCGACGTACAGCCCGGTCACGCCCTTTTTCGACACGAGATCCGACAGCACCGCGCAGGCGAGATGAGTCTTTCCGAGACCGGAGGGACCGAGCAGCAGGAGTCCCGCATCGACTCCGGGCCACGTGTCCACGAACTCCCGCGCGATCGACTTGGCCTTCCGGAGCGAGGCGTTCGTGTCCGAGAAGTTGGCGAAGTTGCAGACGCGATAACGCTCCGGAATTCCCGCGGCGGCGACGCGGTCGGATCGCAGCATGCCGTCGCGGCAGGCGCAGGAGCGCGCCAGCTTCCGGCCGTCGACGTTTTCCAAAATCCAGCCGGTGCCTCCGCAGTCGCCGCAGGGAACCGGATCGGATGCCACGAACCCCATAATAGCCGTTCAATTCTCCGGCAGACCGCTCTCGATGTAGAACCGGCGCTCGCGGGGGCTCTCCAGATATTTCTTGAGATCCTGCAGGCTGGAATCCCAGCCGGATCCGACTTCTCCGCGGTAACGGTCGTACTCGGGGCCCGCGTCCGGGACATCGAACTCGACCGTGACGACGCAGCCCGATTCGCGGTCCGAGAACGTCAGGACCATCCCGAGCCCCTCGAGCGGCTCTCCGGCGGTCGGCTCGTAGGAAATGTCCCGCACGACGAGGCGGCGGCCGATCTCGAACTCCGCGATCTTGCCGAGCACCGTCGCCTCCGTGCGGCCCCGCTGGTCGGTGAAACCGATGGCCCAGTTGCCGCCGGGGCGCAAACCCACGAGAGCGCCCTCGCACCACCACGAGAGCAGCTCCGACACGCGGGTGAAAGCGTCGAACGCCTCGGAGGCTCTCGCGCCGACCGTCACGGAACGGATGACCGAATCGCTCACGCGACCATATTAGCCAAAGAAGTTGGGAGTTCGGAGTTGAGAGTGGAGAGTGGAGATCCGGCCATCCAGTGCGCGCGACGTATATTGTGCCGCCATGCTGGAGACTCCGACCCTCGAGGAGACGCGGCGAGCCCTCGCGCTCGCGCTCGGGGACGCCGTGCGCCGACTCTACGGAGTTTCGATCGAGCGCGTCGTCGTCGAGCGTCCCCCGAAGGTGGCGCTCGGCGATCTCGCCTCGCCGGTCGCGTTCGACCTCGCGAAGGCGCTGAGGAAGGCGCCCCGCGCGATCGCCGCGGAGATCGCGGGCGCGGTGGCGCCTCCGGCCGGCGTCTCGGGCGTGCGCGTCGAGGGCGGGGGCTACGTCAACGCGACGCTCGACCGCGCCGCGTTCGCCGCCTCGCTCGCCGAGGTCGCGCCGGCGGCGGCGCCCCGCGCCGGCAAGACGGTCGTCGAGCACACGAACATCAATCCGAACAAGGCGGCGCACATCGGCCATCTGCGCAACGCCGTGCTCGGCGACGTGCTGGTGCGGACGCTCCGCTTCCTGGGCGGCGAGGTCGAGGTCCAGAACTATCTCGACGACACGGGTGTCCAGGTGGCGGACGTCGTCGCGGGGATGCTCCACCTCGCCGGCGTCCGCACGGAAGCCGAGGCGCTCGAGGCGATCGAAAATGCTCGGCTGCCGGGGGGGGAGGTCAACCCCAAGGGCTTCGCGTATCTCTGCTGGGACCTCTACGCCGAGGTCGGCCGGACCTACGAGGCGCGTCCGGAGACCAGGGCGTGGCGGTCCGAGGTGCTGCACGCGATCGAGGCCGGCGGCAACGAAGTGGCTCGGATCGCCGCCGCGGTCGCCCACGCCGTCTCCTCCGCGCACCTCGCCACGATGGGCCGCATCGGAATCGCCTACGACCTGCTTCCGCGGGAAAGCGACATTCTGAAGAAGAACTTCTGGTCCAAAGCGTTCGAGATGCTCCGCGGCTCCGGCGCCGTGATTCTCGAGACGGAAGGCAAGCACGCGGGCTGTTGGGTCCTGCGGCTTTCGGAGTCCGACGAGTTCGCGGGGATGGAGGAGCCCGACAAGATCCTCGTCCGCTCAAACGGCACGGTCACGTACACCGCCAAGGACATCGCCTACCAGCTCTGGAAGTTCGGCCTGCTCGGAATCGACTTCGACTACGTCCCCTTTGCCCCGGCGTGGGACTCGGGAACCGTGCACGGCGACGAGGTCCCGGAGTCCGTCCGGCGGCATCCCGTCTGGAGAACGGCGCACGAGGGCGGGCAGCCCGGGGCTCCGGCGTTTGGCGGGGCGCAGCGTGTGGTCAACGTCATCGACGTTCGGCAGTCCTATCCCCAGAAAGTGGTCCGCGAGGGCCTTCGGGTGCTCGGCTTCGCCTCGGAGGCCGACCGCAGCGCGCACTTCTCCTACGAGATCGTCGCCCTGTCTCCCGGCGCCGCGCGCGAGCTGGCCGACCGGTTCGGCGAGGAGTACCGGCTCTCGGCGGAGGACGAGAAAAAGCCGTACGTCGAGATGTCCGGCCGGAAAGGGCTCGGCGTCAAGGCCGACGACTTGGTCGAGCTGCTTCTCGAGCGCTCCCGCGGCGAGGTCCGGAAACGGCGGGGGAACGAGGAGAGTCCGGAGGCGGAGGCCGACGCCCGGGCGATTGCCGTGGGAGCGCTCCGCTATTTCCTGCTCAAATTCGGACGTAACAAGGTCATCGCCTTCGACTTCGACGAGGCCCTGAACTTCGAAGGAGATACGGGGCCCTACCTTCAGTACTCCCTCGTCCGGGCCGGCAACATCTTCCGGAAGCTCCAGGAAAAAGGCATCGCGGCGGCCTCGCCGGAAGGCGCCTGGGAAGACGACCTCTGGTCCCTGCTCTTGGATTCCGCGTCGCTGCCGGACGTAGCGGAGCGAGCGGTCGAATCGCTCGAGCTTTCGACCCTCGCCCGGCACGCGTTCACCCTCGCGCAGAGCTTCAACCAGTTCTACCATCGCCACCCGATTTTGCAGGAGCCGGACGCGGCCGTGCGGAATCGCCGCCTGGCGGTCGCGCGTATTTTCAAACGGGAGATGTCCCGCGCCCTGGAGCTTCTGGGGATCCCCGAGCCGGGCAGGATGTGAAGGAATCCGCTATCAGCCATGAGTCTTAACTCTCAACTCTGAACTCTCAACTTCCGCCATGAACAAAATCAATCTCGCCCAGAAGCTGTCCCTGTTTCACGAGCCCTTCACGCCGAAGATCGTCGGTGACTTGAACGACAACCACGTCAAGCTGGTCAAGGTCCTCGGCGAGTTCGTCTGGCATTCGCACGAGGCCGAGGACGAGATGTTCCTCGTCGTCAAGGGACGCCTCACGATCTGCTTCCGGGACGGCGACGTGGAGCTCTCCGAGAACGAAATGCTCATCGTTCCGAAGGGCGTCGAGCACAAGCCGGTCGCGATGGAGGAGGCGCACGTCCTGCTGATCGAGCCGAAGACGACGGTCAACACCGGAGATTCCCCAGGCGAGCGGACCGTCCCGGCGCCGGAGAGGATCTAGGACGCCGGCAGACTCAGAACTGACAACTGACAACTGACAACTGACAACTGACACAAGACGACTGACGACTGATCATGGCCAACCTCCGGGATCGCTGGGCGGACAACGCAGACGGGGCTTTCTACGTCGACCGGACGTGCATCGACTGCGACGCCTGCCGGCGCATCGCGCCCGCGGTGTTCGCCGAAGCGTCGGACCACTCGTTCGTCGCGCGGCAGCCCGCGGACGAGGCCGAAAAGCGCCGCGCCCTGATGGCCCTGGTGGCCTGTCCGACGGGGTCGATCGGGACATCCCCCCGGCAGAACGCGCGGCCGGGCATCGAGGCATTCCCGGAAACCGTCGAAGACAATGTCTCGTTCTGCGGGTTCACTTCGAAGGATTCCTTCGGCGCGTGGAGTTATCTCATCGAGCGGCCGGCGGGCAACGTGCTGGTCGATTCGCCGCGAGCGGTCGCGCACCTGCTGCGGGAGTTCGAGGCGCGCGGCGGGATCGCCACCCTCTTCCTGACCCACCGGGATGACGTCGCTGACCACGCCGCCTTCCGGCGCCGCTTTTCCTGCGAGCGCGTCCTGCACGAGGCCGATCGATCCCGGGAGACGTCCGATCTCGAGCGGTACCTTTCGGGCGAGGATCCGGTGCCGCTCGCGGACGACCTGCTCGCCATCCCGACGCCGGGCCACACGCGGGGCCACGCGGTGCTCCTCTACCGCGGCCGGTACCTGTTCACGGGCGATCACCTCGCCTGGTCGAGGCGCCGCAACGGGCTTATTGCCTTCCGAGACGCGTGCTGGTACTCGTGGAAGGAGCAGACGCGGTCCATGGAGCGCCTTCTCGACTCCTCCTTCGAGTGGGTGCTGCCCGGGCACGGGCAGTGGCATCGCGCGGAATCGGCGGGGGCGATGCGCCGGGAGCTCGAGCGCTGCGTCGCGTGGATGAAAGGAGTCTGAAAGCCGTCAGCTGTCGGCTGGAGTTTTCAGTATTCAGCTCTCCAATTCCACTTCCAGACCGCGGGAGACGACGGCCGCCGCGACCACCCGTCCGACTCCGAGCTCCGAGAGCTCCCGGCGGACCAGAGGCGTGGCCTCCGCCGGCGCGAGGATCACGACGAAGCCTCCTCCCCCGGCGCCGCACGCCTTGCCCCCCCACGCGCCCGCCGCGATCGCGGCGGCGATGGCGCGCTCGATCACGGGCGTCGAAACGACGGGCGCGAGCCGCCGGCGCGCTTCCCACTCGCTCGCGAGCGCCGCTCCCATGGCCTCGAAATCCCGCCGGGCGGCGGCCTGCGCCATGGAGGCCGCCGCG
>JBDUBP010000110.1:0-11289 GCA_040004075.1 Acidobacteriota bacterium | reverse complement strand
ACGCCAAGAATCAGATCCTGCTTACGGCGTCCCCGCGTGCCGGGGAGAGGGGACCCGGCACGCTGCGTCAGAGCCGGACGCCTCACGAACCCGGCGGATTCACCGGCCCGAGATATTTATCCAGCCAGTCCAGGGTCTCCTTGATGACCGGCTGCATCTGCGGCGGGATGTGCCCGGCTTCGTAGACGAAGTGCCGCTTGTCTTTCTCAGGCGTTCTGAGCAGCCGGAACATCGGAGCCTGCGCGGTGTCGTAGGGCGCCGAAAAGTCGTACCTCCCCGTGATCAGCAGCACCGGAATCTTCACCCGCGAAACGAAATTGATCGGGTCGACCTCCGGCAGCGCCCGGCCGAGGCGGAACCCGCCGCTCGTCAAAACCGCCGCCTTGAAACGATTCTCGAGCGCGACGAACGTGACCCCGTCGATCGCGCCGAGGCTCACGCCGAGAAACGCGAGGCGGTTCATGTCGACGTCGCGCCGCGTCCCCAGGTAGTCCACGGCGCGTCCGACGTCCTTCGCCTGCTGGATGATCAGATCCCGCCAGAGATTCGAGTCCAGGGGAGGATCGGGGACCTGACGTTCGTACGTGCCTTTGTAGACGGGAAAAAGAACGGCCCGGCCGCTTCGGATCACGAAATCGAGGTTGCGCAGATTCAGATCGGCGCTCGACCGCGTGTTGACCGCCAGACTGCTCGGAAAGTAGAGAACCGTCTGATACGGCGGGCGCGCGCTCTTCGGGACGAAGAAATACGCCGGGACTCTTTCGTTTCCATACGCGGCGGCGAAGCTGACCTTCTCCTTGCGCCAGTAGGGCGAATCCTCTTCCTTCGATTCGACCCGGGCGTCCGTCGGCGTTCGATCGTACGAAAAGAAGTGCTTGTAGTGCTGGAAGACGTCGTCTGAGACCGGGCTCTCCTTGTTGTAGTCGCGAGAGAGCGCGGGGACCGGACGAGTCACCGCCTGGGAGGGCGGCGTGATGTACCGCGCGCACCGAAACCCGTACCCCGGCAACCTCGTGAAGGCGTCCTGCGCATCCGCTTCGCCGAACATGTAATTCACGTCGGTCCACGAGCCGCCGAGGACGTACCGCCGCGCGCCCGCCTCGTTCCAGCACCACTCCTTGACGTTACCGGCCATGTCGTAGTTGCCGAAAGGGCTCAGACCCTTGTGCTTGCCGACCGGCGCGGGTCCTTTCCCGCCGAAATTCGACAGCCCCAGGATCTGGGAAAAGTTGCCCATCCCGGCGGCCCTGTACCAGTGGTAGATGGTCGGGAGGCTCTTCCCGGCAAATTCCGCGTACGCCGCAGATTCGTACCAGCTGACCCCGTCGACCGGATAGTCCTCCCGGCCCTCTGGAAAGCTTCCGAGCTCCCACGACGAAGGACCGGGCCGCCCGGTCGCATCGCGTAATTTCTCCACAGCCTGTTCCCACGGAATCTCCCGGCCGTCGCGGGCGAACGGCTGTTTCCAGTATTCGCGCTTGGTGTATCCCCCCGCATCGACGAACGCCTTGAACTGGCGGTTCGTGACCTCGTACCGGTCCAGCCAGAAATCGTCGAGCGAGACCTCGCTCAGGCTCCGGAGAGCGAACCCTCCGCCGCGCACCCGCACCATACCCGCCGGCACGGCCGCGACCGGATCGAGGCGCATGGCAGCGTTGAGATGGGGTCCCGCCGCCTCGACGGTCTGGAAGCCCGGCTTCTCGATCTTCCACCGATAGTAGGCCATGGGAACCGCGAGCCGTTCAATGGGAGACCGGCCGAGCGGCTGCCACTCTCCGTCGACGTCCTCATAGTCCTTCATCGAGACGTCCGCACCGGGGGGATCCGTTCGGATGGCGATGAACGGCCACGCTTCCCCGCGCAGGGTCTCCACTTCCCGCGGAAGGTAGCGCTCCGTCTGCCGGGCGAGCAGGAACGCGCGGGCGGCCCTGTCGTGCTCGACGAGGCGTGAGATTTCAGGAAGAGTCTCGGCGCGCGCGCGCTGGATCCGCGACTCGCGCACGAGAGACCACGCGGCAGCGCCGGCCGCCGCGAGGAGGACCAGAAGCGAAGGGATCAGGATCGCGGGCCGCCGCAGCACCGAGACGCGACGCCCGGTCCCGTCCGTGGGGTCCGAGGCCGGGCCGCGCCGCAGCTCCCCGAGGTCCTCCTCCATCTGTGCCGCGGTGGCGTAGCGGTCCGCGGGGGCCTTCGCGAGAGAGCGCGCCAGAACGCTCTCGAGCTTGCCCGGGACGTCCGGCCGGAGCGCCTTCAACGAAGGCGGGTCGTCGCGGAGGATCGCGGTGAGCGTCAGCAGATGCGAGTCGCCCTGGAACGGGCGCCGCCCGGCGAGCATCTCGTACACCACCGAGCCCAGGGAGAAGACGTCCGAGCGCGCATCCACGGGATTGCCCTGCGCCTGCTCGGGCGACATGTAGGCGATCGTCCCGAGGATGACGCCCTGCCGGGTGCGCAGGTAGGCGGTGCCGGCGGTCGCCGTGGAGTCGGTCGTCGCGCCGCCGTCCGGCGCGTCCCGCTCGACGAGCTTTGCCAGCCCGAAGTCCAGCACCTTGACGCGCCCGTTCTTCCCGACCATCACGTTGGCCGGCTTCACGTCACGATGGACGATGCCGGCGGCGTGCGCGGCGCCGAGCGCGGAGGCGATCTGCTCGCCGATATCGATGGCCTGGTCGGCGGGCAGCCCTCCCTTCGGGATCAGCTTGTCGAGAGGCGTCCCGTCGAGGTACTCCATGACGAGGAAGTCGACGCCCTGGTCCGTGTCGATGTCATGGATGGTGACGATGTGCGGATGGTTCAGAGCGGACGCGGCCTTCGCCTCGCGTACGAAGCGCCACTTGCGCTCCGGGTCGGCGACCGCCTCTGGCCGAAGGATCTTGATGGCGACCGTTCGATCGAGGTGCGTGTCGAGCGCTCGATACACGATACCCATCCCGCCCTCGCCGATCTTCTCGACGATCCGGTAGTGCTTGAGAGAGGTGTCGATCATTCCGGGATGGGCGCCGTCAATCCCAGCGGGCGGCGGGGCGCCCGTCGAGGATCCACACGATGTAGTCGGTCAGCGGCGCGCCGCCTCCGAGCTCGCGGAGCCGGATCGCGTTCTGAGCGCGATGCCCCTGGCTGTGCATCACCACCTGGTGCATCGTATCGACGACGCGGACCGGCCGGTGCGGCGCGGGGAACCACGGCACGGAGACGTTCTCCTCCAGGCGCCCGGGATCGAGCTTTTCGAAAAAAACGGCGACGTCGCGGTGCGCACCCCGGGCGGCCTCGCACAGAGTCTCGAAGCTCGGATAGCTCTCGAGAGGCTCGGGCCATTTCGGAGAGCCGCGCCAGACCGAGAGAAACGCCCGCTGCACCGCCTGTATGTGGTACAGCCGCCGGCGAAGCGTGTCGTCGTCGACGGCGGCCGGGTGCGAGGCGATCGCGCCCCAGTGGACCGAGTCCGCCCACGCCTGGTGACCGAAAAAGTCCGCGAGAGAGGATGCCGTCATCGCTCTTCGATCATATCGGCGCGGAGCGCGTCGCGTATATCGAGGCCACCCTGATGCAGCCAGCCGTAGAGAATCGCCGCGTCGCCCGAGACGGCCGATGCCCTGAAGATCGTGATCCTCCGGGGGATCCTGTTCCTCATTTTCGCGGGTGCGGGTCTCGCGATGGCGCGGTTGGCCGTGCTCGCCTGGCGGCGGCTGGACTGGAAGCGGGAGGGCGTGGTCGTCGAAGGCGAGATCGTCAGATTCGAAGAGACGTCCTCGAAAGATCCCTCAGACGTGCGGAAGCTCTTCGCGCCGATCGTCGAGTTCCGAATCGGCGGAGGCGAGGTGAGGCGCTTTACATCCGGAACCGCTTGCGGCCGAACCCCTACCATGAGGGCCAGAAGATCGCCGTGCGGTACATGAGGAGCGACCCGTCCGACGCCGATCTCGACGGGAACACGGGCGGGCTCCTCTCGATCGCCGCCCTCCTGACATTCGCGACCGTCTTCCTCGGCGCGTCGCTGCTGCCGATCTTCATGCCCGCCCCCACGCCGCGGTAACGCGGGTCCTCTGCTCCCTCGCTCCGGGCGTCAGCGCTCTTTCCCCCTCTCCCCGGGCGCGCGACCGCGGGAGAGAGCTGGGGTGAGGGGCATCCCGCCGGTGTCGGCGCTCAGGACATTCCATCCAGTCTCTCCTTCCCGCGCGAGAGGATAGAGAGCGCCACCTCCGAAGGATCCCGGTTCAACCCACGGACGAGCTCGACGAAGAGAAAAGCGAGAGGCTCGAGATATCTGGCACTGGTCAGAGGGCCGGCATCCACCGGATCGAACCCGCAGTCCGCGATGAGACGCGCGACGGAGGCCTTCGCCCCGCCGTCGTCGCCGCAGTACAAGACCGACGCGAGGGCGCCGGGAAACACCGGGCCTCGGTCGAGCAGCTCCGCATAGGTGTGGTTGAACGCCTTCACGACGCGGGCGTCCGGGGCCCATCGCGCGATCGCCTCCGCGCCGGAGGTCGAATGCCCCACGGCGAGCGCGCGTCCATCTTCCGTTTCCGGGTTCGTGGCGTCGATCAGGACCCGGCCCTCGAAGGCGCCGGCCTGACCGAGGATCTCGGGCGTGTTCTCCCAGCGCGTGGCCAGGACTGCCACCTCGGCGCGCCGCACGGCGTCCCCGATCGGCGCTGGCTCCGCCGCCGGGCCGAGCGAGCCGGCGAGACGGGCGGCCTTCCGCAGGTCGCGCGACGCCAGGACGACGGAATGGGAGCGCGCCACGAACCGCCGAGCGAGCGCGGTGCCCAGGATACCCGTCCCAAGAATTGTGATCTTCACAGGCGTCCGTCCCGCGCCGTTCTCGGCATTTCAGCCTGTCTTCGAGTCCCGCCTCGATGTCATCGCTCCTCCCGCCGCCGGAAACTCTCAGCCCACCCGGTTCGCTTTCAGCCTAGACCCGGAGGAACGATCACGGATGCGATTCTTTTTTGATCGAGGGATGAAGCCGATTCATGACAAAAGAATCGCGGCCTTCCCGTTTGCTCCGGGAAGACCGCGGAATCGAATCGAACCAGGAGACTTCGTTCCAGTTCCGTTCTTATGTTTCCTTTCGCGTTTCCCGTTACCCGGCCCCGTCAGTGATGCCCGCCGTGCTCCTCTCCGCCGTCTTCGGCCTCCACCTTCACCAGCATCCGCATCCACGGGTGGATGCAGCACTGAAACTTGTGGTTCCCCACGGCGAGCCCTGGAACCTCGGTCTTCGTGCCGGCAGGAAGCGCCGCCGCGGCGGCGCATTCCGGCGCGGGGACCAGGGTTCCGTTCAGCGGCGCGATCATTCCCCCTCCGAAGTCGGCGACCTCGGTGAACTGTGACCGCGGCCGCCGGTGTTCATGACCCGAAGCGTGTCGTCCGGATCGATACGCACGTACGTCGGGTCCATCCTCCAGGCGGGATGGCCGACCGGACTGCCCGCCGACAGCGGCGAGAACGCCAGCAGGTTGAATTCGGCGAAGTTGACCGCGCCGCCCTTCAGCTTGCACCCGCCAGTCGGAGTCCAGCCCGGGTCGGTCGAATCGCAATCGTCGCGAACCTCGATCCTCGTCCCGTGATTGTCGCCGCTCTTCCGGTCCTCGGCGAGACCGTTCTCCGCGACCATCGCACCGATTCCCGCCAGCATCGCCACCGCCATTCCTTTTCGCATTACCCCTCCTTGAATGTGAGAGCTCCCGCAACCTCGAGAGGCGAAGCCAGCGACCGGCCGTGCCGCCGAAATGAAACTTGATGGAACTCTTAGAGATCCTTGAGGCAACGTTCAGGTTCAAGCCGGAATCCTCGGGCTATCGTGTGGTGAAAGAATTCCGTGTCCCAAAGGAGGTGCTTCATGGCCGACTCGACTCCCGAGATTTCGCCCGCCGCGCGGCGGCAGATGTGGCTCGAGCTCTACGAAAAGGAGACACCCAGGACGCTGCGAGTTCTGCGCGCGTATCCCGAGAGCAACGCGGAATTCAAACCGCATGAGCGATCGAGCACCGCGCTGCGGCTCGCTCAAACCTTCTGGCGGGAAAACGACGTCATGCTGCGGACCTTGCGCGGCGACACCGCGCCGGGGGCCGCGCCACCGGGGACCTGGACCGAGGCCCTGGGCGCGTACGAGCGGAGCGCGCGCGACGTGGTTGACACCGTCAAATCCGCTCCCGAGGAAAAAATCTCCCGAAAGACGCCATTCGGTCCGCCCGGCCTGAAGCTGGAGCTGCCCGTCATCGAGCTCATGTGGCTCATGCTGCTCGATTCCATTCATCACCGCGGACAGCTCGCGGTCTACGTCCGGATGGCGGGAGGCAAGGTGCCGGCGATCTACGGCCCGAGTGCGGACGACTCGATGGTGTCAACGGGCGCCGGTTGAGCTCTCTTCCGCCCCCTCTCCCCGCGCGCCGGGGAGAGGGCCGGGGTGGGGGGTGATGAAACAGCACGGCAGTCGTGGTCGCGGCCGGACCCTCACCCTTCCCTCCCCCCCGTCGGGCCCGCCTTCTAGTACCGCCCGCCCGCCGGCGCCGGGATCGCGTCGAGCTCGGCGAGGTCTTCCCCGGACAGCTCGATCGACGCCGACGCGGCGTTTTCCTCCAGGTACTTTCGCCGCTGCGTCCCCGGGATCGCGAGGACGTGCTCCCCGCGCGCGAGCACCCAGGCGAGCGCGATCTGCGCGGGCGTCACTCCGCGTCGCGCCGCGGCGGCCCGAACGCGCTCCACGATCGCCTGGTTGGCGGCGACCTCCTCGGGTCCGAAGCGGGGCAGCTTCGACCGGAAATCCGACGACTCGAAGCGCGCGTCCGCGTCGAACTTGCCCGTCAGGAATCCGCGCCCGAGCGGCGCGAACGCGACGAAGGAGGCCGAGTGCGCCGCGCACCACGGGACGACGCCCGTCAGGTAGTCGCGCGTCCACAGCGAAAGCTCCGACTGCACCGCGGTCACCGGATGGATCCGCGACACCCGGTCGAGCTCCTCGACGGTCGCCTCGGAAATGCCCAGCGATCGCACCTTTCCGGCGGCGACGAGCTCCGCCATCGCGCCCCACGTCTCCTCGACCGGGACTTTCGGGTCCACGCGGTGGAGATAGTAGAGATCGATGACGTCGATGCCGAGCCTCTTCAGCGACGCGTCGCAGGACGCGCGCACGTGGGCCGGGCTGCCGTCGCGCCCGAAGCGATAGGTCGCCCTGTCCTCGACGACGAGCCCCATCTTGGTGGCGATGACGACCCGGTCGCGCCGGTCCCCGATCGCGCGCCCGAGAAGAGATTCGTTGGTAAACGGCCCGTAGACGTCCGCGGTGTCGAAGTGATCCACCCCGATGTCGATCGCCCGTCGAATGACGTCGATCGCGGCCGCGTCGTCGCCCGAGGGACCGTAGGCCCAGGAGAACCCCATGCAGCCGAGCCCGACGGGAGAGACCGTCTGACCGGAGCCGCCGAGCCGTCGTGGGTGCATTTCACAAACTATAACCGCCGGTTCCCGCGCGGACGATTCTCGACGTCGCTCGGCCTCCGCCCCCTCGCCCCGGGATCGGGAAGAGGGCTGGGGTGGGGGGGTCGGTCTCGTCCGTTGCTCCGCCACCAGGAAGAGGGCCTCGCCTCTCCCCAAAGGACCAGAATCTGCGCCGTGTCCAGATTTTCCCCGCCGGTCGGCGCGCCGGTTGCATTGTCTTGCCTCGTGCCGAGAAAACCTGAGCCCTGGAAACAACCGAATCCCAGGGGCGAGAAGGGCAGCGGCAAGGGCGCGAGAAAGCTCACGCCCGCTCAGAAGGCGAAGGCCAGACGCTCCGCGAAGCAGGCCGGCCGTCCGTATCCCAATCTCGTCGACAACATGCATGCGAAAACCTCCTCCCGCGCGGCCGGCGGAAAGAAGGCCGCGGCGAAAACCCGCTGAATTCGACCGCGGCGTGACGAGGCCCGGCGAATTTTCCCGACGCGCCCCGCGTTGAATCCGAAGCCGGAGTCCGATTTCTTCCGGCGCCGCCTCCACTCATGAACCGGGAAGAAAAGCTCCGCATCCTCGCCGACTCCGCCAAGTACGACGCCTCCTGCGCGTCGAGCGGGTCCCGGCGCGCCGCCGTTCCGGGAGGACTCGGCAACTCCGACGGCACGGGCATCTGCCACAGCTACACCCCCGACGGGCGGTGCGTCTCTCTCCTGAAGATCCTGCTCACCAACTTCTGCGTGTACGACTGCGTCTTCTGCGTCAACCGCGTGTCCTCGGACATCGCGCGCGCGCGGTTCACGCCGCAGGAAGTCATCGACCTGACGCTCGACTTCTACCGCCGCAACTACATCGAGGGACTGTTCCTCTCTTCGGGCGTCGTCCAGAGTCCCGACGACACAATGGAGCAGATGGTCGAAGTCGCAAGATCCCTGCGCCAGGACCACGGTTTCGGCGGGTACATCCACCTGAAGGCGATCCCCGGGGCCTCCGAGCGCCTGATGGAAGAGGCGGGGCGGTGGGCGGACCGGCTCTCCGCCAACATCGAGCTGCCGACCCAGGCGGACCTCGACCGTCTCGCCCCGGAGAAGAAGACCGAGGTGATCGAGGGCACGATGGCGCAGATCCGGGAGAAGTCCGCGGAGGCGGACGAGGCCGCCCGTGAAAGCACGCGCGCGCCCCGCTTCGCGCCGGCCGGCCAGACGACGCAGATGGTCGTCGGCGCGACCGGCGCAACCGACCGCGAGATCCTCGAGACCTCCTCCCGCCTCTACCGCCGCCACCGCCTGCGCCGCATCTACTACTCCGGCTTCTCACCGTTCCCGAAGGCCGACGCACGCCTGCCGCTCACGCGGCCGCCGCTGCACCGCGAGCACCGTCTCTACGAGTCCGACTGGCTCGTGCGTTTCTACGGCTTCGACGCGGCGGAGCTGACGACCGCGGAAGAGCCGAACCTCGACCTCTCGATCGACCCGAAGCTCGCTTGGGCGCTCCGCCATCCGGAGCGCTTTCCGGTGACAGTGCAGACCGCGCCAAGAGAAACGCTTCTGCGGGTGCCGGGGCTCGGCCGCCGCACGGTCTCGCGGATCCTCCGCATCCGCCGCTACCACCGGATCACTCTCGCTGACCTCGCGACGCTGCGCGTGCCCCTCTCGCGGGCGAACCCGTTCGTGGTCACCGCCGACGGGCCGCCGCGGCGGAATGTCCCGCTGGCCCGGCCGGCGCCACGCATGGAGCCGCCGCAGGGGGACCTCTTCGGCGGGCCGGCCGCCGGCGATGCCGCCGCCGAGGGCGCGCTGACGGGAGAGCTGTGAGAGAGGCGCGGACGGTTCCGGACTTCGCCAGCTGGCGCGCCCGCGCGCTCGAGCTGCTCTCCGCGCAGGCGCCGCCTGAAAACGTCCTCTGGGTGGAGGAGGCGAGCGAGGGCGAGGAGCGCCTGCTGCCCGGATTGGCGGCGTCCGAGCCTGCTCCGGATTCGGTAACGCAATCGGAGGATCCGCGGCCCCGCGTCCCGGCCCGCTTCGTGGCGCTCGCTAAAAAGGTTTCGGTCCACCGCGACGCTGCCCGTTGGTCGATCCTCTATTGCGTTCTTTGGCGGCTGACCCACGGCGAGCGCGGCCTGCTCTCGCGCGAGCTCGACCCCGACCTCCGCCGCCTGGAGCTCATGAGCCGGCAGATCGACCGCGATGTCCACAAGATGCACGCGTTCGTGCGTTTCCGGAAAGTGATCGACGACGAAGGGGAGCGTTTCGTCGCGTGGTACCGGCCGGACCACCGGATCCTCCGCGTCGCCGCGCCATTCTTCCGGGATCGCTTCGCCTCGATGCGCTGGTCGATCCTGACGCCGGACGAGTCCGCGCACTGGGACGGCGCGGCGCTGCGATTCGACGGCGGCCTGCCGAGGAGCGCGGCGCCGCGCGAAGACGAGATGGAAGGTCTCTGGCGTGCCTACTACGCCAGCATCTTCAACCCGGCGCGTGTGAATCAAAGGGCGCAACGCGCGGAAATGCCGCTTCGGTTCTGGAACGAGATGCCGGAGACCCGCGCGATTCCGCAGCTTCTGGCGGCCGCCTCGGATCGGGTGGGCGGCATGATCCGCGACCAGCAGGCCGCCCCGAGCGCCGCGCCGTTCCTCCCGCCCGAGTCCTCGCGCGACGTCGTCTCGCTCGAGGCGGCGGCGCGGAGCTGCCGCGGCTGCGATCTCTGGGAGCCGGCCACGCAGACCGTGTTCGGCCGGGGCCGCGCGTCCGCCCGCCTCGTGCTGGTCGGCGAGCAGCCAGGCGACGAGGAGGACCGGCGCGGCGAGCCGTTCGTCGGTCCCGCCGGAAAGGTTCTCGACCGCGCGCTGACGCAGGCGGGGATCCCGCGCGAGGAGATCTACGTGACGAACGCCGTCAAGCACTTCAAGTACATCGAGCGCGGCGTCCGCCGCATCCACAACACGCCGCGCCAGATCGAGATTCTCGCGTGCCGCCCGTGGCTCGAGGCGGAGCTCCAGGCAATCCAGCCGGAGGTCGTCGTCTGCCTCGGGGCGAGCGCAGCGAAGGCGCTCCTCTCGCCGACCTTCACGATGCGGGCGAGCCGCGGGCGTTTCTTCGACTCGCCGTCGGGGCCGAGGAAGATGGCGACCTGGCACCCGTCGGCGGTGCTGCGCGCGGGAGACCAGGCCGCCTCGGACGCGCTCTTCGCGGACCTGGTCGCGGATCTGAAGACCGCGGCGGCAGCCGCGTCGGAGTCGGCGGCGCCCTCTCGCCCTCTCCCCGGGCTCGGGGAGAGGGGAGGATGAGGGGGCATCTCCCGCTGACTCGAGGCCTGTGAGGCTTCCCGTTCCGAAAGGCGGGAAGAGGGGGGAGAGCTCCCGCCTTCTCTGCCCGTCACCTCACCAGATCTGACACCTCAGCGTCCGCACCATCGCCGAGCCGGGCGTGCAGCCGAACGCCCGCACGAACTCCGGCATGTTGGAGACCGTGCCGATCGAGCGGAACTGCCCGATCGGATGCTCGTTGGTCTGCGCCATCAGCCTGGCGAATTCCGGCCGGTGGTTGGACGCCCAGAGCCGCGCGTTTGCGATGAAGAATCGCTGGTCTGCCGTCAGGCCGTCGATCGGCGCGGGCTCGCCCTTCCCCTCGAGGCTCTTCTTCAGCGCGCGGTACGCGATCGTCAGGCCGCCCAGATCCGCGATGGCCTCTCCCTGGACCAGCGCGCCGTTCTCGTGCACCCCCTTGTCGACGAAGTACCCGTCGAACTGGCGGATGATGCAGTTGGCGCCCTCCTCGAACCTCTTCGCGTCCTCCGCGGTCCACCAGTCCACCTGGTTTCCCTTCGCGTCGAACTTGCGGCCGGAGTTGTCGAAGC